>JBMSMG010000014.1:0-31213 GCA_049421025.1 Prochlorococcaceae cyanobacterium | reverse complement strand
ACAAGATCGGCACCTACCTCAAGGCCCTGGCCGCCCACGACAACGGCGTGCCCTTTTATGTGGCTCTGCCGGCGTCCACGATCGACTGGAGCGTGGCCGATGGGGTGGCCGAGATTCCGATCGAGGCTCGCAGCGCGGGTGAAGTGACCTGTATTCAGGGGCGCGTGGATTCCGGCCCGGCTGCCGGCTCTCTGGCCACCGTGCAGCTCACTCCCGATGGCTCAACGGGCTTTAACCCCGCCTTTGATGTGACGCCCGCGCGGTTGGTGACAGCTTTGATCACTGAGCGGGGGGTGTGTGAGGCCAGCGAAGCAGGCCTCACGGGGCTGTACGGCTAGATCGTCTTAAGGGTTCCAGCCTTGCAAGGAAGACCATGGTCATGACCATGGTCACTGGCACAAGGCCATTGGGCATCGGGCCATGCCCCAGCTCAAACTCCCCAGTCACCCAGCACGATCTTGCCGGTGGTTTGCCCGGCTTCCAACAGGGCGTGGGCCGCGCGCAGGTTGGCGGCGTTGATGGCTCCCAGGTTGGTGCGGGCGGTGCTGCGCAGCTCGCCGGCATCGACCAGCTCGGCGATGCGGCTGAGGATCTGGCCCTGCTGGGCCAGGTCTGGCGTGCCGTACTGGGCCCGGGTGAACATGAACTCCCAGCAGAGCCGGGCGCTCTTGGCCTTGAGCAGGGTCTGATCGAGCGGGCTGCGGTTGCCCACGATCGCCAGGATCGCCCCCTGGGGGGCCACCAACTGGGCCATCTGCTGCCAGTAAGCGTCAGTGTCAGCGAAGTTGGCAATCCAGGGGATCTGCACGGTGTTCAAGTCCGTGCCCTCCAGCTCGGCCAACTGCGGCGCCAGCGGCTGGCTGTGGTCGATCACCGCATCAGCACCTAGCTCCAGGCACCAGGCCTGGCTTTTGGGCCGTGAAGCCGTCGCGATCACCCGCAGTCCGGCGCGGCGCGCCAGCTGGATCGCCATCGAGCCCACACCGCCGGCGCCGCCGATCAGCAGCAGCGTTTGTCCCTGTTGGGCGGGGTTCGGTTCAGAGCTCAGCCCCAGGCGCTCAAACAGCCCCTCCCAGGCGGTGAGGCCCGTGAGCGGCAAGGCGGAGGCCTCAGCGGCGCTCAGGCTCTGGGGCGGCTTGCCGCAGAGGCGGTGATCGAGGGCTACCAGTTCGGCGTTGCAGCCCTGCCGGGTTACATCGCCGGCGGCCATGACCCGATCACCGAGCTGCCAGCTGCCTGAGGCCGCGGCAGCGGGTCCCAGGTCTTCGATCACACCGCAGCAATCGAAGCCCAGCACCAGGGGCGGCTCATGCAGGCGCGCATCGGCTGCCCCTTGGCCGGCCCGCAGTTTGGTGTCAACCGGATTGACTCCTACGGCTTCGACGCGCACCAGCAGGTCATGGGGCCGCAGCACAGGCGCGGGCAGATCAAGATCGAGCAGCGACTCTGGATCGCTGATCGGCAGATGGCGTCGCAGGCCAACAGCGCGCATGGCTTTTAGGCTCGTGTCTTGTAGGGGCATGATCACCTGTGAATGAGGCGGATCTGCGCCAGCAGCTGCTTGAGACGGCCCGCGCTCTCAATGCCAGCGGCATCAACCAGGGCACCTCGGGCAATGTTTCGGCCCGCATCGACGGCGGTCTGCTGATCACCCCAACCTCGCTTCCCTACGAGCAGATGGGCCCTGCAGATCTAGTGGCCCTTGATCTCACGGGCCTGCCTTTGGGGAGCGCTCAGGCTGGCCAGGGCAAGGCGCGGCGTCCCTCATCGGAATGGCGCCTGCATGCCGACATTCTGCGCAGCAGGCCTGAGGCGCAGGCTGTGGTGCACTGCCACTCCACCAGTGCCACCGCGCTGGCCTGCCACGGCCGCGGCATTCCGGCGTTTCATTACATGGTGGCGATCGCGGGGGGCAGCTCTGTGCGCTGCGCGCCCTATGCACTGTTTGGAACGCAGGCCTTTTCCGATGGAGCGCTCGAGGCTCTGGCCGATCGCCAGGCGGCCTTGCTCGCCCACCACGGCCAGGTGAGCGTGGCTGGCAGCCTGGCGCAGGCCTTGCGCTTAGCCATCGAAATCGAGACGCTGGCCCGCATGTATCTGCAGGCCATGGCGCTGGGTGAGCCGCCGCTGCTCAGCCCTGAGCAGATGGCGGCTGTGCAGCACCAGTTCTCAACGCTCCTTTACGCCAGCTGATGTCCTCGCCAACGCAACAACTGGGTGCAGCCATGGCCGAGCGGCTGACGCTCAGGCAGAGCTGGGAGCAACTGCGTCAGCGTGATCTGTTTGCCTTGCTGGTGCTCACAGTGCCGCCGCTGCTTGGGGCTGAGCGAGTTTCGGTGTTTGTCAAAGACCCGACCAGCGGCAGCGTCTGGCTCGAAGCGGGCACCGGCGTGATCGAACGACAAATCGTGGTGGCTGGACCCGAGTCCATGGTGGCTCGGGCCATCGCAACTGGTGAGCTGCAACGCAGCACCCAGCTCTCCCAGACGCCGGGGGTGCACAGGGAGCTGGCCGCCAGCACCGGCTTTGTGACCGAGTCGGCCCTGAGCCTGCCAGTGCGCAATCTGGAGGGGTCAGTTGTCATCGGTGCCCTGCAGGTCCTCAACAAGCAGGGGCCGCAGTCAGCAGAGGGCTTCAGTGACGCTGATGTGGAGCTGCTGCAACAGGTGGCCTTTGCAATTCAGCCGTCGTTGCAGGAGGTCTATGAGCGCCAGGACCTGTTGCGCCAGGCCGAACAGCTCGACCGCCGCATTGCAGTGCTGCAGGCGCGGGATTCGGCGATCAGGCCCGGTCACATGTTGCGCACGTTTGAACCCGTGCAGCAGCTTGGCCCCGCGGGGTTTGATCACCACCGCTATCGCGGCACCAGCTATCCGCCGTTTATTGATCTGCAGAGCGCAGCCGTGTTGCGCGACACCTGGGATACCACCGCTCAGGATCTATTGATCTGCACGCACCAGAAGGTCGGCACCCACCTGGCTAAGAAGTTTCTGGTGGAACTGGTGCAGCGTGGGTATGCCCTGCCGCCCCAACACCCCTGCCGCGAGGGTGATATTGGCCATGCTGCCGTGCCCTGGCCTGAGGTGTTTCTCTCGCAGCAGGGCCAGCAGTCCTGGCATGGCTTTGAGGCCAGCACGGGCCTGGCACCCCGGCTCTGGTATGTGCACTGCAGCTATGAAGATCTGCCGGTGCGGCGTGTGCATCCAGCGACCCGTTTTGTGGTGGTGGTGCGCGATCCCAAGGCGGTGGCGGTTTCGCAGTATCACTTCTGGCAGAAGCATCCACTGCTTGGCGTGGATGCAAGCCTGCATATCGATGACTTTGTTGATTTATTTCTGGGAGACGATCTGTACTTCGGCAACTACCACCGGCACGTCTTGAGTTGGCTTGAGCGGGCTGATCGCCGTGTTGGTGATGAGCAACTCTGTCTGCTCTATTACGAAGACATGGTGCTCGACAAGGTTGCGACTGCGCAGCAACTTCAGGCTTTTCTGCCGGGCTGCCAGGAGCTCGATCGCTCGCAGCTAGAGCAGCTTGCAGCGGCCACCGGTTTTGACGCCATGAAGCAGGAGCTCACCAGCAATCCGCGCAGCTTCCATCTCAATCCGTCGGTGTATTTCAGGGCCGGCACCGTAGACAGCTGGCGCCAGGAGCTCTCTGAGGTGTCGGCGGCTCGCATTGATGCCGCCACCCGGCAGGTGTGGGGCAGCTCGCCTCACGCCGCTCGGCTCAGCCGTTATCTGCAGGGCTGACCAGGGCCAGCCCGTCGCCCATGTGGAGCACGCAGCTCTGCAGGTCGTGGCGCCGCCGCAGCAGAGCGTTGAAGCGCGCCAGGCCCGCGGCCGAGGCATCGGCCGGGTCAGGGTCGATCACGAGACCGCGCCAGAGCACGTTGTCAAAGACCAGCAGCCCGCCCGGGGCCAGCAGGGGTAGGGCTTTGTCGAGGTAGGCCTCGTACTCCCAGTTGGCTCCATCGACGTAGATCAGATCAAAACCGGGCTCGAGTGCCGGCAGCAGCTGCAACGCATCGCCCAGGCGAAAATCGACCCGATCCAGCAGGCCTAGCTGCTGCCAGGCTTGCTGGGCCACAGCCGTGGTGGTTGGATCGATGTCAATGGCGCTCAGGGTCCCGGCCGGACCCATCCCGTCGAGCAGGGCCAACGATGAGCTGCCTGTAAATACACCGATCTCGAGCACGCGCCGGCAGCGGCGGCTGGCCGCCAGCCAACGCAGCAGCAGGCAGACCTCGAGCGCGCTCACTTTGGAGGCCACCTCACCAAAAGCAGCTACGGTCTGCTGCCGCACCAGTTCAAGCCCAGGGATCGGCGGGTTGGCTGTGCTGCTCAGGTAGGCGCGCAGGGCCCCATCGGGTTCCTTGTAATGCAGGATCTGGTTGAGTGCAGCGACAGGCAGATCAGCTTGCGGTGCCCGCTCGGTGTCTGCTGCGACAACACCATCGTGTTGATGCCTGGGCTCGGCGTCACCGAAGGCCGGCAGGCGCAGACAACGGCTGTAGATCTGACGCAACAGCGGGTAGGGCTCCAGGTTCAGCCCCAGACGCTGCAGACCACTCAGGTGGGCAACCAGCAAGACATCGGCCATGCTCACGTGATCGCCAACGCTGAACAGCCCCGCACTGCTGCTGATCAGCTGCTGCAGGCTTTCAAGAGCGGCGCCTTGGTGGTTCAGGCGCAGTGCCTGGATGGCTTCATCGTTTAAGTCAATGCATTGCCTGATCTGCAGGGGCAGCAGCCATGGCTGCAGGCCGGTGCCGATGGCATTCACCACCCTCCGCACCTTCAGGCGCGCGTCAGGGGCGGTGGGCAGCAGCCTTTGCCCTTGTGTGGGGAAGCGCTCTTCGAGGGTTTCGAGAGCCACCAGCGAGTCGGCCCAGATCTCTGTATCGACCTGAAGCACAGGGACCTGGCCCAACGGGTTGAGGTTCAGGAACCAGGGTTCGCGCTGTTGCTGACGATCGAGGTCGACCGGTTGATACCTAAACGGCAACTGCTTGAGCCGCAGGGCGATCTGCAGACGATGGCTGCAGCTTGAGCGCCAGTAGCCATAGAGGGTGATGTTGGGGAGGGTTTGGTTGGTTGGCTCCATGGCAACAACGTCAGCAGCAGGGCAGAGATCAATGGCTGGTTCTTGAGGCTCGGCGGGCGATCGCCAGGCCCAATAGCGCTGACGCCACGGTTAAGGCCAGAGCGGCTGCCGTCCAGCGCTGCAGACCCCAGGCCGCCAGGGCAATGGGGGCCAGGGCTGTCACCAGGCCGCCGCCCAGAAACGGTTCAAACAGCAACTGTTTGAACGAGAAAGCCTCCATCACCCGCGAGCTGCCCCGTGGGTCGGCCATGCGCAGTAGCAGCAGGCCTGTAGCGGTGACACCGGTGCCCTGACCGAAATCGGCGATTGCCCGCTCGAACCAATGATCCTGAAACAGCCTTGGCGCCAGCAGCAAGACTGCGGCCAGGTTCCACAGCAGGCCTGTCGCCGCCAAGACGGCAAAGGCCAGCCAGTTCTCTTCGAGAAGGGGCAGATTCAAGCTGGCCATGGCTGCAGCGATCAGCAGATCCATGGCTAGTGAACCGATGCTTCCCTGCAGCTGCGGGCTGGCCAGGGTGCTGTGGTTGAGCTGCTGCAGCAGCAGCTGCAGCAGCAGCCCGCCGAGCATCGCCAGCGGAAACAGTGGCACCGCGCTCAGCAGGCGGATTCCACCTGGGCCACCGAAGCCGCCAAGGGCGATCAGCAGCTCTCGCAGTAGCACCCCCAGCCCAACCGCCGCTCCGCACAGGGCCAGGTTGAGGGTGAGCTGATCGATCGTTGCGGCCTCAGTCATGCCGTTGTCTGGGGCTTGCGCGGGGCTCGTTGCAAGAGCGTGTGGTTGGCGCTCGGCAGCAGACATCTGCTGGTTGTTGCCCTGGCAGAGCCAGGCGCGGCTGCGGCCGATCACGACCAGGGCGCTGCCGAGCAGTACGGCCGCCAGGACGCCCACCGTCGCCATCGCCAGCCCTAGAGCCTCGCCTGAGGGCAGGCCCAAATCAGCGAAGGTGGGCCCCATGCCGGCAGCTGTGCCATGGCCGCCTTCGAAGCCGACCTCGATCAGGCAGGCCAGCAGCGCATTGGTGCCCAGCAGCGGCTGCAGCACCAGCAGCACCACCAGACCGCCCACCAGGTACTGACCGAATCCCAGGGTCAGGCCAAAACAGGTCTGGGAGGCAGCGCGCTGCCACAGCACCCCTGCACTGGGGAGCCGCTGGCCCAGAAACAGGCTGGCGAACACCAGCGTGATCAACACGCCCGGGGTTTGGCTCCAGACGTTGTAGACCGTCTCTGGTAAGACAGCCCATGGGCTGAAGGGACCCACCAGCAGCCCTAGCAACCCGGCGATCAGCGCTTCGGGCAGGCCCAGACGCTGCAGCCAACCGAACCGGCGCTTGATCGCGCTGGCCAGCAGCAACAGGGCGCTGAGCACCACAAAGGCAAGCAGGACATCGAAGACCTTCATGGCTGCCGCCGGGCCAGCAACAGGGCCAGGCTGATCCACAGCACGGTCAGGCCCAGGCAAAGGACGGTCCAGCTCTGCAATCCCCAGCTGGCGATTGCCAGGGGAGCCATCACCGTGATCACCCCGCCGGCCAGCAGCGGTTGCAGCAGCAGCTGCTTGATCGAAAAGGGCGTCAGCGCATCGCTGCGATCGTCGGGGTCGGCCATGTTCAACAGCAACAGGCCGCTGGCGGCGACCCCGGTGGCTTGGCCAAATTCAAGAATGCCCCGTTCAAACCAGGGTTCAGGCAGGCTGCGGCGGGCCAGCACCAGCACCACTGCCAGGTTCCAGAGCAGTCCAGTGATGGCGAGCACGCTGAGGGGCAGCCAGTCATGGGCCAGCAGGCTCAGATCAAGGCAGGCCGTGGCGGCGACGATCAATAGGTCGGCGGATACCGTGCCGATACGGCTCTGCACTTTCGGGCAGGCCAGTTCGCCTTGGCCGCAGCTCTCAAGGAGCAGCCGCACCAGCAGTGAGCCGATCAGCGCCAGGGGAAACACCGGCAGCGCCTCGATCACCACGGCAAAGCCGCCGCCGATGCGCAGCGCCAGTTGCTGCAGTAGGGCCATCAACACGCAACCGATTGCCACACCAGCACCTGTTAGGGCCAGGTTCACCAGCCAGCGCTGCAGCCCATCGCCGCTCTGTTGGCTGGGTTCAGGCTGCACGGCTGTTGCGCTCGCCAGGGCGTTGGCTTGGGTGGCGCTCGGTGAGGGAGCAGGGTCGATCGGACTCGGCATCAACCAGTGGCGGGCGCGGGCGATCACGACCACTAACCCGCCCACCAGCGTTGAAGCCAGCAGGCCAACCGTGGCCATGGCCAATCCCAGGGCCTGGCCACCCTCGACGCCAAGGCGTTCGTAGGTGGGGCCCATGGCCGCAGCAGAACCGTGCCCGCCCTCGTACGCCACTTCGATCAGGCAGGCCATCACCGGACTCACGTGCAACAGCGGCCCCAGCACCACCGTGACCACCACGGCTGCCATCAGGTACTGGCCGAACGCCAGGGTGAGAGCGAGCAGCACCTGGGCCCCCAGCGGACGCAGCAGCCCGTTGATGCGGGGCAGGGGCTTGCCCACCAGCAGCGTGCCGAACACCAGGGTCAGCAGGATCAGCGGCAGTTGATCCCAGATGTGGATGATGGCCTCAGGGATCAGCGGCAGCAGGCCGCCGCCTGGTGCCGCCAACAGCCCAAGGCTGCCGGCGAGCAGCGCTTCGGGGATGCCCCACTGGTGCACGCCCAGGGCGCGGCCCAAAACGGTGCCAAGCGCCAGCAGCGCCACCAGCAGCGCTAGGGCCGCAGCCCAATGAGCCAGAGGCAGGACCAGCTCCAAGGTCATGGCAAGTCCCCGGTCATGGCAGATCCAAGCTCATGGCAGATCCAAATGCCGGCGAAAGAACGCCTCGGTGGCTTCGAGCACTTGAATCTGCACGTCTGCGCTGCGAAAACCATGGCCCTCGCCGGCAAAGCGGTGCACCTCCACCGCCAGCCCGTTGGCCTTCAGGGCCGAGGCCATGCGCTCGGTTTGCTCAGGCGGAACGACAGTGTCATCGAGCCCCTGAAAAAAGATCACCGGACACCCGATCTGGCCGGCATGGTGCAGCGGCGAGCGTTCCTCGTAGGTTGATCGCTCCGCTGGCCAGGGGCCGACCAGGCTGTCGAGATAGCCGGCCTCAAAGCGGTGGGTTTCGGCAGCTAGGGCGGCCAGATCAGCCACCCCATAGCGGCTCGCGCCAGCGCTGAACACATCGGTGAAACACAGCGCCGACAGGGTTGTGAAGCCTCCAGCGCTACCGCCTTCAATGGCGATGCGCTTGGGGTGGGCTTTGCCCTGGGCGATCAGGGCGCGCGCGGCGGCCGCGCAGTCGGCTACATCGACCACGCCCCATCGTCCATTGAGCCTTTCGCGGTAAGCGCGGCCAAAGCCAGTCGAGCCGCCGTAGTTGACATCGACCACGCCCCAGCCGCGGCTGCACCAGTACTGGATGGCCAAGCTCAGGCCGGTGCGGGCCATGCTGGTCGGTCCGCTGTGGCTTTTGACCAGTAGTGGTGCCTGCGAAGTGGCCCCCCCACGCGGCGGGTAGTACCAGGCGTGGGTGGGCAGGCCGCCATGGCCTTCAAACCAGAGTTCTTCGGGTTGGCTGATCTGCTCTGGCGCCAGCGGGCAGGGTTCAAGGTTGGCTGGGCTGTGATGCCATGCAGCAGTGGTGAGATCGATCTCTAGCAAGCCTGGGCCGCAGAGCGGGCTACTGGCCACAACCACCGCCTGCCCCCTGGTGGCATCGAGGTAGGCCAGGTCATTGAAGGGTTGCGCGATGGGCCGCCAGGCCTTGGAGGGTTCCTCTTGCAATGACACCTCACCGAGTTGCCAGGAACCCGCCCGGCAGCACAGGGCGAGCAGCTTCTGGCCGTCCCAGGCGGCGGTGCGCATGCCGTAGACCCACTGCGGCATGGCGAACTCGGCGTCCATGCAGAGCAACGGCCGCCAAGTTCCGTCTGGTCTCTGCAGCTGAAGATTCCAGAACCCGCTGCGGTCGCTGCACACCACCAAGGCTTCTGGACCGCCTGTGGGTTGGATCCAGAGCGGCTGAAACAACGCCTCATCAGGGTTGCCAGCGGCGACGCCTGCCACCGCCCTGGGACTTTGCAGGCATCCGTTCTGATCCACGTCGCCCAGCCAAAGGCTGTTGCGCTCCCAGGGCATCGAAGGCTGCTGCCATTCGATCCAGGCCAGTTGCCGGCCGCTGGGACTCAGTACGGCGTAGCCGCAGAAATCCGCTGCCTGGTGCAGCAGCTGCGGCTCGCCGCCGCTGAGCGGCACCGTCACCAGTTGGTCGCGGCCGCCTGCTTCCATCACCCCAAGCCAGCGCTGGCGCGGCAGGTCGATCAGCCCGTCGGCAAAGGCGCGGCTGCCCCCGCCATCAGCTTCGGGAGTCAGGCGCCTGAAGCGCGGCGCTGCGGCGCCTGTGGCATCGAGATGCCACAGGCAGCGATCGCGATCGTCCACAAAGACGATCTGCTCGCCGCCCATGCTGCAGGCCCCGCCGCCGTATTCGTGAATGCGGCTGCGCAGGTTCCAAGGGCCTGGGGTCAGCTCAACCGTTGCTGCCTGCGGGCTTGCAGCGGGGCGACGCAACAGGGTTGTGCGGCCCCGCTCTTGCGGGCGTTGCTCAAGCCAGTACAGGTAGCCGCCGTCGAGCCGCGGCTCTTTGATGACGGGCGTTGTGCCCACCACCCGTGCGGCGCTAAGGGGGGCACTGCCCGTGGGGGCCTGCATCGGAGCACCGGGTGGATCGCCCTAGAATCTCACCAACTCGATTCTCTGGTGCATTGGCGCGCAGCTTCGCTCAGATGGCTCGCTCCGCCGAGCATCACAACCGCACCGTGCAGGTGCCCAAAGTTGCCCTCGATCACCCACCGCTGACCATTCACACGCTGGGCGATCAGGTGCTGCGCCAAAGCGCAAAGCGCATCAGCAAGGTGGATGAATCTGTGCGCGATCTGGCTCGCGACATGCTGCGCAGCATGTACAGCTCTAGCGGTATTGGCTTGGCAGCTCCGCAGATCGGTGTGCACAAGCAGCTGCTGGTGATCGACCTGGATCCTGATAACGCCGCCACCGCGCCGATGGTGCTGATCAATCCGGAGATCCGCTCCTTCGGCTCGACGATCGACACCTACGAAGAAGGTTGCCTGTCGATTCCAGGGGTGTACCTCAACGTGGTGCGTCCCTCGGTGGTCGAGGTGAGCTACCGCGATGAGCTGGGCCGCCCCCAGCGCCTCAAAGCCGATGGTCTGCTGTCGCGCTGCATTCAGCACGAGATGGACCACCTCAATGGTGTGCTGTTTGTTGATCGGGTCACCGATGAGCTCAGCCTCAATGAAGGCCTTCAGCAGAAGGGTTTCAGCCGCACTGACGTCCACTCGATCCGCTGAGCAGGACCCATGCCGATGAAACCCCTGGCCGGCCTGTTGTTGGCCCTGGCCTGTCTGCTCGGGATTGCGGCCACTGGGTGCGTCTTTGAGCTCGCCTATGGCGATCCTGATCTGGGCCTGCAGACCACAACGCTGATCCTGGCTGGCAGTTTGCCGGGGTGTGTGGTGGCCCTGCTGCTGGCGATTCGCATCAACAAACCGGCCTGAGAGGGCTGGTTTCAGTGCGGCAAGAGCCATACGATTTGAGCCCTGCTTGAGTTTCGGCATGCAGCTGGTTTCTTGTCGTTGGGCGTTGCGCAACGCTGCTTCTTTCGTTGTGGCGAGTGCGGCTGTCGCCACAGGCGGCGCTGCCCAGGCATCGCAGCTGTTCCAAGCGATCGAGGTGGAACAGGCCCGCTTTGTGATCGTGGCGGTGCCCATCGGCAGCAGCGGCAGCAAGGCTCAGCTGCAGGTCTATGAGCAGATCGATGTCAAAAAGCGCCCCTGCTATGAGGTCGCCGGCGGCTCTCCGGCCGCGGTAATGCCGCTGCTGGGCACCTTTGATTTCACCGGTATCTGCCGCCGCTACATCGATTCACAGGGGTATTCGGCTCGTGTGGGCGGTGAAGACTTGGGCAGCACCTACCGCTTTGTGGTGCGTAAAACTCCCACCGACAATCTGTTAGTTGCAGCCCCTGCCGGCGGCGCTAGCGGCAAGCCTGAAATGTTGGTGGGGCGCACCCAAGGCACGGCTGCTGCGACCACCTTTTTGGCGTTTCAGCTGGAGCCCGAGTGGCGCGTGAAACGCCGTGCCTTCGGTGGCCGTGCCTTGGGCCACATTTACCTCTATCGCGAGAGCTGGCCTGCTGATGCCGCTCAGACGGCTGAATCGCCGCCAGCAGGCAGCTTGAGCCAGGCTTCGGACGTGCCGCCGCTCCCTGCTGCCCCGTTGGTCGCTGGGCCTTCAGCTGCCGCCCAGTCAGCCAAGCCCGCTGCCACAACGCAACAACCACAGCAGCGTTGATCGATGGTTCGAGGGCTTGCTAGGGTGCCTGATCTGACATTTGTTGTTCCGGCTTCATGACCCAGGTGACCGTGGGCGAAAACGAAGGCATTGAATCGGCGCTGCGCCGTTTCAAGCGCCAAGTCTCCAAGGCCGGAATCTTTGCTGACCTCAAGCGTCTGCGTCATCACGAGACGCCTACTGAGAAGTACAAGCGCAAGGCCCAGCAGCGCCGCCGCCGCCGCTGATTGCAGCGGTCTTGATCAGGCGCTGAGGTCAAACGAGCGAAAGCTCAGGGCCTCGGCTATGTCGTCTGCATCGACCCTGCTTTTGCCGTCTAAATCTGCAATCGTCTGAGCAACACGCAAGCTTCTCTCAGCGCCTCTGGCGCTGAGGCAGCGCTTTTCAATGGCCTGCTCCCAAAGGGTGAGAGCCTCAGGCTTGAGCTGCATCACCTGGCGAAAGCTATGAACAGGCAGGCTGCCATTGCTCAGCTTGTTTGGATTGCGATGGAGCATGCGTGTGCGTGCGGCCATCACGCGACCAAGAACGTCGCTGCTGGACTCTGCTCTATCAGGGTGCTGGCGCTTCGCCACCTCGCTGTAGCAGCGCCCCAGCTGCTGCGCTGAGGCCGGTTGAACCACCACCTGCAGATCAAGGCGGTCGAGCAGAGGCCCCGAGAGCCTGGACCAGTACTGCCGCCGCTGCGAGTCCCTGCAGGTGCAGCGGTTGTCAGCCATGCCAAACCAGCCGCAGGGGCAGGGATTGGTTGCCGCCACCAGGGTGATCTGGCAGGGAAACCGCGTCTGCATGCGTGCCCGATGGATCCAGATCTCGCCCGATTCCAGTGGTTGACGCAGCTGATCGAGCACCTCTCTGGGGAACTCGGTCAGTTCATCCAGAAACAGCACCCCATGGTGCGCCAAGCTCAGTTCACCTGGTTTGGGGTGGTGCCCCCCGCCAATCAAGGCTGCTGCCGAGCAGCTGTGATGCGGGCTGCGAAAGGGGCGCTGCCGCATCAGGCCCGCTTGCGCTGGCAACAGCCCAGCCACTGAATGGATCTGTGTGATCGTCAGGGCTTCGGCGTCGCTCAAGGGCGGCAGCACGCCCACCAGGCGCTGGGCCAGCATCGTTTTGCCGCTTCCTGGCGGTCCGACCAGTAGCAGGTGGTGCTCGCCTGCAGCAGCGATCTCGAGCGCCCTGCGGCCATGGGGCTGGCCCTGCACATCGGCAAGGTCAGCAGCTGCCTGGCCAGCGCCTGTCTGTGGCGCGTTTTGCCTGGTTGGGCTGGGACGCGGCCTGAGTTGGTGCCGTTGCCTGGTCCCTGGATCCAGTCGAACCAGGGCCTCGGCAAGAGAGTCGGCTCCCCAGACCGTGAGCCCTTGCACCAAAGAGGCTTCAGCAGCGTTGCTGCTTGCAACGATCAGAGCGTTGGCTCCGGCCTTGCGGGCTGCGATGGCAATGGCGAGGACGCCGCGGATCGCTCTGAGCTGCCCGTTGAGGCCAAGCTCGGCCGCCGCCCAGAGGTGCTGCAGCCGCGTTGGATCGAGCTGGCCGCTGGCTACCAGCATTGCCAGTGCGATCGGTAGATCAAACCCTGTGCCCTCCTTGCGCAGATCGGCGGGCGCCAGGTTGACCACAACGCGCGACAGAGGCACCCGCAGGCCGCTGTTGCGCAGTGCCGAGCGCAGCCGTTCGCGCGATTCGTGGATGGCGGTATCGGCCAGCCCCACCATGTGCAGGGCCGGCAGCCCCGGGCCCAGGTCGACCTCAACATCCACCGGGATCGCTTCGAGTCCCTGCAGGGTGCCGGTGCTGCATCGTGCCAGCATGCGCAGATCAGGTTCACTGTCTGATCAGTGCCACCCTCTGTCACATCGGCCATGGCAACTGACGGCGACACCGTGTTTGGCAAGATCCTGCGGGGCGAGATCCCTTGCGATCAGGTCTATGGCGATGACCTCTGCATCGCCTTTCGCGACGTGCAGCCCCAGGCCCCGGTCCACTTGCTGGTGATTCCGCGCGAGCCGATCGCCCAGCTGGCTGATGCCGGTCCTGAGCATCAGGCGCTCTTGGGTCATCTGCTGTTGGTGGCGGCCAAGGTGGCACGTCAGGAGGGTTTGACCAGTTGGCGCACCGTGATCAACAGCGGCGTTGAGGCCGGTCAGACCGTGTTTCACCTGCATGTGCACGTGATCGGCGGCCGCCCGCTGGCCTGGCCGCCCGGCTGAGGTCCACGTCGGCCCGCCACAATGGGCCGATCAAGGCCTTTGTATGAATCCTCTTTCGGCTTTGCGAGTCCAGCTGGGCAAGCTGCAGCGCCTGGCTCAGCCGTACTTTTTGCCGCTCGACAACGGCAGCGGTAGCGCCTGGCAGTTTTTGCTGCTCATCGTCGCGTTGCTCGCTGTGGTGGTGGGAGCCACTCTGCTGTTGCTGACTGGTGTGGTGAGCGTGGCGGGCGGGCTGGTGCCTGAGCTGCGCGATCGCTTTTTGCCGGGGGTCCCGCAGCAGGTCGCTGCTGTGTGGAGCGGTCCGATTGGCGCCCTGGTGATGGTGCTGATGGCTGCGGGACTGGCCTGCTTTGCAGCATTCCGCACGCGCCTGCGCCAGGGCCGTTGGCTTCCGTGGCTGTTGATGGGGGTGATCACCCTGTTGATCCTGGTAATCAATGGCATCAACGTCGGGATCAGCTTCATTGCGCGCAATGTCGATAACACCCTGGTTGCCTACGACCGTGATGGCTTCTGGAAGACCGTTGCTATTTATGCCTTTTGCCTGGTTCTTGCCCTGCCGATCCGCGCCCTGCAGAGTTACTTAATTCCGAAACTCGGATTGCTCTGGCGTGAATGGCTCAGTGGACGTCTGTTGGGACGCTATTTGCAGAACAGGGTTTATTACAACCTTAATCCCAACGATGAATCGATCGAGGAAATTGATAATCCAGATCAGCGTATCTCTCAGGATGCGGCAAGTTTTACGGGTACCAGTTTGAGTGTATCGGTTGAAATCCTCTCGGCCATTTTGACGTTCGTCAGTTTCATCATTGTGCTCTGGAGCATCAATGACAGATTGGCCCTGTTGTTGCTGGTTTATTCAGTTGGGGGAACGGCTCTGGTCGTCTTTGCCAGTCGCAAGCTGGTTGCTCTGAATTATCAGCAGCTCAAGCTCGAGGCCGATTTCCGATACGGCTTGGTGCACATTCGCGATAATGCCGAATCGATCGCCTTTTACCGCGGCGAGCAGCAAGAAGCCAAAGAAGCGGGACGCAGGCTTGACGGTGCCATTCGCAACTACGACAAGCTGATCATCTGGGAAGCGTTGATCAGTGTGATCCAGCGCTCTTACGACTATTTTTCGCGTTTTCTGCCCTGGCTGGTGATCGCCCCCCTTTACTTTGCCAAAGAAGTTGATTTTGGCGTCTTTGGTCAGGCGAGCCTTGCTTTTTCTCAGGTGCTGTTTTCGGTGAGCTACATCGTTAACAACATCGATCGTCTGGCGGCTTTTTCGGCATCCATTAGCCGCCTCGAAGGGTTTCAAGGCAAGGTTGAGTTGCTCAGCCTCGAAGCTGAGGCTGCCGATCAAGCCTTTGCTCAAGACGAAACGGCTGCTGCCCAGCGCCACGGCTCAATCTTGGTTAGTCATGTCGATCTGGTGCCGCCGCGCTCCGATCGCACCTTGATTCGAGATCTCAACCTGACGATCGATCGCCAGCAGCGGTTGCTGGTCGTTGGCCCCTCCGGCTGCGGTAAAACCTCGTTTCTGCGGCTGGTGAGTGGGCTGTGGGCGCCGGCCTCCGGCCACCTCGAGCGGCCACCGGTTGGTGATCTGCTGTTCATCCCCCAGAAGCCCTACATGCTGCTTGGCAGCTTGCGTGAGCAGCTCTGCTATCCCCAGAAGCCAGAGCGCTTCAGCGATGAACAGCTGCGCCATGTGCTCGAGCAGGTGCGGCTAGGCGAACTGATGCGGCGCTACCCAGACCTCGATGTCAAGCAGGACTGGCCGCGGCTGCTGTCGTTGGGTGAGCAGCAGCGCCTGGCGTTTGCGCGTCTGTTGCTCAATGCCCCCTGTTTTGTGGTGCTCGATGAGGCCACCAGTGCCCTCGATGTGGCCACCGAGTCGCATTTGTATGGCCTGTTGGCCGAACGCGATCTGGCTTTTGTGAGCGTGGGCCACAGGCCTACCCTGACAAGCTTCCACCAGACCGTGCTGGAGCTCGACGGCTCCGGGGGCTGGCGCCTCCTTCCTGCTGCCGGTTACGACCTTTCCCGCCATGGCTGATTCGACTTCAACTCAGCAGACCAGCGCCACCACCGCTGATCTGCCCGCCTTCGGCTGGAGTGCTTATGCCGAACGGGTCAATGGCCGTTTTGCCATGGTCGGCTTTGTGGCCGTTCTGCTCGTCGAGTGGATCAGCCACGACACCTTTTTGCATTGGGCCGGCTTGGTGCCCTGAGCGCTTCAAGGCAGATCAATCAGATCGATCTGCCACTGCCCGTTCCTGCTGACCTGAACGGCCAGCTGCCGTCCATCGGCGCGCAGCTGCACGGCGGTCGGGATCGAACCTGGGCCCATGACGATGGGCTGCAGGCTCATCAACGAGCGCCGGTAAAGCACAACTTCGGCTCGCCCCTCGAGCTGCCGCAGCAGCGCCAGGCGCTCACCGCGCGCATCGACGCTGATGCTGATTGGCAGCGCATCGGGCCGGTTCAGACCCGGCAGCGGCACTGGCAGCTGCTGCTTGAGGTCGATCAGCACCACCTGCTGACGCCCCCCCCGCTGCTGGATCACACCCAGCCAGCCGTCGCCCAGGGCAGGGTCATGGTGACCGCCAGCTTGCTCGAGCTGCCGGTTCAGCCCTGCCATGGGAATGGGCAGCAGATTGCCGCCGCAGCCCCCCAGCAGGAGTCCTAGCGCTGCGGCCAGGGCGGCGGCCCCTGCGGGTCTCATGGGGCGGCTGGGTTGCTGCTGCGCTGCCCGCCGGGTCGGTCGGGCTCGAGCACACCGCTGAGGTCAAACACCTGCACCCGTTGTTGCCCGCCCTGCAGCACTTGCAGGGCCAGGGTCTGGCCATCGGGGGCGAGGCTGAGCCGCTCGATCTTGGCCCCATTGGGGGCCGGCAGACGATGCAGCTGGCCGCTGAGCCGGTCTTCGATCGCGGCCACGCTCTGCCCGCCCTGCAGTAGCAACAGGGCGAGATAGCGGCCGTTCCAGCTCAGCGCCGGTGAGCTGTGGGGCCGATGGCCGCGCAGGTGGCGCAGGGCGATGACCCGTCCGCTGGGCTGCTCCTGCAACAGCACCGAGCTGCGGCCGCTGTCATCAACAATGCTGGCCAACAGGCGCCCGTTGCCGCTCAGGGCGGGTTCGCGCCGCTGTTGGCTGGCTCCCAGGCTTGCAGGGGGAGCTGCCTGTCGATTGCCCAATCCCGTGCAGGAGCTCAGGGCAAGCGCGCCTAGGAGCGCGCCGCAACAGGCGATCAGCCGCGATCTGGGGCTGGCCAATCAGTCGTCGAAACGAGAGCTGTTGTCGCGCGGACGCTCGGGCCGCTCTGACTGCGCGCTGCCACTGCCAGTGCCGCTTTTTTGCTCTGTGACCGGGCGAAATTCGGCATCGCTGATCTCATTGCTGGTTCGGTTGTCGCGGCTGCTGCGCATCGGCTCACCCTGGGGTGCACGGGGGGCAGCAGCCATGGCGGGGCCTCCTACTCCAGCGCTGCCAGCTGCGGGGCCGCGCCGGCTGGAGCGTGGCATGGTCTCATCGCCGGGGGCCATGCGACTGCCGCGGCGCGGTTCAACGCGCGCATCGCGTTCGCGGCGCCTGGCGCCAAAGTCGCTAGTGCCACTGCGCTCGCTGCTGCGATCAGCGTTGTAGCGAGGTTCACTGCGGCCGCTTGGCGGCGGTGGGCTGTCCCAATCGGCCGACTGATCGCGCCGACTGGCGGCTCGCTCGGGAATCGCCGCCCGGCTCGTGGCCCGCCTTGGCCGGTAAAAGTCGTCGGCCTCGTCGTCATCGCGCGAGCGGATGCGGCGGCGAATCGGCTCGGGTTCGTCGAAACGATCGGCGCCTCCATCCCAGCTTCGGCCTCCCATTTGGGGCCGAAACGGACCGGCCGGCTCGTCATCGTCAAAGTACGAGGAGCGCCTGGCCTGTTCGGTGGTCACACCGCGCAGCCGCACGCTCTCATAGGCAAAGAAGACTGTTGTGCCAGCCAGCAGGAACTGACCGAACTGAAGGATCGGATCGAGTCGCCAGCCCTGAAAAAACAGGATCCCGCCGCACAGCAGTCCAACAGCGGCAAAAAAGACGTCGTAGTCGCGGGCCAGCGCAGGTTTGAAGCTGCGCATGAAATACAGCAGGGCACCGCCGACGGCGAGCACGATGCCAACGATGCTGGCCCAATTGAGGCTGGCGTTAACCACGCGGTTTCACCGTGGCATGAATCAAGCCAGTCTAAGGACAGGTCCAGGCCTGGGCTGGGCCGGCTGATCAGAGCTTGCGGTCGACGCGATCGTTCTGGCTGATCAGCACCAGCGCAACACTGATGGGCACCACCACGATCACGGCTCCCCACACGAGGCTGCTGAGAAAGTTGGCGAGGGAAGGGGTCATGGCCGCTTGCTGCTGCTTGTGCGATCAGTGCCGCGATCTTAGGCAGTGATCGCGGCTTCCTAGGCTTGGTTGCGATCTGCTTAGAGCTTTGTGACGCCGCTGCCGATGCTTCATTTGGCCCTGGGCCTGCTGCTGGCCGGCTGGACGCTGCTGTTTCTGTTTCGGATCGTGCTCACCTGGTACCCCCAGATCGATCTCAACCAAGGTGCGATGCGTCTGATCGGGGCCCCCACCGAACCCCTGCTGGCCCCCACGCGCCGCCTGATTCAGCCGATTGGCGGGGTCGATGTAACCCCGGTGGTCTGGGTCGGTTTGATCAGCCTGCTGCGTGAACTGCTGGTCGGTCAGCAGGGATTGATCACCCAGCTGATGCTGCGCAGCCAGCAGATCGGCTGAATCTGGACGCTGTACTCAGCCTGCGGGTAGTGCCCCTCAGGATTGAGGAAGCATGTCTTGCTCAACAAACTTGGTGTGCACATCGCCCCTTTGGAATTCAGGGCGATCGAGCAGGGCCAGGTGAAAGTCGATCGTGGTTGGAATGCCGGTGATGGCACACTCCGACAGGGCCCGCCGCAGCCGTTTGAGGGCATGCTCGCGGTCGACGCCCCAGACGATCAGTTTGCCGATCAACGAGTCATAAAAGGGCGGGATCTCATAGCCCGTGTAGACGTGGCTATCGATGCGCACGCCTGGACCTCCCGGGGGCAGCCAGCCGGTGATCTTGCCGGGTGCAGGCCTGAAGTTCTGGCGCGGATCCTCGGCGTTGATGCGCACCTCAATGGCGTGACCATTGAGGTGGATGTCGCTCTGGTTGACGCTGATCGGCTCGCCACCAGCGATGCGCAGCTGCTCGGCGATTAGATCGACCCCGGTGACCACCTCGGTGACCGGATGCTCGACCTGAATGCGGGTGTTCATCTCCATGAAATAAAACGCGCCGCTGCGGTCCACCAGGAACTCCACGGTGCCGGCGCCCTCGTAGCCGATGCTGCGGGCTGCAGCCACGGCGGCCTCGCCCATCTGCTGCCTGAGCTCTGGGGTCACAGCTGTGCTGGGAGCCTCTTCGAGAAGCTTTTGGTGGCGCCGCTGGATCGAGCAGTCGCGCTCCCCCAAGTGCACCACATTGCCGTGGCGGTCAGCCAGCACCTGCACTTCGACGTGGCGGGGCCGGTCGACAAATTTCTCCATGTAGAGCCCTGGGTTGCCAAAGGCGGCTTCGGCCTCGCCCTGGGCTGCCTTGAACAGACCCTCAAGCTGATCAGCTGACGGCACCAGGCGCATGCCCCGGCCGCCTCCGCCAGCGGTGGCCTTGATCATGACGGGGTAGCCCATCTGCTGGGCGAGAGCGGCGGCCTGCTGATGGTCGTCGAGCAGCCCCTCGCTGCCGGGGATGGTCGGCACGCCCACCTGTTGCATGGTGGCCTTGGCGGTCGATTTGTCGCCCATCGAGCGGATCGACTCGGGCGACGGGCCCACAAAAATCAGGCCGTGGTCCTGGCAGATTTCGGCAAAGCGATCGTTTTCGGCCAAAAACCCGTAGCCGGGGTGAATGGCATCGGCGCCTCTAGAGATGGCCGCCGCGATGATGTTCGGAATGTTGAGGTAGCTCTTGCTGCTGGGAGCCTCGCCAACGCAGACGGCTTCATCGGCCAGCTGCACGTGCAGAGCATTGCGATCAACGGTGCTGTAGATCGCGACCGTGGCGATGCCGAGCTCGCGGCAGCTGCGCAGAATCCGTAGGGCAATTTCGCCTCGGTTGGCGATCAGCAACTTGCCGATGGGCATCCGCGGTGGGCTGGACTCAGCGCTCAGGGCCGCAGCGGACTGTATCAGCGCTCACTGACGCGGCCGTCGCAGCGCGCGGCAATCGCAGCCCCATCCAAAGCTGGGGTCAGGCCGCTCGGTATATTGCAGCTCGCCTGCAGCAGCCTTGGCCGCTGGGGGCAACCACGCGGATGTGGTGGAATTGGTAGACACGCACGTTTGAGGGGCGTGTGGCTTCGGCCTTGCGAGTTCAAGTCTCGCCATCCGCATGTCTTTTTGATGGCCAGTCCTTCTGCACCAGCGGCGCTCGTGCTGGTCAGCAATGGGCCTGGCGAGCTGACCACCTGGGTTAGGCCCCTTGCCGAGCAGCTGCATCGCAAGATGCCGCTACGGCCTCGCGATGGGGCATCGCCTTGGTCGCTCGATCTGGTGCTGGTGCCTTGCCCCAATGCCACCGGTGTTGAGCATCGGGTCGCGGCTGCGTGGGGCCTGTTTGATCGCATTCAGCCCGCCAAGCGTTTTTGGAGCCTGTTGCTTCGTCCCTGGCGGTATGGCCCTTGGCCCAAGCAGGGTCTGGTGGTGTTTCTGGGGGGCGATCAGTTCTGGACGGTGCTGCTGTCTGCGCGGTTGGGCTACCGGCACCTCACCTATGCCGAGTGGGTGGCGCGCTGGCCCCAGTGGAACGATCGCGTCGCTGCCATGGGTCCCGCGGTGGCCTCTCGGCTGCCCAGGCGGCTGCAGCAGCGCTGCACCGTGGTGGGCGATCTGATGGCCGATCTTTCGGATCGCTCGCGCAGTACAGATCCTTTGCCAAGCGGTGAGTGGGTGGCGCTGCTGCCGGGCTCCAAACGGGCCAAGTTGCAAGTCGGTGTGCCCTTTTTGCTGGAGGCCGCCGATCGCCTGGCGGCGCTGCGGCCCCAGTGCCGTTTTCTGCTGCCGGTGGCTCCAACCACCAGCATCGAAGAGCTGCTCGCCTATGCGGGGCCAGGCAATCCACTGCAGCACCACTACAGCGGCGGGACCCCGCGGCTGGAGGCGCAGCCGCAGCCACGCTTGGTCACCCCTGCTGGAACCTGCATCGAGCTGCTGTGTGAGCATCCGGCCCATGGTCCCCTGAGCCAATGTGCCCTGGCCCTGACCACCGTCGGAGCCAACACCGCCGAGCTGGGGGCGCTGGGGGTGCCCATGATTGTGCTGGTTCCGACCCAGCATCTGCAGGTGATGCAGGCCTGGGACGGAGCTCTAGGACTGCTGGCTCGGCTGCCGCTGCTGCGCTGGCTTGTGGGTCTGGCCCTCACCGCCTGGCGAATGCGCCATCGGGGTTTTCTGGCCTGGCCCAACATCGCCGCCGGGCGCGCCGTGGTGCCCGAGCGCGTTGGCACGATCACGCCGAGCCAGATCGCCGCTGAGGCGGCCGACTGGTTGGCGCAGCCCGAGCGTTTGGCGGGCATGCGCGACGACCTGCGCAGCTTGCGGGGCCAGCCCGGTGCCGTTGCTGCTCTGGCCGATCTTGTGGTGGAGCTGCTGCCGCCGGCGTCTGCTGTCTAGGGTGCGGCCGAGCAGGTTGACAACCATGGCCGAAGCAGCGCAGAACCCCTCGCAGGCGGAGACGGCAGCAGGATCGGCCTGTGGCTTGCCCAGCGGTCTGCCCCGCAGCCTCGAGGCCGATCAGCAGCAGTGGCGCGAGCGCCTCACCGCTGAACAGTTTGCGGTAGCCCGTCTTGGCGGGACCGAGCGGGCCTTCACCGGTGCCTACTGGAACCACAAAGTCCATGGCATGTACCGCTGCGTTTGCTGCGGGGCCGAGCTGTTCAGCTCAGCCACCAAATTCGATTCGGGCACCGGCTGGCCCAGCTTCTGGGACGGGGTCAGTGCCGATGCCATCACCACCCTGGTCGACCGCAGCCACGGCATGGTGCGCACCGAGATCCGCTGCAGCAGCTGCGATGCGCACCTCGGCCATGTGTTTAACGACGGTCCGGCACCGACCGGCCAGCGTTACTGCGTCAACTCGCTGTCGCTTGATTTTCAGGCCCGCTGAGCGGCCTGAGCGAGCTCACCAGGGATCGTCGAGAGGCTCGGGCTCGACATCCAGGGGTTCGCGGTTGTCGTAGCGGGGCTCCCGCCGCGGCAAGGGGCGGGGTGGTTGCTCGCGCTCGGCCTCGCTGTAACGCTCGTCTGCATAACGCGTATCGCCATAGCTCTCACGGCTGTAGTCGCGCTCGGCTTCGGGCTCATCGAGGTAGCGCCGTTGGCGCAGGGGCTCCCGTTCGCGCCGCTCATCGAGTTCGACGTAGTCGAGCTCCTCGTCAGGGCTGAAGGCCTGCGTGCTGGCCGGTTGAATGCGGCGTTGTTCGGCTGCGCTGGGTTGACCTGGAGCCAGCTGGTTCTCAACCGGCACCATGCCCACGCGGTAGCGCTCGCGCTCCTCTTGCTCCCAGCTGGGGCCGCCAATGCCGAGCTTTTCAAGCAGTCCAGTGCCGAGCTGCTTGAGCTTGTCTTCGGCTCCTTCGTAAACAATGATGCGGTCGGGCCCGCTGCTGACGATCTCCTCGACCGTGAGCTCCCAGGTGCTCAGCACCCCCTCGCCCAGCAGGGGCACGCCGACAGCACCCAGCACCAAAGTGGTCAGCTCGCCGGTTTCGATGTCGAAGCTAAAGCCCAGCACCCGGCCTAGGGTTTCGCCCGATTCGGTGATCACCTGGCAGTTGATCACCTTGCTGTAGCGCTCGGGGTTGAACCCCTCGGCCAGCGAATCGGCTGAATCCACCAAAATCACATCGCCCACCTGGCGGATGCGATCCAGCGGCATCCAGCGCGGCAGGCCCGGCAAAAAGCGGGTCAACGGGTTGTCGCGCAGCCCGAGCGCGACCACTTCGCGGCGGTCGATATCGACCACCACCTCGCCGACCACCCCCAGCCGGCGGCCCGTGTCGCGGGTGATCACCTGGGTGCCCATCAGCTCTGAGCGCAACCAGAGGCGATCGCTCGGAGCCCCGGTGCCCGGATCCGCAGAAGGGGGAATCGAAGAGGTCAAATGCTGTGGCGCTGGTGGGCGTTCAGACCCATCGCGTCATTGTGACGTAAGCCGCTCGCTCAGGCAGCAGGCGGTAATCCCACCACCTGGGTGTGGGCGCCTCGGGCCTGGGTGACGCCGATGGTCCGGCTCGAGGCGGCAATCATGGGCCGGCGGTGGCTCACCACCAAGAACTGGGCTTCATCGGCTTGGCTGGCAATCAGCGCCGCGAGCCTCTCGACATTGACTCCATCGAGAAAGCTGTCGACCTCGTCGAGGGCATAAAAGGGCGATGGCCGAAAGCGCTGCAGGGCAAACAGAAAGCTGAGCGCGGTGAGCGATTTTTCGCCGCCGCTCATGGCCGCCAGGCGGCGCACCGCCTTGCCCTTGGGATGGGCCACCAGGGTCAGGCCGCCATCAAGGGGTGATTCGGGGTTCTCGAGCTGCAGGTGGCCTTCGCCATCGGAGAGGCCAGCAAAGATCGTGCGGAAGTGTCCGTCGACAGCGGTGAAGGCCTCCATGAAGGCCTCCTGGCGCAGGGTTGCCACTGTTTCGATGCGCAGCAGCAGCTCTTCGCGCTCCTTGCTGAGTACGTCCAGGCGCCCTTCGAGTTCGGCCAAGCGTTGCTCGAGCTGCTCAAGCTCTTCAAGGGCGAGCATGTTGACCGGCTCGAGCGCCTCCATGCGGGCCTGCAGGCTGCGCAGTTCGGCCTGCAGCGCCTCAAGGCCGGCCTGGCGCACCTCGTCTGGGATCTCGGGCAACGGATCGGGCAGCTCCCGCTCGAGCTGCTCAACCCGCAGGCTTTCGCTGCGCTGCTGCTCGGCTAGGGCGGTGAGCTCCTCGCCCAGGCGGGTGAGCTCCCATTGCTGCTGCTGCAGCGTCTGGCGCTGGCTGGCCAGTTGGGCCTCGGCGGCGTCGCGCTGGCGGCGCTTTTCGCCGAAGCGGGTCTGCAGTTCGGTCTGCTGGGCTTCGAGTTGGGTGCGGCGCTGCTGGTCGCTCTGCTGTTGCTCTTTCCAGCGGTTGCGCTCAGCCACCAGGGCCTCGACGGCTTCGACCAGGCGCTGCTCATCGGCACTGCTGGCTTCGAGCTGGCTGCGCAAGCGTTCGGCCGCCAGACCCCGCTCGCGGCGGCTGGCCAACAGGCCATCGCGCTGGGCGCGTGCTGCGGCCAGGGCCGCATCGGCCGCCTCGAGCTCCTGCTGCAACCCGGCCCAGCGATCGGCATCGCCTGTGGCCTGGGCGCTTTGCTCAGCCTGCTCGAGCGCGCTGCGCTGCTGTTGCAGGGGTGCCAGCAACTGCTCGAGCTGCTGCTGGCGCCGCTGGTCGGCAGTGATCTGACCGCGCAGCTGCTCCAGGCGCTGCTCGAGCTGCTGCTGGCGTTGCTGCAGCGGGCTCAGGTTGCGCTGGGCCGCGGCGCGCTCGGCCTCCAGGGCCGCCTGGCGCTGCTGGCGCTGCAAGAGCGCTGGCCGCACGCGCTCCAGTTGCTGGCCTACCTCGGCTTCACGCCGCTGGCAGGCCACCAGGCTTTCGCCCAACTCGAGTAGTCGTTGGCGCAGCGGGGCCGCATCATCGCCGTCGCTGCTGCGGCCAAAGCCCAGCTGGCCGCTGCGCTGCTGCAGGCTGCCGCCGGTCATCGCGCCGGTCTTTTCGAGCAGCTCGCCATCGAGCGTCACGGCGCGGTGACGGCCCAGCTCGGTGCGGGCACTGGCCAGGTTGTCAAAGACCAGGGTGTCGCCGAACACGTAGCGGAACACCTCGGCGTAGACCGGTTCGTAGCGCACCAGATCGACAGCCTTGCCGATCAAGCCGGCGCCGCCAGAGGCGGCACCGCCGCGCTGCAAGGCCGCCGCCCCGCTGGCGCTGGTGCTGCCGCCGCCGCGGATCTTGTTGAGCGGCAAGAAGGTGAGCCGGCCGGCACGTTTTTGTTTGAGCAGCTCGATTGCCCGTGCGGCGATGCGGTCGTCATCGACCACCACCTGGGCCAGGCGGGCGCCCGCGGCCACCTCGAGGGCCACGCGCAGGCGTTCATCGACCTCGCCGAGCTGGGCGATCGGGCCATGGATACCGTCGAGTCCCGCTTCGAGCAGCACCCGCAGGGCCCCAGTGCCGCGGCTTTCTTGCAGGGTTTCGCGGCGGCTGTCGAGGCGGGCGATCTCGCGCTCGAGGGTGGCCTGCTCCTGCTCGAGCCGGCTGCGGGTGCGCTGCTGCAGGGCAAGTTCTTCGGCGAGTTCCTGCACCTGCTGCTGGGCGTTTTGCAGGGCTTGCAGCACGGTCTGCCATTCGCCATCGACGCTGGCCAGCTGCTCCTGGGCGCTTTGGTTGCTGCTCAGTTCGCTGCTGGCCTCGTCGCTGAGCTCGGCCAGGCGTTCGTGCTGCTGCCGCAGGCGCTCGAGCAGTTGCTGCTGTTCGGCCTCGAGCGGGCCCAGCTGCTCGGCGATCTGCTGACGCTGTTGGCTGCGCTGTTTTTGCTCTTCGAGCCAGCTGCCCGAGCGGCCGGCTACCTCGCCCAGACGCCGCCGCGAGAGCTCAACGGCCGCCTCAGCCGCTGTGCAGGCCGCTTCGGCCTGCTGCAGTTCAGCAGCGTCATCGGCGGTGTTGAGCGCCTGCTGCTGCGTGCGCAGTTCACCCTGCAGGTGCGCCAGCTCATGGCGCTGGCGCTGCAGTTCTTCGGCATCGCGTTGGTGCTTGTCGGCCTGGCGAGCCAGTTCGCGGCCGCTGGCCTCTAAACCAGCGAGCTCAGCCTGCACGGCGATCAGCTGGTCTTCGCCCAGGGCCCTGACCTCGGCCTGCAGTGCCTCCAGGGCTTTGTTGGCCTCGCCGAGCTGTGCTTCAGCGGTTTCGATAGCGCTGCGGGTGGTGCTCTGCTGTTGTGTGAGGGCCAGCTGGCGGCGACCCAGCTCCTCGAGCTGGCGGCGACCCTCTTCAAACACCAGCACCTGCTCTTGCAGCCGGCCGGTGCTGTGCCGCTGCCTGAGCTCTTGATAGGTGCGGGCGCGGGCACAGTCGCGCTCGAGCTTGGCGCGCGAGGCCAGTAGCTCCTGCTGCACGATGCCGCAGCGCTCCTGCGACTCATAGACAGCATCGAGCTTGCTGCGGGTCTGCTCGATACGGCTGTCGAACAGGGCCACCCCGGCCAGCTCGTCGATGATGCCGCGCCGGTCGCGGGCACTCATCGAGACGATGCGGGTCACATCGCCCTGCATCACCACATTGCTGCCTTCGGGGTCGACCCGCAGGCGCCGCAGTTGGGTCTGCAGCTGCTGCAGGTTGCAGGGTTCGCCGTCGGCGCTGAAGCTGCTGGCGTAGGTGCCACCAGGAGCCACGCGCAGTTTGCGGCTCACGGTCCATTCGCTCTGCCCTGGTTTGATCCACGGCCCTTCGGCGGGGGCTTCAAGACCCGCCTCGGCCTCATCGGGTTGCCAGTCGCTCAGGTCAAAGCGCACGCTCACCACCGTTTCGGCCGCGCGACCGCTTTTGAGCACGGCGCTGTTGATCAGGTCAGGCAGCCGTTCAGCCCGCATGCCGCGGCTGCTGGCCAGGCCCAGGCAAAACAGCACCGCATCAAGAATGTTGCTCTTGCCAGAGCCGTTGGGACCCGTCACCACGGTGAATCCCTGCTCGAGCGGGATCGTCATCGATCCGCCGAACGACTTGAAATGGCTGAGTTCGACCTGATTGATGTGAACCAACAGGCCCGAACGCCGAGCAGCAGAAATGTAGCGGAGGGTTCCCCCACTTCAAGTCCCTCCTTAACTTGTGTGCACCAGGGCCGGCCCATGGCTGGACCCCTTGCCGCCCGGCCCCCGATGGATCCGCACACCGCTAGAGCGTCGCGAACTGCCCAGCAGCAGTTCAGTGAGCGCTTTGAGACCCTGATTCCCACGATTCAGCGCGAGTGGCCCGAGGTGGCGCGTCAGACCTTGGAGGCCACCAGAGGCAGCCTCGATGAGGTCGCCGAGGTGATCGCCGAGCACACCGGCAAAACGGTCTCTGCGGTCACCCTGCAGTTGCAGGATCTGCTGCAGGTGGCCGGTGAGCAGACCCACCGCCTTGCCGATGTGCTCGAGCCGCTCGAGCAGCAGCTCGAGGATCTGCTCGATGAGCTCAATGCCAATCTGCGGCCTCGCATCGAAAAGCCGGTGCGCGAGCGCCCCTTGCTGGCACTGGGCCTGGCCGGCAGCATCGGTGTGCTGCTGGGTTTGATGCTGGCGTCAGGCAGGCGCTCCGGTTGATGCCTTGTGGTCTGTGCGCTTGCTCTGCCTGATCTGAACCGATGAGCACCGAAGCCGAATCAACCAACACCACTGCCGGGCGCTCCGCATCTGCGGCCAGTTCCGGTGTGGCGCGCGGGGCGGCGGCTCGCGTAGGGGCGTTGATGACCTCGGTCATGGACCTGCACGTGCGCATGGCACTGCAGGAAGCTGACCGCGAAAAACGGCGTCTAATCAGCGGTGCCCTGTTCGTCAGCGGGGCGCTGGTGCTGCTGGCTCTGGCGCTGATCGCTGCCGAGTTGGCCCTGTTGCTATGGCTGCATCAGGTGCAGGGCTTGAGTTGGATGGCCTCGGCACTGGTGCTAGCCGCCCTTGATCTTGTGCTGGCCGGCGTTTTTGTGCGGCTCGGCGGTCAGCTGCTCAAGGGCCCTTACCTGCCCCAGACGACAGCCGGCATCACCAAGACCACAAGAGCGCTGCTGGGGCGCTGAACGCGGCCTCAGCGAATCTCATAACGCAGCCAGCGGCAGTCGATGCCGCCATTGCTCACCGGAATCTTGCGCGTGGCTTTCATGCGCAGCGCACCGGTGAGTTCGGGGTTGCCGCTGAGTAGCCATAGAGTCCAGCCGCTGCAGCGGTCTTTGGCCATGGCGCCAAGGTCGGCATAGAGCTGCTCGAGCGCCTGGTGATCATCGGCGCCGATGCGGGCGCCGTAGGGGGGGTTGCACACCAAGATTCCGCGGCCAGCCGGCGGCACAAAGTTGCGGCAGTCGCCCACTTGCAGGGTGAGCCAGTCGCCCACACCGGCGGCTTCGGCATTGGCGCAGGCCTGCTCAATGACCTCAGCTTCGCTGTCGCTGCCAGCGATGGCAGCGATGGGCGCGCCATCGCTGAGCTGGCCGCTGGCTGTGCGCTCACTGGCGCGGGCTGCCTGGAGCTCTTGCTGCCACAGTTGTGGGTCAAAGTCGCTCCAGTGCTGCAATGCCAACGGGCGCGCGTTGCCACTGGCGGCATCGAGGCCGCTAGCGGCGCCCAGGACCATGGCCGCAGCCTCGATCAGCAGGGTGCCGCTGCCGCACAGGGGGTCGGCCAGGGGCACAGCGCCATCCCAGCCGGTGAGCCTGATCAGGCCCGCGGCCAGGTTCTCTTTGAGAGGGGCCAGACCCATGCGGCTGCGGTAGCCGCGGCGGTGCAGGCTGCTGCCGCTGCCATCGACGCTCAGCTGAGCCAGCCCGCCGCCTAGATGCAGGTGCAGGCTCAGATCGGGTTGCTCGAGATCCACCGAGGAGCGAGCTCCCCAGTGGCTGCGCTGCCAGTCGACCAGGGCGTTTTTGACCTGCAGGGCGCTGTAGTGGCTGTGGTTCAGGCCGGGTGCGCTGCCGCTGGCATCGACCCGGAAGCTGCGCTCGGGCGGCAGCCAGTGCTGCCAGTCGACAGCCTGCTGAATGCCTTGATACAGCTCGTCCTTGCTGTGGCAGGGGAAGCTGGCCAGCTGCCGCAGAACGCGAAACGGCAGCCGCGCGCGCAGATGCAGCCGGTACAGGGTCGCCAGATCACAGTGCAGGCTCACGGCGCGTCGCAGCGGTTTGATGCCTGCAGCGCCCAGCTCGCTCAGTTCGGCCGCGGCGGCGTCCTCAAGCCCGGGCGGCACCACCGCAATGGCCCTGATCGCTTCACCCATTGCTTCAGTCAAGCGCAAAGATCATTCCCGGTTCGGGGATGCCCACCCCTGCTCCGGCTTGGTTTCTCTGCCACACTGAATAGGTCCGGTTTCGGCCGGACTAGGTGGCTCACACCAGTGCTTCGGACAGCGGTTCGATTCCGCTCAGCTCCATTCCCCCGATCCCGGGGCTGCAATGGTTTCGACGGGGTATGAGGAGGGTGACTGAAGCCTGCTCGGTCAGAGCAAACCCGTAACAGCGAACAACATCGTTCGTTTCTCCCGTCAGACCGCCCCTGTGGCTGCCTGACCCTTTAAGGGAGATGGGGTGAAGTCAGCCTTATCACCCAAATGACTCGCGGGGGCTGGAAGGCCCCTCTTACATCTTTAGAGCAAGCTTTTGCGTTGCCTCTTCCAGCCGGTCAAGCACTGGCATGAAGGGCGAGTCAGCTGCAGCAGGTCCCCTTGTTGTTCCTGATTGCTGATTGGTTGCAGGAGCTGGGATCAGACCTGACGCTTGTCGATTGCTGTTGCCAGTAGGCCGGGAGATGCTGTGTGCACGTCCACTCAGTGACACCCCATCACCCAGGCCCCACCACCACCAACAGCGCCACGACGACCACCCAAGTTCAGGAACTCACAGACGCAGAATTGGAGCAAATCAACGGAGGCTGGTTCTTCTTGCCATTCCTGGTTAAAGCCGTTGTCAAAGCCGTCTAGATGTTGCGCCGAAATAACAATTGCTGTTCTGGCAACTGTTTTCATGCCCCCGTGTTGGCGGGGGCTTTTTGTTGTCGAAAGCTGGACTTTTTAGATCGCTCAATGATCAGGGATCAGTTTGAGCCAGCTGGTGGTTGCACATTCGGGCACGTGGCGCCGTTGAAGTTGCTGGCAATTCGTTGTGAGCCGATCTGGTAAATCTCCTGGGCTTTGGCAGTGTTGCCTGATTGAACTGCAGCATTGAGTTTGCTCGCAAAGCGCGCACACGCGTCCTGGAGGTTCATCGCTTCAGCAGGGCCTCCCAGGAGAGCGGCTCCGGCAGCTGCAGCAGACAAGACCCTGGTCATGGGCATTGAGGGCATCGCGTGACAAAGCAAATCATTGGCAAGCTAGCGATGATCAAGTTGCCAGCAACACGTTCATCGAACGCTCAGTTGTTTGAGCGGCCCGCGCGCTGAATCGCCTTCAACAGCAACCATGCCGCCCCAGCTGCCACCGCAACGATGAGCACCACCTTGATGGCGTCTGCAAATGGCTCAATCCAGCCGGCGACCCGTTTGTAGCCCTCACCCAACGCCTGGCCGGTGAGGGTCAAGACCATCACCCAAAGCAGGCTGCCAGCGGTGGTCCAAGCCAAGAAGGAGCGTTGCGGCATCAACTCGATCCCTGCTGGCACCGAGATCAGGGTCCGCACTCCCGGCACCACGCGTCCCCAAAAGACCAGGGCGGCGCCATGACGGTTGAACCAGCGCCGGCTGCGCGCCAGGTCGTCTGCGCTGATGCCAAGCCAGCGGCCGTGACGGTTCAGCCAGCGTTCCAGCTGCTCTTCATTGACCAGGCGGCCGATGCCATACCAGAACCAGGCCCCAAGCACCGTGCCGATCAGCCCGGCCAGCACGGTCGGGATCAGCTCGAGCTTGCCCTGCTGAACCAAAAATCCCCCCAGTGGCATCACCACTTCAGAGGGGATCGGCGGGATCACGTTCTCCAGCAGCATCACTGCGCCAATCACCACGTAGCCCAGCAGCGGATTGGTCTCGACGGCCTGGCTGATCAGACCAGGCAAGGCATCAACGAATCCGGTGATTGACATGTGGAAAGTGCTTGAAAGCAAGGCTGTTCTGGTGCAACCGCCGTTGCCAGAGGTCGATCATCCCAGATCTGGTCGTGGCTTTGCTCAGAAGGGAGGGGCGCCTGCTTACTTGGGTTCCCAGTCGCTGAAGACGATGCGCGGCTGCTTCTCGGCTTGCTCAAAGAACGGCTCAGCCTTGATCAAGGTGCGCTCGTTGGGCGGCAGATCGCAGTGGCCGCGCGAGTTCTGAACCTCCACCGACCAGAGGTACGAGATGCCAGCCGAGCGAATGGCCTCTTTGGCGCTGGCGTACTTGGCCAAGCGATCCAACACGATCGGATTCACCTCAACGTTGACATCGCTGATGCTGAAACCCCGTTTGGGCCCCATTGGGATCTGCGCGTAATAGCGATAAACAGCTTTACGGCAGAGTTCGCGGCCTTCAACAACCTGAGCCTGAAGCTCAGCGGGGATCACAGCTTTGTTAGGTGCCGGGGCGGCTAGAGCGGGCACCGGCAGTGCAGCGATGATCAGCAGGAAGAGGCGTCGCATGATGTTAAAAGTGAAGAGGAGTTTGGCCAGGCCGCCTTGGCGCTAAAAGCGGTAGCGGACGCCAAGCTTGCCAGAGTATTGACTGAACGAGTTTAGATTCAAATTGCCAATTGTGACCGCTCCTGTGTAGTCGTAGACCGCCTCGA
>JBMSMG010000013.1:0-32877 GCA_049421025.1 Prochlorococcaceae cyanobacterium | reverse complement strand
CTGGCGCGGCTGCTGCAGCGCGCCGGCCGCAGCGCCCACTGCCCCGGCGGCACCTCACAGGTGCTGTTCATGCCGACCAACGCGCTTGAGCTGCTCGAGGTCAGCGCCATGCGCCGCGGGCTGGCCAATGGGCTGGTCGAGCACCGCAGGCCGCCGAACCTGCCGCTCGATGTGCTGCTGCAGCACCTGGTGACCCTGGCCTGCGGGCCGGGGTTTGTGCCCGAGCAGGAGCTGGCGAGCGTGCACCAGAGCTGGAGCTTCCGCACCCTCAGCGAGGCCCAGTGGCAGTGGTGCCTTGACTTTCTGGAGCACGGGGGCCAAAGCCTGGCGGCCTATCCCCGGTACCGAAAACTGGTGCGTTGCAACCTCAACGACGACGAACCAGCCGCGGCAGCTCAGCCCTTCCGCTACCGCGTGCTCGACAAGTCGATCGCCAGAAGCCATCGCTTCAACATCGGCACGATCACCGCCGATCGCTCGGTCACCGTGCGGTTCGTGCGCGGGGCCGTGCTGGGGCATGTCGAAGAGAGCTTCATCGGCAAGCTCAAAGCCGGTGATGTGTTCTTCTTTGCAGGCCGTCAGCTCGAATTCGTGCGCCTGCGCGAGATGACCGCCCAGGTCAAGGCCACCAGCAAAAAGAGCACCACCGTGCCCGCCTGGGCCGGTGGTCAGATGGCCCTCTCTGACCTGCTCAGCAGCGCCTTGCGCGACGAGGTCGACCGCTGCGCCAAGGCCCTCGCCGGTGACATGGCCCTCGACACCCCCGAACTGCAGGCCCTCGAGCCGCTGCTGCAACGGCAGAACAACCTCTCAAGACTGCCCCGAAGCGATGAGCTGCTGCTTGAGCACTGCAACAGCCGCGAAGGCAGCCACCTGTTTGTGTTCCCCTTTGAGGGGCGCTTCGTGCATGAGGGCATCGGTTTTCTGTGGGCCTGGCGACTGGCGCGGCACCGGGCCAGCACGATCACCGTGTCGGTCAACGACTACGGCTTTGAGCTCTTGGCCCCCAAGGGCTACCCCTTTGACGAGCTGCTCGAGCTCCATGGCGACGAGTTGCTCGAGGTCGAGCAGCTGGATACCGACCTCGAGCAGGCGCTGAACTTTTCAGAGTTATGCCGGCGCCGCTTTCGCGCCATTGCCCAGGTGAGCGGTCTGATCACTCAGGCCATGCCGGGCCAAAGCAAAACCGGCGGCCAGCTGCAGATCAGCGCTGCGCTGCTGTTTGACGTCTTTCAAAAACACGAACCCGACCATCTGCTGCTCGAGCAGGCCCGCCGCGAGGTACTCGAGCAGCAACTCGAGCACCCGCGGCTGCAGGCGGCCCTGGCGCGCATGGCCAGCTGCCGCTGGCAGCTCGAGCGCACTGCCCGGCCGGGGCCGCTGGCGTTTCCGCTGCTGGTGGAGCGGCTCAACAGCCGCTTCAGCAACGAAACTCTGCTCGAGCGGGTGCAACGGCTGATCGCCGAGGCGCAGCGCGCTGAAGGTTGAACAGCGCCAAAGCCAACCGCGGGCAACCCAGGCGCTCTGACGCTGCAATCAATGGCCTGGCCTGGTGGCGATCACCGCAAAAAAGGGATCGCCCGTGCCGCCGATCAGGCCCTTCCAGCCCTTGGCGCGGGTCTGCTCGGCGATCAGCTCAGGCCTGGGCCAGCCCTGGGCCATCAGCACCTTGGCCACATAAGCCAGATGGTCGCGGTCGCTGCCGTCGGCCCAGATCTGCGGCGCCTTGGTGAAGAACATGCGGTTTGAGAACGCCACAATCAGCTGGCCACCGGGGCGGGTGATGCGCAGCAGCTCGGCGGCCACTGCCTCGGGGTACTGCAGGTACTGCCAGCCCGCCACGATCAGCACCGCATCCACGCTGCTGTCTTTGAGGGGGATGTGCTGATCGAGGTTGAGGTTCTGCAGCCAGTGGCTATCGAGCCGCTTGTTGGCAGCCAGCTCTTTCTCGTTGAGGCCGTGGCCGATGACACGCTCGTAGATCACCTCATCGGGCAGGTGCGACACCCAGCTCGACATCAGATCGAGCACCACAGCCCCAGCCGGCAGATGCTCGCGGTAGAGCACCGTGAGCCGCTCGCGAAAGGCCTCATCGAGATGCTGCACAAACCGCGGTTCGGCGTAAAAGAGCAGATCGTCGCTGCCGTCCCACTTGCGGCGCTGGGCCTCGCTCAGCACCTCGACAACCACAGCCCCCCGCAGCAGGTGAACCATGACCCTAACCAGAGCACCATTCGCTCTGGCAGCACAAAAAACCCCCGACTTACGCCGGGGGCAGGGGTGTTCTCATGGTGTGAAGCGGGCCTATGCAGGGCGCTCAGCCCTCGACCTTCACCTGAACCGAGGTCACGGTGTTGGCCTTGGGGGCGGTGATGCTGAGCAGCCCGCCCTGGTAGTTGGCCACCAGCTGGTCGCGCTCGATCGGCTGGGGGAAGCGGAAGCTGCGGCTCCAGGTTCCGTAGCGAAACTCGCTCACCAGCAGGTTGGGCTGGGTCTCGCTCTGCTCGGCTTCAGGACTGCGGCGCTCGGCACTGATCACCAGGTTGCGATCGGTGGCCTTGACGTCGATGGCGTCCTTGGCGACGCCGGGCAACTCGACAACCACCCGGTAGGCATCGGGGGTTTCATGCACCTCGGCGGCAGGCACGCGCTCGGCGCTCTGCAGTTGCTGGCTGAGCTGCTGCTCGATGCGATCAAACAGATCAAAAGCAGAAGCAGACGAAGAACGCAGGGTTCGCATGGTTCGGATGGCGAAGGATCAGGACGCGGGGTGTCGTTCGCCCCGGTGCACACACCTTCGCGGCGCCAGATCGAGAGCACGATCAGGAGAGCCGAACCGATCGATTCGGCCCTCACCACCCCTGGTCGGCAGACCCCACCGCATGGCCGTGAGAACCGCCCTGATGAGAGCAGGTTCGGGAACAGGAACCGCCCAGACCGGCTGCAACAGCAGCAACGACCTACATTGAAGTTGAGGGGAGGAGCGGGAGCCGACCCGACCTTCACCCTCCAACAGAGTCCGGCCAGGGATCACCCGAGCCGGTGCACACGCAGGAGGTGTGCCCGAAATGCCGCAGGCAACAACATCCTCGGTGGCGCAGCGCGGACGCCACCCCGTAGCCGATGAGCGATATGCCACAGCGAATGCACCCTGTGTGACATCCCGGGCTGCATAACCCGGGCCCGGGTCACAACCGTTCAGGTCAAGCCCCGAGCATCTCTGAACAGAGACGTGACCCTGCAGCGCTCTCTGCCCTTGGCGGCAGAACCCCATGTGCGAGCAACAGACACCCGACCGGAGCAGACCCCAAATGCCAAGGCCACGCTCCGCAACCGGTGATAAGGCGCCCGATCCGGGGCGCCTTTGGCTTGGCAGCAGCCTCAGACCATGCTAGTACAGGTGTACGCATGCCGCGGGGTTGGGCGATGGGGTTCAAGGCTCGAGGTTCAGATCTCGGCAACACGAGCAGGTTGGGGGCAGCGCCGGAGGAGTGGCCCTATCTGGAGCGTGATGTGCTGCTGCGCTCCCGCAGCAGCAAGGTGTGCATGACCTGCCACTGGTTCAGGCATCACGCCGGCGGGCACTGCGTGCCTGTGCTCACCTGCCAGCTGCACCAGGGCCTGATCGCCCATGGCGAGCATCTGAGCTACCGCTGTCAGGGCTGGACCGACGACTTGGTGCGCTGCCGCGGCTGGGCCCCTGAAGCGGCCTGAGCCGGCGTGTTTGCCATGGCGCTCAGGTCATCTGCATGCGCACGAACAAGTCCCACAGACGCGTCGGCATCAAGCGATGGGCAACCACCGACACCGCTTGATGACCGCACAGGTAGCGGGCACGGGGCCTGGGGGAGGTCAGCGCAGTTTCAATCGTGCGGGCGACCACCAGCGGCGATGACGCACCGCGGTAGACGTTGCTCCAGCCAGCGCGGACCTTGCCCATCATGCGGCCGTAGATGTGGCAGTTCTGCGCCTGCTGAATCGAAGGATCAGCCACGGCGGCAAAGTCCGTGGCGATCAGACCCGGTTCGATCAGCACCACCTGCACCCCGAAGCGATGAAGCTCAAGGCGCAGGGCGTCGCTGATCGCCTCGAGCGCATGTTTGCTAGCCCCATACCAACCCGAACCGGGGCTCACCCAGCGCCCTGCGATCGAAGAGACATTGACGATGCGGCCCTGCCCACGCTCACGCATGGCCGGCAGGAGCAGCTGGGTGAGGCCCATCAAACCAAACACGTTGACCTCAAAGATCGCCCGCGCCCGCTCGAGCGGCATCGTCTCAAGCGCACCCACCTCGCCGAAACCGGCGTTGTTGACTAGCGCGTCAAGCGTGCCGGCCTGTTCAGCGAGCTGCGCGATGAAGCGTTGTCTGGAATTGGGATCGCTGATGTCGAGCGGCAGCACGATGGCCCCGGCATCAGCCAGAGAGGCCATCGCTTCAACCCGCCGCGCCGCCGCAACCACGCGCCAGCCGCTCTGCAACAGCAGCCCGGCCGTGGCTGCACCGATGCCACTGGAGGCGCCCGTGATCAAAACCGTGGGCATCGTGAGTCAGCCAGGGAAGATCGATGCTGGCATCAAGCACCCCCAGACGCCGCCGCCCTAGGGTTGAGTTCTGGCCTCAGAGGCCAGTTCTTTGCAGGCCCAGCCGCTGAATTCTTCAGACCCCAGTACAGGCCAGCAGCCTGGTTCCCCTGCAACAGCAGCGTTGAGTCAGGCAGCCGGCAGCCATGGCCTGAGCCGAAAGGATTTTGTACTCAAGCCCTACATGGTGAGCAGCAACGCGCTGGCCATTAGGCAGGTGCTCAACACCCTGGTGCCCTACGGGCTGCTCTGGTTCGCCGCTGTTCGCTGCTACGAGCAGGGGTCTTGGCTGCTGCTGCCGGTACTGGCCGCCATGGTGCTGTTTCTGGCGCGCTGTTTCTCGCTGATGCACGACTGCGGGCATGAGTCGCTGTTTGAGCATCGAGCCACCAATCGCCGCGTCGGCTTTTTGCTGGGTGTGATCGCCGCCATCCCCCAGCTGCCATGGTCACGGGGCCATGCCTTTCACCATCGCCACAACGGCAACTGGCAGCTCTACAAAGGCCCTGCCGCTGTGGTGAGCACCCACGCCTACGGGCAGATGAGCGCCTTTAAACAGGCGATCTATCGCTTGTTGCGGCACCCCTCGATGCTGATCCCAGGTGGATTCTTTTATCTGGTGATCAAACCAAGGATTGAACTGCTGGCTGGCTTAGCAGGGCTCTGCCCCCATGCGATCAGGTGCACTCTGGCCACACCATCAATCAGCTGGTCTGAGATCGTCAGAACCCACAAGAGCGCGTGGTGGCATAGCCCCGAAGAGTTCCATGATCTGCTGTTCAACAATCTGGCCGTGCTCCTCAGTTGGGCGCTCCTGTGCTGGCTGGTGGGAGCCAAAACCTTTTGGCTTCTCTACACACCGGTGATGGCCTGCGGGGCCGCCATCTTCATCTGCATCTTCTTCATTCAGCACAACTTTCCAGGTTCCTATGCCCATGGAAGTGGCAATTGGAACTCCATGGATGGCAACCTGCTGGGAACCAGTGATCTAGAGCTGCCGGCGCTGCTGCGCTGGTTCTCGGCCGACATCGGCTGCCACGCGATTCACCATCTCTGTTCCGCCATCCCCAATTACCGGCTGCGTGCAGCAGCTCAAGACAACAAAAGCCGACTTGACGGTGTCACCTGCCTGACGCTCCGTGACATTCCTAGCTGCTTTGACTACATCCTCTGGGACGAGGCAGCGGGCTCGCTGACCACCGTCGCGGCAAGCAACGCCTAACGGAGCGGTTCATCAACTCTGCTGCCCAGCTCGAACGATCCGGTAAAAGATGCGCTCATCGGAGCAGCACAGATCACCGTAGTAACGCTCCAGCACGTCGTAGGCCTCGTCGTAACTGGCAAAGCGCTGCCTGGTGAAGGCATCGCCGGCGCCGTCATCGCGCACGATGAGGTAGTCAGCCTCTGAGGGGCTCAGCGCTCCGCCCCCTGCTCGAGCAACCAGCGCATCAACGCCTTGTTCGGATCAGACAGCTCTGCAATGGAGCCATAGAGCCAGTCACGCCAACCATGCTGAGGCAATCCGCTGAACACCATCAGATTCAACGGGTAGTCCTCAGAGTCGCTGCAGCGGCGAAAGTCGTCGCGATACAGAAACACCGGCTTGCCCAGGGCAATAGCCGCGCCCAGCTCCAGCATCACCCCTTCATCGGGCGGGGTGCCGTTGACGATCGCCAGCAGGGCATCGGCATCGCGCACATCCTGCAGATCGGCCTGGGCAACGCGCCAGGCCCACCCCGGCTGGGCCAGATCGACCTGACCATTGCGGGTAAAGGGCTCCCACACCTCGACCCCTATAGCGTCAAGCGCAGCCACAAAGTCAGGCAACAGCCGCTCGCGCCAATGGGGCGAAAAGCCATAGGCGGAGGCCAGATACAGGGTCGGCCGGCTCATGCTCTTGAGGCGCGGTACTGCTGCTCATCGGCAGCGGCGGCAGCGGAGCTCTCCCAGGGGAACACGATCCACTCCTTGGATGGATTCACCATCGCCGCCTGCCACCACTGGGGCTCCACCTTGCTGATCCACACCCAAACCGTTGCCCCATCGAGCTTGCGGTAGGGCGACAGGGTCTGGCCGCTCTCATAGACATCGTCAACCACCAAAGCCCCCGGGCACGGCTCGAGAAGCAGCGGCAGCTCGAGGCGATGACTGAGCACCACCGCCAGCACCAGGCCGCCGCGGGGAACGCCATAGACACCGGCAAACGACTGTCCGGCGCAGTTGGAGACCATGTGCTCCACCGCGAGCTCAAAATCGTTCCAGCTCAGAACGAGCATTGCAGTGCGCTCATGCGTGCCTGATCAGGCTTTTTCCAAGCGGCGCACAATCACAGCCATCAGCACCAGCGAAGCGGCCAGGGCAATCAACAGAGCAATGGTCATGACAGGTCCCGCAAACGCCGACGATTCTGCCCCCAAGAGCTCAGAGCTGGAGCTGGTGTTCGTCTACGGAAGCCTGAAGCGCGGCAATGCCAACCACCGCCAGCTTGCAGGGGCCAGCTTTCTGGGACCCGCCACAGTCGCCGGTCTGCATCTCTATGACCTGGGACCCTTTCCGATGGCGGTGCTGGTCCCAGACGACCCTGATGCACAGCTGTTGGGGGAGCTTTACAGCGTGAGCCCGCAGCTGCTGACAGCCCTCGATCGCTTCGAAGGCGCGCCCCGGCTCTACGAGCGTCAGCGCCACAGACTCAGCGATGGCCGCGCGGTCTGGCTCTACGTGGGCCGTCCCAAGCAGGTGCGGCACGTGCGGCGCATCAGCTCTTGGCCGGCCCACGGCGAAACGCAGCGGCAGCCTGGCTTGGGCGCCGATACTGAGTGCCATTAAGCCCATTGGCCATGGTCCTCACCCTGTATGGCGGCGCCCGCAGCCGTGCCTCCATGCCCCGCTGGTACATGGAGGAGAAGGGCATCCCCTACAGCTGGAGCCAGCTCGACATGGAAGCGGGCGAGCACCGCAGCGAACCGTTCACCAGCATCAACCCGTTTGGCAAAGTGCCGGCCCTGGTCGACGACGATGCGTCCCTGCCCGGCGGGCGCCTGCAGCTGTTTGAGAGTGGCGCGATCCTGCTGTACCTGGCTGAGCGCTACGGCGGCGAGTGCCAGAGCGCTGCCGAGCGGGCCCAGGCGCAGCAGTGGATCCTGTTTGCCAACGCCACCCTGGCCACGGCCCTGTTTGTACCCAGCAACCGCGAACGCGAATTTCCGCGCTTGATGGAGGTGCTCGATCGCTTGCTGGCCGCCGGCCCCCTGATGGGCGCCAGCTGGAGCGTCGCCGACTGCGCCGTCAACGCCTACCTGGCCTACCTGCCGATCTTTTTCCCGCAGATCGATCTGAGCCCCTACCCCAACGTGCAGGCCACCATTGCCGCCACAGGCGCGCGTGCGGCCTACCAGCGGGTGATGGGCGGGCGTGGCTGAGCTGGCTGATCTCGACTGGCAGGGCCACCGCCTGCAGCTGCTGGCCCAGCGGGCGGCCTGGGATCCGGAGCAGCGCACGCTGCTGGTGGCCGATCTGCACCTGGGCAAGGCCGAGACCTTTCAGGCCCATGGCATTGCCCTGCCCTCTGACGGTGATCTAGAGACCCTCAACGCGCTGCTTGAGCTGGCCGCCCAATGGCCGTGCCAGCAGGTGATCGTGTTGGGTGATCTGGTGCACAGCCGGCTGGGCCTGACCCCGCAGCTGCGCCAGAAGCTCGAGGTCCTGCCCGAGCTGCTCGGCTGCCCGCTGCGGTTGATCGGCGGCAACCACGACCGGGGCTCCTGGATCGCCGGCCTGCAGCAGGAGCCGCCCCAGACGCTGGGGCCCTGGTGGCTGAGCCATGAACCCGATCCCCACCCTGGGCTGCTCAACCTGTGCGGGCATCTGCATCCGGTGGCGCTGGTGGGGCGCGGCAACGATCGCCTGCGCCTGCCTTGTTTCAGCCTCGATGGGCAGCAACAACGGCTGGCCTTGCCGGCCTTCGGCCGCTTGACGGGCGGCCATCCCGCCGCCCAAGGTGAACGCCTCTGGCTGGTGGCAGGCGGAGAGCTCGTCGATTGGAATCATCCACGCCAAGCCAAGGCCAAGGTCGCCTGAAACGCCCCCTGTGGCGGCGCAAGCGCAGCCTGACCGTGGCGCTGCCGGCAGGTGCCCTGGCGTTTCTGATCGCCATCGCCCCACCGCTGCCCGAGCAGCGCACAGCCAGCAGCACAAGCCTGCTAACGGCGGCTGATGGCCAGCCGTTTCGCAGCCTCAACGACAACGAGGTCTACGCCCTCGACTTTGATCCCCGCAAGGTGCGGATCGATCTGTTCGAGGGGTGGGACCGCGAACAGGAGGCCTTTGCCGATCGCGGCGCCCTGGCGTTTGTCTCAGGGCCCATGTACGAGCGCCACATCGACGGCGGGCGCGAGGTCACGGTGCCACTGGGTGATCTCAAGCTGGGCGATCAGATCTGGCGCGGCCGCAACCGCACAGCTGCGCGCCAGCGGGCCTTTGTGGGCATCCGCCACAACGGGGGCGTGGAGTTCGGCTATGGCGAACTCACGGCCCAGCGCGCCCAGCGCTTTGACACCTTTATCGGTGGGCTGCACAGCATCTACAACGACCTCGAACGGCCGCCGGCCAGCTACAGGGGCGCCTACAGCATTTCGATGGGGCAGCAGATCCGCTACTTCCTGCCGCGGATCCGCATGATCATCGGCCTGCGCCCCGACGGGCGGCTCGAGGTCCTGATGAGCCGTGACGGCCTCACCCTCGAGCAAACGCGGTCCCTGGCCCGGCGCCGCGGACTGCGGGCCGCTTACCTGCCCGATCACGCCTCCAAGAGCCGCTTCATCATTCCAGGGGTCAAAGGCTTCAGCCAGGCTGATGCCAACTGGATCAGCGGCGGCGCCACCAGCTTTGTGCATGTGCCGTACATGCTGCGGCTCAGCCAGCGGGCCGTGCCGCTGCAGGGCTCGCTGCTGGCAGGTCTCAGCGCCCGCGCCGCCGATGGACCGTGCCGCAACCCGTTGAGCTGCGGACAGACCCTGGGCGGTCAACTGGTTGACCGCGCCCTGGCCGGCTTCAACCGGCTCATGGAGCAGGGGGTCGAGCCCATCGCCCGGCTGATCTGGGCGCCACGGCGCAACGCTGACCCAAACCTGGCGCGCCAAGGTTCGCCGCTGCGCGAGCCACCGATCAGTGCTGACCCGCTGGCCCTGCGCCAACGCCAGGCCGAAGAGGGCAGCACCCCCCTCGATGCCCTCAGCGGCAACGAGAGCCTGGAGCTGCCGCCCGATCTGCCGCCACCGTTGCTGCTGCCCGAGGGAGCGCCCATGTCACAGGAGCAGCTGGCAGGCGAGCAGCCCGCGGCAACGGACGCAGGGCCAGCCCCTCAGGCGGCAGCGCCTGCAACGCCTGTTGCCCCTGGGGCGCCGCCGCCGCCGCTGCTGCCGCCGCCTTAACCCGCTGCAGCCAGAGCGCGCACCACATCGCCGCGGGTGAGCACTCCGACGGGCTTGCTCAAGGCGTCGAGCACAAACAAACGCTGGGTGCTGCGCTCGTGCAGCAGTTTGGCCGCCGCGGGCAGAGGCAGGTCACTGCTGCAGCTGTGAGGGGACTTGCTCATCACCTCGCCCACCGTGCTGCCCAGCACCTGGTGCACCTCTTTGTCCCAGTTGAGAGGGTTGCGCAGGTAGATCACCGCGTCGAGCAGCATCACGTAGGGACCAGCGTCAAAGCCGCTCTCGCGCACCATCAGGTCCTGTTCGGTGAGTTCACCCACCAGCACGCCGTTGCCGTCGACCACCGCCAGTCCACTGATGTGGTGATCGCTCATCAGCTTCACCGCGTCCTGCAGCGGCGAACTGTCAGTGACGCTCAGCACTGGAGCGCTCATCACAGCGGAGACAGGCTGCTGCACCACGGGCACACGCGATCAACTGCGGGCATTCTGGGGCCGAGCCTGGCTGACGCCATGACCGCTGCCCGATCGCCCGCCCGCCTGCGCCAGCTGGCCGACGCCCTCACCCTGAGCCGTGCAGCCATGGGGCTGCCACTGATCGTGGCCCTGAGCACCGGGCACGCGGCTGTTGCCTGGTTGCTGCTGCTCCTGGGCGGCCTCAGCGACTGGTTCGATGGTCTGCTGGCCCGCCGCGCAGGCGGCGGCAGTGTCTGGGGGGCGCGGCTGGATCCGCTCAGCGACAAGATCTTGATCTGCGCGCCGCTGCTGTGGCTGGGGGCTGCGGAGCGCTTGCCGCTGTGGGCCATCTGGCTGCTGCTGGCCCGCGAACTGCTGATCAGCGGCTGGCGCGCCGCAGAAAGCTCGGGCGGTCCGGCATCGCCGGCTGGCAAGGCCAAGACCGTGCTGCAGTTCGCCAGCCTGCTGCTGCTGCTGTGGCCGGCAAGCTGGGGCGCCGCCGTCGTGGTGAGCGCCCTTCAAAACACCGGCTGGTGGCTGTTCTGGCCGTCGCTTGTGCTGGCGTTGAGCTCAGCTGTGGGTTATCTGCGCAAGCGGTGACTCAACCGATCAACGCCGCATCAGCACTGAAGTCAGGGGTGGTCGGCATGCGCTTGGCGTAGTCATTGGCATAGCTGTCGGCCAGTGTGGCCGCCAGATCGAACCGGGGCTCCCAGGCCAGCTCACGCCGCACCCGGGTGATGTCAGTCAGAAAGTGCGCCAGGCGCAAAGGAAACGCCTTGCGCGCCTTCTTGTCGAGGCCTGCAGGGTCAAAGCTGCGAATCTCAACCGCTGCAGGATCCTTGCCGGCGGCCACGGCGGCGGCATGCACCAGGCCCTTGAACGTGATGCCCTGACGGCCGCTGCAGTTGTAGATGCGGTTAGCAGCGGCATCCACGCCGATGCAGCGGGCCATCGCCATGGCCAGATCGTGCACATGACCCAGCTGGGTGATGGTGCTGCCATCGCCCGGCAGCGGCACCGGACGGCCATGCACGATCCGATCAAAGAACCAGCTCTCCACTGGGTTGTAGTTGCCCGGGCCGACGATGTAGGTCGGCCGGAAACTCGTAAAAGGAATCCCCTCGGCCCGCAGCCAGGCCTCGGTATCGAGCTTGCCGGCATGACGGCTGGCCGGGTCGGTGGGGCTGTCCTCATCAAGGGGCCAGAGCTCGCTGTCGGCATAGACCCCGGCAGAGCTCACATACACAAAACGATGGGTGGGGGCGCCGGTGCGCTCGAGCACGGCGCGGCTGTCATCGAGCGTGCGACCCGAGCTGTCGACGATCACGTCAAAACGTCGACCCTCCAGAGCGGTCAGGCCCTCGGCCGTCGATCGATCACCAACCACATGCTCAACACCGTCAGGTGCGGGCTTGTTGCCCCGGGTGAACAGGGTGAGCGCATGGCCGTCGGCCTGCAGCTGCGCCACTAGGGGCTTGCCCACAAACCGGGTGCCACCCATCACCAGGATCTTCATGGTTCCGCCCGCTCAACTGGGCGCCATTCAAACCCGCGGTCGGGCCACCCAGACTGCAGCGGTCTGCCTCGTTCACGCCTTGGCCCGTTTCAACGAGCTCGTGCGCTCGCTCAACACCCTCAAGCTGCTGGGCGCCATTGGCCGCAGTGGTGGTGATCTGGGCAGCATTGCCGATCTGGTCGACAGCTTTCTGGGCAGCCCCCAGATGGCCGATTGCGTGCGCCGCTTCAAGGCCATGCCCGGCGGTGCTGCGCTGATGGAGCAGCGCTACCCGCCCTTGCAACCCGACATCGAGCGCCTGATCGAGCTACCAGCCGGCACCCTGGGGCGCCGCTACGCCGAGCTGATTCACCAGCAGGGCTACGACCCCGAATTCTTTCGGCCCCGAGTGATCGACTCAGACGAGCGCTGGTTGACCCAACGCATTGCCACCACCCACGACATTCACCATGTGGTGAGCGGCTTTGGAACCGGCCGCCTGGGAGAAAGCGGTGTCCTGGCGATCACCGCCGCGCAGATCGGTTTTCCGGCTTATGTGCTGCTCAACAGCGCTGCTCTGCTGGGCAGCTTTCGTCTGCAGATCGAGCGCTTTGAAGGTCTCAGTGGTGCCATCGCCCACGGTCAGACGATCGCCCGCCAAAGCAGCTGCCTGGTGCTGGCCCGTTGGGAAGAAGGCTGGGACAAACCCATCAGCCAGTGGCGCAGCGAGCTGGGCATCAGCGAACCGGCTGACAGCAAGCCCTACGGCCTCGATCAGGAGCTGAAGCCCAGCCGTTGAGCGCCGCCTGCAACGATGACGGCTTCGAGCACAACTTCTTATGCAGGTGATTCCCGCCATCGACCTGCTCGATGGGCAGTGTGTGCGCCTGCATCAAGGCGACTACGACCAGGTCACCCGCTTCAGCGATGACCCAGTGGCCCAGGCGCTGAGCTGGCAGAGCCAGGGGGCCCAGCGGCTGCACCTGGTCGATCTTGATGGCGCCCGCACCGGTGAACCGGTCAACGACGCCGCGATCAAGGCAATCACGGCCGCGCTCGACATTCCTGTGCAGCTGGGCGGCGGCGTGCGCAGTGCCGAGCGTGCAGCCGAGCTGCTGAGCTGCGGCCTCGAGCGGGTCATCCTGGGCACCGTGGCCCTAGAGCAACCCGAGCTGGTGGCGCAGCTGGCAGAGCAGCACCCTGAGCGCATCGTTGTGGGCATTGATGCCAAAAACGGCAAGGTGGCGACCCGCGGGTGGCTCACAGAAAGCAGCACCGAGGCCACCGAGCTGGCCCAGCGGCTGAGCGGCATGGGCATTGCCGCCATCATCAGCACCGACATCGCCACCGATGGCACCCTGGCGGGCCCGAACCTGACGGCGCTGCGGGCCATGGCCGATGCCAGCAGCGTGCCGGTGATTGCCTCGGGCGGCATTGGCACCGTTGAGCACCTGTTGTCGCTGCTGAGCCTTGAACCGCTTGGGGTGGGCGGCGTGATCGTCGGGCGAGCGCTCTACGACGGGCGGGTCGATCTGGGCGAGGCCCTGGCGGCCATCGGCAATGGACGCCTGCAAGATGTCAATCCGGACGCCCCAAACAGCAGTTCATACGCGTAACGGCTTCGAGCTGGCCTATAACGGAGAAATCACATTCGGTGCATCCGTGAGCACCAGCGCGCAGTCCGCCCAGCGAACGCTTCGCGTCGACAGCGCCTACAAGCGTTGCCGTGAGCTCGGCATGCGCCTCAGCAAGCAGCGGCGCATGGTGCTGGATCTGCTTTGGCAGGAGCGCAGCCATCTCAGCGCTCGCGACATTTTTGAAAAGCTCAACAACCAGGGCCGCAACATCGGCCACACCTCCGTTTATCAGAACCTCGAGGCGCTGCAGTCAGCAGGCGTGATCGAATGCCTTGATCGTGCCGGCGGGCGGCTGTACGGCTACCGCAGCGACCCGCACAGCCATCTGATCTGCAGCCAAAGCGGTCAGATTCAGGATCTGGATCTGCAACTGCCCCATGACCTGCTCGTTCAAATCGAAGAGAGCACCGGTTTCCGCGTCGAGAGCTACAGCGTTCAGCTGACCGGCCGTCCCCGCTGAGCCCCTGGAAATCAAGCGATAAGCCGTTACCTTGAACCGGTTGCCGCGCCTGCCGCCGTTGGCTCAGCATCTTCTGCTCCTGGCCCAGCCTTTGTTGGCTGAGGGTTTGCAGCGTGTGCTGAAGGACGCCCTGCCCGCCAATCCCGTGGCTCTTGCACCGGAGCAGCTCAGCGGCAACCCGGCGTTGGTGATCTGGTTTCCGGAAGCGGGCATCGAAGCCCTGGCGCTGGAGCGCGAAACGCAGCTGCTGAGCGAGCGCTGGCAACCGGCACCAGTGCTGATCGCTTTGCCGAAGAACCTGGCGATCACTCGTGGCCGGTTACTGAGCCTGCCGGCCGAAGGCCTGCTCGACAATCCGGCCTCAGGTGAGCTGCTTGAGGCCATCACAACCCTGTTGCAGGGCGGCCGCTGCGTGCGCTTAGCCGCATCGGCTCCGGCTGTTGCCACCGAGCCTGGACCTGCGCTGGGCTTCGGGCAATGGTTGCTGATCAGCGGGCAACAGCAGATCGATCAGGCGCTGTGGCGCCTGGACGTCCTGCTGACGCCGCCGCCGCCCAACCTGCTGAGCCTGCTGGTGCTTGAGGGCCAGCGGCGCGAACTGCTCGCCGCCCGCGCGTTGCTGCAGCTTCTCTATGGCCCGGTGAGCCTGGCCTGGGGCGACGCTGCAGCAAAGGTCGCGCCGCAGACGAGCGAGCGCGAGTCCAACCTTGATGGCCATGACAGCAGGAGCGGCACCAGCCTTCGCCTGCTGCAGCGCAGTGCCGAAGGCAGCTGGCAGGCCATTGCAGCCGTCCTGCGCGAGCAGATGGCAACAGGCCTGGTTAACCGCAGCGGCCAGTTGCTGGCCCTGGAAGGGCTGAACCCTCAGCGCCGCAGAGACCTGCTGCTGGCCCTGCTCGAGCAGCTCGATCTGCTGCGCCAGCAACTTGTTGGCAGCTCCCTGCAACCGCAACAACTGGGCGAACAGTGGCTGAGCCTGCAGCGCGAACTGCGTCAGCAGGCACTCGTGAGCATGGCCAGTCCCTATGTGCGTCTGCCGCAGCAAGGCCAGCTGCGTGCCGTTGCCGAAACCCTGCTGCAGAACAGTGATCTGGCAGGCAGTGATCCCGAACTGCCTGATCCAATGCCGATGCTGGCCGCACTGGTGCTGGGGCAACCCCTGCTCGTCGAGGGCAGGCTGCTCAGCCCCGATGAACCCCTGGCGGTCCTGCATCTGCAGCAACTGGTGGCCAATTGGCTACTGCGCAACGCCGAACAGGTGGCCGGCCAGACGCTCGCCTGCTGCGCCGCCTGGCCTGAGCTGCGCCGCTATCTGCTGGTGAGCGATCTGCTCTCAACCCGCAACCTCGAGCGCCTACGCAACCAGCTCAACGCCCAGCAGCGCTGGAGCAATCTGCTGCAAAGACCCGTGGCCATTTACGAAAGCCGCCGCGCCGTGCTCACCCTCGAAGACGGTGGTGTGGCTCTGCTGCAGCTCACCGAGCCCCGCGACCATGAGCTCAGGCAGCTCAGCCTGCCCCAGCAGCTCGTCACCCTGGCGCTGGAGTCGCGCGATGCCCTGGCGCCCCAGCTGCAGAGCCTCATCCACGGAGTGGGTCAGGTGCTGGTGGTGCTGCTGACCCAGGTGCTGGGCCGCTCGATTGGTCTGGTGGGGCGCGGCATTGTGCAGGGCATGGGCCGCAGCCTTCGGGCGTCACAATGAACCGACCTGCGATTGCCGCGTGTTGGCCTGGTTGATCAGACCCCTGCTGTGCCTGCTGCTCACCAGTTCGCTCTGGTGGGCACCGTGCTGGCCTGCCCTGGCATCGCTGAGCAACAACAACTACGACGGCAACATCTACGCGCTCTACGCCGGCAATGGCTCGCTGGTGCCACCGCGCAGCACCTTGGCGCAGGCCATGGCCGACCAGCGTCCTGCGGTGGTGGTCTACTTTCTCGATGACGCCTCGGCCAGCAAGCGCTTTGCCGCTGAGGTCTCAGAACTGCAGCGCCTCTGGGGCAACAGCATCGAACTGATCCCGCTGGCAACCGACCCGCTGCAGAACCGCAGCGACGACGGGCCAACCGACCCGGCCCACTACTGGAAAGGCGTGGTTCCCCAGGTGGTGGTCTTCAGCAGCCAAGGAGAGCTGGTCTTTGATGCCAGCGGCCAGGTCGATCCTGATGCGCTCAACCAAGCCATCAGCCAGGTCACTGGCATCGCACTGCCAGAGAGTGAGCGCAGCAGCACGACCATCAGCTTCAACGAGCTCAACAGCGAGGTGGTCAGCAGGCCATGAGTGCGCCGACGCGGCTTGAAAGCGACAGCATGGGCACCATTGCCGTTCCTGCTGATCACTACTGGGGAGCCCAGACCCAGCGCTCGATCCACAACTTTCCCTTCGGCCAGCTGATGCCGCTGGCGGTGGTGCATGCCTTTGGCGAACTCAAGGCAGCCTGCGCTGAGGTCAACCGCGACATGGGCAAGCTGCCTGCTGAGCTGGCGGCGGCCATCATCAAGGCAGCAGAGGAGGTGGCGCGGGGCTCACTGGATCAGGAATTCCCTCTCAAGGTCTGGCAAACCGGCTCAGGAACCCAGACCAACATGAATGCCAACGAAGTGATCGCCAACAGGGCGATCGAAACCCTCGGCGGCAGTCGAGGCAGCAAATCGCCCATCCATCCCAACGATCACGTCAACCTCAGCCAGTCGAGCAACGACACCTTTCCTGCGGCGTTGCACGTGGCTGTCGCCCGCGAGCTCAGGCATCAACTGATCCCCGCGATCGAAGCACTGATCGACGCTCTAGAGGCCAAGGCCCACGCCTACAGCAACATCATCAAGATCGGCCGCACCCACCTGCAAGATGCGGTGCCCCTGAGCCTTGGACAGGAGTTCAGCGGCTATGTGGCCCAGCTGCAACTGGGGCTCGAGAGTCTGCGCTCCACCCTGCCCCAGGTCTTGCAGTTGGCCATCGGCGGCACCGCCGTCGGCACCGGGCTCAATGCGCCAAGGGGCTTCGGTGAGGCGGTGGCAGCACGGCTCGCTGAGCGGCTGGGTCTGGCGTTCACCAGTGCCCCCAATAAATTTCAGGCCCTGGCCGGCCATGAACCCCTGGCAGCAGCCCACGGCGCTCTCACCGTGCTGGCCGGCTCACTGATGAAAATCGCCAATGACATTCGCTGGCTCGGCAGCGGTCCACGCTGCGGGCTCGGTGAATTGGTGTTGCCTGAAAACGAGCCCGGTTCATCGATCATGCCGGGCAAGGTCAATCCGACCCAGGCCGAAAGCCTGACCATGGTCGCCGTGCAGGTCATGGGCAACAACACCGCTGTGCAGATGGCGGCCAGCCAGGGCAACTTTGAGCTCAACGTGTTCAAACCCCTGATCGCCCACAACCTGCTGGAGAGCATTGCCCTGCTGGGGGGATCGTGCGAGAGCTTCCGCAAACACTGCATCGAGGGACTCAAGGTCAACGAAGTGCAGATCCACAGGTTGCTCAACCAGAGCCTGATGTTGGTCACGGCCCTGACACCGGCCATCGGCTACGACCGCGCCACGGCCATCGCCAAACATGCCCATCGCCATGGCCTGAGCCTGCGCGAGGCAGCACTGGTGCTGGGCGAAATCAGCGGCGAAGACTTTGACCGCTGGGTGCAACCCGAATCGATGCTCGGCTGATTGCGCTCAGCGCACCGCAGGACTGAGATGCTCAAACAGACTGGCCAGCAAGCCAGCAAGATCAGGCGGCAGTGATCCCTTGGGCACGGTTTCAGCAGCCAGGACCACCATCACGCAGGCATCGACCAGCAAGGAAGCCTCACGGGCGTTGAGCCGGATCAGATGCTCATCGTTGCAATGGGTGATCTGCAAATGACATTGTCAGCTGTTCCTGACCATGACAGTCCCCATACGCGCTGGCGAGGACGCACGGATTGATTTCCGATTTCACCCCGTCTGCATGACAGATGCGCTCCTGCACGGCAGATGTGCTCCTGCATGAGGGTCGACTCCTCAAAGCAGCTGAGGGCACAAAAAAGCCCGGGGACAAGCCCCGGGCACAAGAGCACGGCATTGCGTCAAGCAAGCCGCACCATCACTCCTCTTCGCCGCCGGCAGGGATCAGCTTGATCTGCTTACGGCCAAGCTTGATCTCAAACTCATCACCGGGCTTGAGATCAAGCAGAGCGGTATAGGCCTTACCGATCAGCAGGTTGCCGTTGCCCTGAACAGTGGCGACATAGCTGAGGGTGCGGCCGCCTTTGCCGCGGCCCTTACCACCACCATCGCCCAAGCTGAGACCTTTGGCCTCAAGCAGCGCTTCATAGAACGCGGTGAAATTCAGGCGCTCCGAACCATCTTTTTTGGAGCTGACATATCCGCAACTGCGAACCAGTTCGGACTTGGACACATCGCCAAGCTCCTTGACCTTGGCAAGGAGATCGCTACCCGTGAGCATGGAATGAAATTTGGGGATAGGCGAAACATAACGGATCGTCTGTCCCTTGTGAAGGGCAAAGCCTAGAAATCCGTACCTTTGATTTACTCGAGAAGATTCGCCGCAAGCTCAGCGAGCTCAGAACGTTCACCACGGGTGAGGGTCACATGACCCGCCAATGACTGCCCCTTGAAACGCTCGACCAGCCAGGTCAGACCGTTGCTCTCGGCATCGACATAAGGGTTATCGATCTGGTATGGATCGCCGGTGAAGACGATCTTGGTGCCTTCTCCAACCCGCGTCACGATCGTCTTGACTTCGTGTGGGGTGAGATTCTGAGATTCATCAACGATCATGTATTGACGCGGGATGGAACGGCCGCGGATGTAACTGATCGCCTCCACCTCCAAAAGGCCCATCCCCTTGAGATCAGACCAGCTGTTGCGTGGTCCACGGTGCCCGCCGCGGGAGCCACCGCCCTGGGCCTCATCGGCACTGCCGAGCAGATAATCGAGGTTGTCGATGATCGGCTGCATCCAGGGCCCCATCTTCTCTTCAAGATCACCAGGCAGAAAGCCGATCTCCTTGCCCAGCGAAATCACCGGCCGCGTCACCAGCAAGCGTTCATAAAGACGTTCATCGGCCACCTGATGCAAACCTGCGGCGATCGCCAGCAGGGTCTTACCGGTTCCTGCCTTGCCAACCAGGGTGACCAGCGGCACTGCTGGATCAAGCAACAGATCAAGAGCGAATGTCTGCTCTTTGTTGCGGGGCTGAATGCGACCGAGCTTGGCCTTGTTGGCACGCTGTAGGGGCTGCAGGGTGCCGGTGAGCGCGTTGTAACGCGCCAGCATCGTGTGAGCTGGCTGCGCCTGATCGATCAGCGTCACGCCCTCATTGGCCTGCAGATCACCCAGGCCGGCCGCCGTCGGTGCAATCGCGGCCACGGGCAGGCCATCACCAAGGCGTAACTGATCCATCTGATCGGCACTGAGCCAGAGCTCACAGATGCCGGCGTAGAGATCAGCGATCGCCACCTTGTCGGTGGTGTAGTCCTGGGCAATCAGGCCAACGGCATCGGCCTTGATGCGCAGATTGGTGTCTTTGGTGACCAGCACCACAGGCTGCTGGCTGCCCATGACCTCACCGAGACGCTGCTCAAGCGCAACAGCAAGAATGTTGTTGTCGCCGTTGCCGGCTTTGAGCTCAGGCGGCAGCTGGGCGAGGGTCTCGCTGCGGCAGAACACAACCTTCAGCTGGCCGCCGTTGGTGCCGGTGATCGCCACGCCATCGGCCAGATTGCCCTGGCTTCTGAGGTCATCGAGCAGACGCGAGACCGCTCGAGCGTTGCGACCTTTTTCAGAGGGATCACGCTTAAAACGGTCGATTTCCTCGACCACTTCGATCGGAATCACGACCAGATTGTCTTCAAAGCGCAACAGCGCCTCTGGATCGTGCAACAGCACATTGGTGTCCAGCACAAAGGTCTTGCGCATCCCGCCACGATCCGGTTCGCCGGAAACTAAGACCGGCGGGCCCGTTACGCTCCGGCGATTCGTGCTCCGTAGCGAACGTCGCCGCCGTGCCTGTGTTCTCCCCCTGGTCGCTTGTGCTGGTCCTGCTTCTCAGCTATGGGCTGCTGCTGCTTGTGCTGCAGCTCAACCATCGCCTGCGGCCGGCCACGCCGCTGCAACTGAGGGCTGAACCGTTCAGCGTGCAGCGCCAGGGCAGCACGCTGCAGGTTGATGGGCGCATTCGCATCAGCAATCCCCATCGCCGCATGGAGGTGTTCGTGCCGGAGCTGCGTCTGCGACCGACCCTTCTGGGCCAGGGCCCGCTCGATCAGCTCAAACTCAGCTGGACGATCACGCCTGAGCATCCCGATGCCGAGGCCCGCGCCGATGGCTACTGGGCGGCCTACATCGTGAAAGGGCACAAATCGACCGCAGCCGCGATCAGCCTGCAGATCGCGGCTGCAGCGGCCGATCCTCTGTCCCTGCTCGACACCCTCTGGCTGGAGATCAAATGGCTCAACTACGGCCCCTTCGGCCGGCTGTGGCGCCGCGATGGCGTGCTGATTCCGCTGCATCGCCCGAACCCAGTAGCCCCTGCTGACGCCGTCTGGCGCCAGGGCGATGACTGCCAGGTGCTCCCCCTGGGCACCCACCTGCTGGGTGTGCTCGACGATCCCCTGGCGGTGCTGCGCGACTACGCCGCTGCCCACTGCCAACGCGGTGATGTGCTCACCATCGGCGAGACCCCACTGGCGGTGATGCAGGGGCGTTACCACCATCCGGCGATGGTGCGTCCTTCAGCTCTGGCACGCACGCTGTGCCGGGTGTTTCACCCCACCAGCTCGCTGGCCACCGCTTGCGGCCTGCAGAGCCTGATTGACCTGGTGGGGCCGGCGCGGGTTCTCAATGCCTGGGTGGTGGGCAGTGCGCTCAAGCTGATCGGCCTGAAGGGCTGGTTCTACCGGCTGGCGGGTGAGCAGGCGCGGCTGATCGACGACGTCACGGGTACGACGCCTCCCTATGACCAGACGATCGTGCTGGGTCCTGAGGCCCCGGCAGCCTTCTGCCGCGATGCAGCCCGAGCCCTGGGAATCGCTGTGGCCGTTGTTGATGTCAACGACCTGGGCCGGGTCAAGGTGCTGGCGGCCAGCCCTGGCTGCGACGAGGCCTTGCTGCAGCGCGCTCTGCGCCCCAACCCAGCCGGCAATGCCGACGAGCGCACCCCCCTGGTGCTGGTGCGTCCCGGCGTCGATACAGTGGGTTGAAGCAGTCTCAGGGCGGAGCGTGCGGTCCCCAACCTCTCCGCCATGGCGCCTTGAACCCCTGGCCGGGTGGCACTTGCCCCTGCTGGGTGACCCGGCCTTTCTGCCGCTGCAGTCCGTGCTGCAGCGTGCCGCGCTGTTGGATCTGCCCGAGAGGCTGATGCATTGGCTCGGGCGCCCCCAGGCCCTGGCTCCGCAGGTGCTGGTGGCCTTTGCCGAGCACAGTCAGAGCGCTCTGGGCCTGGTGGTGACGCGGCGTCTCAACCGCCATGGCAGCTGCTGGCAGATCGCCCATTTGCGCACCACCAACGCCGAGCTGCGGCGCGAACTGAGCAGCGCCCTGCTCAAGGCTGCACTGGAACGCACCCCTGCAACCAGCTGGGTGGCCTCGGCCAGCAGTGACGATCGCACCCGCCTGGCCGTGCTGCGCGAGCAGGGATTTCAACCCCTGCGCCAGGACCGCCTCTGGTGCTGGAGCCCCCTGCAGCAGACACAACTGCAAGGCGAACCCGGCGTCTTCGCTGAGCTGAGCCTGCAGCAGCTGAACCGGCGCACCGCCCCATTGCTCTGGCATCTTGAGCAGATTGCCTGCCCAGCGCAGCTGCGCCAGATCCTGGATCGGCGCTGCGAAGACGTGTTGGCCCAGAGCCATGGCAAGGGTTGGGTGCTGATCGATCCCAGCCGCGAGAGCGCTGTCGCCGGGGCGCGCTGGTTGGGTGAGCACCCTGGTGGCGGCCACGACATCGAACTCACGGTCGATCCGCATTGGCAGCATCTCTACGGCCCCATCACCACCGCGCTGCTGACTCAACTGGCTGCAGCGGAACCCTGTTGGTTGCGCAGCGATCCCTTTGAGCAGCAGCGCAGCACCTGGCTCACGTCGATCGGTGCCCAGGCCCGCGGCGAACGGGTGCTGATGGCACGCAGCCTTTGGCGCCGTCAGGCGGCCCCTGGCCTGCAGGTCCAGGCCAACCGGCGCCTCGCCTCGGTGCTGGCCCAGCTGCAACCGCGCCGGCGGCCAGTGCCGACGCCGCTGCAGAGGCGCTGAGCCACGCCCATGCCCCGCTCAGCGCCCAGGCCCCGTTCCGTGCTGGCCCTCGATGTGGGCAGACGGCGCATCGGCGTGGCGGGCTGCGACCCGCTGGGCATCAGCGTCACCCCCCTGCCGGCTCTGCATCGAGGCGACTTTGCCTCTGACCTGGTGACGCTGCAGAGCCTGATCACAGGCCGCGCCGTTCAGGCTCTGGTGGTGGGCCTCCCCCTCGATGCCGCAGGAGCGCCCACACCCCAGGCGCTGCATTGCCGGCGCTACGGCGAACGCTTGGCACGGCAGCTGGAGCTGCCTGTGGCCTGGGTCAACGAGCACACCAGCAGCTGGGCAGCTGCTGAGCGACACGGCCTGCACGGCGATCGCAGTGGCGCCCTCGACAGTGCTGCTGCAGCGCTGCTGCTTGAGCAATGGCTGCAGGAAGGGCCCGAGCCCCAGCCAGTGGGGCTGCAGACCATTGCTGCTGGCCAGAAGTCAGACGCTGCATCATCCTGAAGGGAGCTCTGTCGACGACCCATGGCTTCGCAAGGAACGGACCGGCCTGGTTCCGGCGACCACAGCAATGAGGTGCCAACCGTGCTGGTGCGTGACCGGCACAACCGGCAGCTGCTCTGTTTCCTCGAGCAGCTGATCCCCCTTGATGGCCATGACTACGCCCTGCTGACCCCGGTCGACACCCCGGTCTGCCTGTTTCGGCTGCATGACGAGGACGATCCTGAGTTGATCGACACGGTCGATGCCACCGAGCCAATTCTCTCGGTCGCCGACGTGGTCCTGCAGGAGCACGATCTGACCCTGGTTCGCTCGGCGGTGACACTCACCGTCAGTGGCGAACTGGATGAACCCGAGCCCGATGAGGAAGGCGATGAAGACGATGAGGCCGATGACGACTCAGAGACCTACGAACTGCTGGTGAGTTTTTTGGTCGACGAGCAGGAGTACGGCCTGTACATCCCGCTCGATCCGTTCTTTGTGGTGGCACGCATGCAGGGCGGCGAAGCGGTTCTGGTCGAAGGTGAAGAATTCGAGCGCGTGCAACCACGCATTGAGGCTGAACTCGAGGAGCGGGAGGGTCTGCTCTGATGCTCAGGGAGCTGCTGCGTCCTGATTGGCTGCACGGGGGCACCCTGGCCGAACTGCCGCTGCAGACGCTGCTCGAGCGGCACGTCAAGGCGCTTGTGCTCGATGTCGATCGCACCCTGCTGCCCCGGCATCGCTCCAGCCTTCCTGAGGCCGCTCGGCGTTGGTTGGTGACGGCCAAAGCCCAGCTGCCGATTCACCTGCTCAGCAACAACCCATCAAGGGCGCGCATCGGCGCCGTGGCCAATCAGCTCGATCTGCCCTTCACCACTGGTGCCGGCAAACCTCGCCGCAGCGCCCTGCGGCGGGTGCTGCAACAACTCGATCTGCCCCATCAGCAGGTGGCCCTGATCGGTGATCGGCTCTTCACCGACGTGATCGCCGGAAACCGTCTTGGGCTCTACACGGTCCTGGTCAAGCCGATCGATCCCGACGGGCTGCCCTGCCGGCAAGATCACCTGCAACGACTGGAACTGCACCTGGCCCGCTGGGTGGGGACCGCTCTGGGCTGAGGCGATGACGCGCAGCAGCGGGATCAAACGCGTCATCAAGGTGGGCACCAGCCTGTTGCGCGGCAGCGCAGAACGGCCCACCGCTGCGGTCATCACCGATCTGGCCAGCGCTATTGCGCGGGCGCGTGGCCGCGGTGACGCCATTGCCCTGGTCACCAGTGGGGCTGTTGGACTGGGTTGCGTGGCGCTGTCGCTGGAGCGAAGGCCCAGCGAGGTGGTAGCCCTTCAGGCTGCTGCCGCCGTGGGCCAGGGCCGGCTCATGGCGCTGTATCAAGACGCCTTTGCGGTGCGGGGGCTGCAGGTGGCCCAGGTGCTGCTGACCCGGGGCGACCTGGCCTCAAGACGGCGCTACCAGAACGCCAGCCGCACCCTGGCGCAGCTGCTGAGCTGGGGCGTGGTGCCTGTGGTCAATGAAAACGACACGCTCGCCACCGATGAGCTGCGGTTTGGCGACAACGACACCCTCTCGGCGCTGGTGGCGGTCGCGGCAGAGGCCGATGAACTGATCCTGCTGACCGATGTGGACCGGTTGTATTCAGGCGATCCCAGGCACAACCCCGATGCCCAACCGATCAGCGAGGTACGCGATCTGGCCGAACTCAACCGCCTCAGTGGTGTGGCCGGCGGCGGCGGCCGCTGGGGCACCGGTGGCATGACCACCAAGCTGGCGGCGGCGCGGATCGCCACCGCCAGTGGCATCCGCGTGCGACTGGCCGATGGACGCGATCCAGCAGTCCTCGAAACCCTATTGCTGGCTGAACCCGGCAGCGACAGCGCAGCCCGTGCACTGCCGGGCACGGTGTTTCAGCCGGCGGCAGAGCCACTGCCGAGTCGCAAGGGCTGGCTCGCCCATGCCCTGGTGCCTCGCGGAGCCCTGCAGCTTGATGGCGGCGCCGAGCGCGCCCTCATCGAGCGGGGGGCGTCGTTGCTAGCGGTCGGCATCAGCGCCATCGAAGGGGCGTTTGAGCGCCACGATGCCGTGCGTCTGCTGGCGGCCGATGGTCGCGAACTGGGCCGTGGCATCTGCCAGCTCAGCAGCAGCGAACTGGCACCGCTGCTCGGCCAGGGCGGCATCGAAGTGGTGCACCGCGACCAACTGGTGCTGGTGGGCGGCTGAGGCCTGCATCCCCTCAACCCCGCTTACGATCGCCGCAGCCATCACCGGGGCATGCGTTTCAGCACACTGCTCAGCCACCTCAGCGAGGTGACTGAGGCCAGCCCTCGCCATCTGGCTGCTGATCCTGAGCTCAGTGGTGCCGCCGCCCTCGATCAGGCGGGCAACGGGCAACTGAGTTTTCTAGAGCCTGGTCACGCCCTGGCCGCTGCGCTCTCAGCGACAGCTGCCAGTGCGCTGCTGATTCCGGCAAAGGGCGATGAGGCCCAGGCCCTGCAGCAGCAGGCCAGCGAACGCGGGCTCGCCTGGATCGCCCTGGCCGATCCACGGCTGGGCTTTGCCGAGGCGCTCGATGCGCTGTACCCCCGCTCGCCTAAGGCCCCGGGAGTGCATCCGAGCGCCGTGATCGACCCCAGCGCCCAGCTAGGCAGCGGGGTGCACATCGGCGCCCATGTGGTGATCGGCGAGGGCACGGTGGTGGGCGATGGCTGCACCATCCATGCCAACGCCAGCCTCTACGACGATGTGGTGCTGGCTGATGGCTGCGAGATCCACAGCGGCGCGGTGCTCCACCCCGGCTCCCGCCTGGGCAGGGCCTGTGTGGTGCACTCCAATGCCGTGATCGGCAGCGAGGGCTTTGGCTTTGTGCCCACCGCCAGCGGCTGGCGCAAGATGCCCCAGACCGGCCAGGTGATCCTTGAAGACGGGGTCGAGGTGGGCTGCGGCAGCACCATCGATCGCCCCTCGGTGGGCGAAACCCGCATCGGCGCCGGCACCAAGATCGACAACCTGGTGCACATCGGCCATGGCGTGGTCACCGGCAAGGGCTGCGCCCTGGCAGCCCAGGTGGGCATCGCCGGCGGGGCGCGGCTGGGCAACGGCGTGATCCTGGCGGGTCAGGTGGGCCTGGCCAACAAGGCTGTGATGGGCGATCGCTCCATCGCCTCCTCCAAATCAGGAGTCCATGGCGAAGTGGCTGCCGGCGAGGTGGTGAGTGGCTATCCGGCGATCCCCAACCGCCTCTGGCTGCGCTGCTCGGCCGCCTTCAACAAACTGCCGGAGCTGGCCAAAGCAATCCGCCAGCTCGAGAAGCACAGGGACTGCTGAAAGCTGGCGCCGTAACCTCGCGGCAACCGCAGGGATGCTCTGACCCTGCACCCAGACTGCCGCCCCAAGCCATGACAACCAGCCACCGGATCACCCTGCTCGCCGGTGATGGCATCGGACCTGAGATCACCGCGGTGGCGCGGCAACTGCTCGATGTGGTGAGCCGCCGCCACGACTTTGAACTCGTCTACGACGAGCAGCCCATGGGCGGTGCCGCCATCGATGCCACGGGCTCTCCCTTGCCGGAGAGCACCCTGGAGGCCTGCCGCAGCAGCGAGGCGGTGCTGCTGGCGGCCATTGGCTCACCGCAGTACGACAGCCTGCCCCGCGAGCAGCGCCCCGAGACAGGCCTGCTGGGCCTGAGGGCCGGCCTTGGGCTGTTTGCCAACCTGCGCCCGGTCAAGATCGTGCCCGCCCTGGCCGCGGCCAGCAGCCTCAAACCTGAGGTGATCGAGGGGGTCGACCTCATGGTGGTGCGTGAGCTGACCGGCGGCGTCTACTTCGGCACCCCCAAAGGCCGCGTCAGGACCGAGAGCGGTGAGCGCGGCTTCAACACCATGGCCTACAGCGATTTCGAGGTCGACCGCATTGCCAAGGTGGGCTTTGAGCTGGCCCGCGCCCGCCGGGGCCAGCTCTGCTCGGTCGACAAGGCCAACGTGCTCGATGTCAGCCAGCTGTGGCGCGAGCGGGTCGAAGCGCTGCACGCTGCTGCCTACAGCGATGTAGCCCTCAGCCACATGTACGTCGACAACGCCGCCATGCAACTGGTGCGCGCTCCGAAGCAGTTCGACGTGCTGCTGACCAGCAACCTGTTCGGCGACATTCTCAGCGATGAGGCGGCCATGCTGACCGGCTCGATCGGCATGTTGCCCTCGGCTTCGCTTGGCGAAAGCGGCCCTGGTCTGTTTGAACCGATTCACGGTTCAGCCCCCGACATCGCCGGGCAGGACAAGGCCAATCCGATGGCCATGGTGCTCAGCGCCGCCATGCTGCTGCGCATCGGCCTCAAGCAGGAGGAGGCCGCCGCCGCACTCGAGCAGGCGGTCGATCGGGTGCTGGCGGCTGGCTTCCGCACCGGTGATCTGATGCAGAGCGGCTGCACCCAGCTGGGCTGCCGGGCCATGGGCGATCAACTGCAGGCAGCTCTCGAAAGCTGAAGCCAGGGCAGGGGGCGACCGGCGACCTGCCAAACTCAGCCGCAGTTCATAGGTCTTTGCGCATGTCGAAGCGTCATCCGATCGTGTCTGTCACCGGTTCCTCCGGCGCCGGAACCAGCACGGTCAAGCGAGCCTTCGAGCACATCTTCAAGCGTGAAGGCATCACCCCGGCCGTGGTCGAGGGCGACAGCTACCACCGCTACGAGCGCGGTCCCATGAAGGAGGCCATGGCCGCCGCCATGGCCAACGGAGACAACTTCTCCCACTTCGGCCCTGAGGCCAACCTCTTCGACAAGCTCGAGGAGCTCTTCAAGAGCTACGGCGAGACCGGCACAGCCCAGAAGCGCTACTACCTGCACTCGGTTGAAGAAGCTGCCGAGCACAACAGCCGCCTCGGCACAAACCTGGAGCCCGGTCAGTTCACCCCCTGGGAGCCCATCCCCGCAGGAACCGACCTGCTGTTCTACGAGGGCCTGCACGGCGGCGTGAAGGGTGACGGCTATGACGTGGCCTCGTTGGCCGATCTGCTGGTGGGCGTTGTGCCGGTTGTGAACCTCGAGTGGATCCAGAAGATCGCCCGGGACAACAAAGAGCGCGGTTACTCGGCAGAAGCCACGGTCGACACGATCCTGCGGCGGATGCCCGATTACATCAACCACATCTGCCCCCAGTTCAGCCGCACTGACATCAACTTCCAGCGGGTCTCGACGGTGGACACCTCGAACCCCTTCATGATCCGCGACATCCCGACACCGGATGAATCGTTCGTGATCATTCACTTCCGCAAGGGCGCTCGCGAGAAGTGGGGCATTGATTTCACCTACCTGCTCGACATGATCCACGACTCCTTCATGTCAAGCCCCACCTCGATTGTGGTCAATGGCGGCAAGATGGGTTTTGCGATGGAACTGATCCTCACACCGATCATTCATCGCATGATCGAGGAAAAGAAAAAGCTCGGCTGAGTTGCAAACAACGCACCAAAACAGGCCTTTGCCATTAGCCTGAGGCCGGTTTACGGGCGAAGTTCACCATCGCCAGCAGCTGCACCCACTCCAGCACCCTCGCAGGTGGCACCGGCACAGCCACTGGCGCTGTAGACGATGCTGGCGTTGGACATTGCGCGTCGTCCGACAGGCCGTCTGCAGGTGTGTCGTTTGTCATCAACCCTGCAGAACGCGCCGTGGGGGAGAGAGCCTCTGAGCGGCTCAATCGTGCCTTCATGGCGCAACTCGAGCGTTCCAACAGCGCGCGCCTGATTGCCCAGGCCCGTCAGATCTACTGGCACTATCTACACCGCGGCGGCGGCTGTAGCCCCGCGCCTAAAGGCGTTGTGTTGCAAGGCGGCGGCGGCCGTGTCGTCTTCAACCTGCCGACCTTGCTGCCCAGCGAACTGTTCGTACCCGGCGACTGGCTGCTCGGTCAAGGTGGCGGCAACAGCCGCAGCTTGCGCAGCCGCCCCAGGGCCCAGAGCGCATGTTGATGCCCGACAGCCTCAGCCTGCCGGCGGCCGTGCTTGGTGCCTGCTTTGGCAGTTTTCTCAACGTCGTCGCCTGGCGCTTGCCGCGGCAGGAGTCGGTGGTCACACCCCGCAGCCACTGCACCCATTGCGGCAGTCAACTGCGCTGGTTTGAAAATGTGCCCCTGCTCAGCTGGCCCCTGCTTGGGGGACGCTGCCGCCATTGCCACCGGGCCATCGGGGTGCGCTACTGGCTGGTTGAACTGCTTTGCGCCGGCCTGTGGGTGGCGGTGGTCTGGGCCCAGCCCTCGGCCATGGGCCGCGGCGCCGATCCGCTGCTGCTGCTGGGAGCGGGTTGGCTGCTGATGAGCTGGCTGATTCCACTGGTGCTGATCGACCTTGATCACCTGTGGCTGCCCGAACCGCTGTGCCGCTATGGCCTGGTGCTGGGCCTGCTGTGCACGGGCCTAATCGGCGTGCAGCAGGACCCCGCCACGGCCAGAGACCTGTTGCTGCATCACCTGCTGGCGGCGGGTGCTGGGCTTCTGGGTTTTGAGGCCACCAGCAACATCGCCGAACGCATCATGGGCAAACCGGCGCTTGGCCTGGGCGATGCCAAGCTCGCCGCGCTCCTCGGCGCCTGGCTCGGGCTCACGGGTTTGGGGCTGGCCGTTCTGCTGGCGGTGTTCAGCGGGGCTGTGGTGGGCCTTGCCGCTCGGCTGAGCGGACGGTTGGGCGCGGGTGAGCCGTTTCCATTTGGGCCGTTTCTGGCCCTGGGCGGCGCCGCGCTCTGGCTGCTGGGCAATGGGTTCTGGGCTGCCTTGCTGCCGATCTGAGCCGCCAGGGGTGCCCGGGCTGGATCGCTGGCCCATGGATCCTTAAATGGGGCATCTCCCAACACGAGAGATCAGAGCCCCTCGGAGCCCCCGGATCAATGTCGCTGTTCGACTGGTTTGCCGACCGCCGCAAGACCACCCCGACGCTGCGCAACACCCAAGATGTCGATGAGGGCGATGGCCTCTGGAGCAAATGCCCCGAATGCGCGTTGGTGGTCTACCGCAAGGACCTGCTTGCCAATGCCAGCGTCTGCAAGGGCTGCGGCTACCACCACCGCATCTTCAGCGAAGAGCGGATCGAACAGCTTGCCGATCCCGGCAGCTTTGAAGCTCTCGACAGCACCCTGGCCCCGACCGATCCACTGGCCTTCAAGGATCGCCGCAGTTATGCCGATCGCATTCGCGACAGCCAGCGCAGCAGCGGACTGATCGACGCCGTCATCACCGGCCTGTGCCGCGTCGAAGGCCACCCGCTCGCCCTGGGGGTGATGGATTTTCGCTTTATGGGCGGATCGATGGGATCGGTGGTGGGTGAAAAGCTCACCCGGCTGATCGAAACCGCCACCGAGCGCCGCCTGCCGGTGTTGATCGTCTGTGCCTCGGGTGGGGCGCGCATGCAGGAGGGCATGCTCAGCCTCATGCAGATGGCCAAGATCTCAGGCGCATTGCAGCTGCACCGCGATGCCGGACTGCTCTACATGCCCCTGCTGACCCACCCGACCACCGGTGGTGTCACCGCCAGCTTCGCGATGCTGGGCGATCTGATCCTGGCCGAACCCAAAGCGCTGATCGGCTTTGCCGGTCGCCGGGTGATCGAGCAGACCCTGCGCGAAAAATTGCCCGACGACTTCCAGACCTCCGAATACCTGCGTGATCACGGTTTTGTCGATCTGATCGTGCCAAGGCCCGAACTGCGCAACACCCTGGCGTCCCTGCTGAAGCTGCATGGTTGCCCCAGCCTGCAACCGGCATGAAGCGCCTGCTTGCCGCGGCTTTGCTGATGGCGCTGGCCGTGTGCGTTGCGCTGAGCCTGCCTGCCCAGGTGCTGGCAGGCCCTGTCAACTGGATTGAGGTCCCCTCAACAGAGGCTGGCCGCCAGTGGTGGGACCAGGGCAGCCTGCGGCTCAACAGCAGCGGCACGCTCAACGTGTTGAGCCGCTTTGAGCCAGCGGCGGCAGGCAGCTCAGCCGAAGGCGGCGCGTCAAAGCAGCGCATCCTCGGTACGTTGTATGTGATGGAGATTGACTGCGGTCAGGCGCTCTACCGCGACACCTCCGTCAATGGCCTGCCCCAATGGGGGGCCCAATGGCAACCGGTGGCAGGCGATGGCCTGATCGCCGACGTTCTGCAAGGCAGCTGCGCCGCCGCTGGGTTGGCGCAGAGCGTCACCCCCGGCAGCCCGATCCTCCAACCCAGCTCATGAGCGACTCAGCCCCGTTGCGCGTAGCGATCGCCGGCCTTGGTTTCGGCGAAAAGGTTCACCTTGAAGCTCTCAAGGCTTCACCCCATTGGCAACCGGTGGCCCTGTGGCACCCGCTCCGCGAGCGAGTTGAGGCTGCCGCGGCAGCGCACGGCCTGCAGGGATTCAGCGATTTCGAGGCCCTGCTGGCCGATCCGCAGATCGAGGCCCTGGTGATCGCCACCCCCCCGCAGCCGCGCGTTGCACTGGCCAGTGCCGCCCTCAACGCCGGCAAGCACCTGATGCTTGAAAAGCCCGTCGGCCTTGATGCCGGCGAGGTGGCCGAGCTGCAGCGGCTGGCCCTGGCGCAGGGTCTGTGCGTGGCCGTCGATTTTGAATACCGGGCTGTGCCGCTGTTTCAGCAGCTGGCGGCGCTGCTGCAGCAGGGCGTGCTGGGTCAACCCTGGCTGGTGAAACTCGACTGGCTGATGTCCAGCCGGGCCGACGCCAGCCGCCCCTGGAGCTGGTACTCGAGCAGCGCCGAAGGCGGCGGGGTGCTGGGAGCCCTGGGCACCCATGCCTTCGACATGCTGCATTGGCTGGTGGGACCAACCCTGGGCTTGAGCGCGCAGCTGAGCACCGCCATTGCCCAGCGCCCTGCACCCGGCGGCGACCAGCTCCGCCCCGTCGATGCCGAAGACATCGCCTTGATTCAACTGCAGCTGCAAGGACCTGGTGGGGTGGTAGTGCCAGCCCAGATGAACCTGGCCAGCGTCACCCGCGCCGGCCGCGGCTGCTGGCTCGAGCTGTACGGCAGCGAGGCGACCCTGGTGCTCGGCTCTGACAACCAGGCTGACTATGTGCATGGTTTCGGGCTGTGGATGGCCCGTCCGGGTGAGCCGCTGCGGCCTGTGGCGGCTGATCCGCAGCTGGCGTTCCAACGCAGTTGGGGCGATGGACGCATCGCCCCTGTCGAGCGGCTGCATGGCTGGTGGGCCCAGGCGATCCACGCGCGCAGGCCCATGGTGCCGGGCCTGCTGGAGGCTCTCAGCAGCCAGCGCTGCTGCGACCAGGCTCGGCAATCCGTACCGGCCGCGTGAGCCGCACCACGCAGCTGGGTATCACAGCAAACAACAGCGATTCGTAGCAATCGCTACGGTTTAACCATCGTTGGCCCCGGTGGTTCGCCGCCGGCGGTGGAAGTAGGGCTGCCCCCGAAGCAACGCGCCATCCACCCGGCATCAACCGGATCATCACGGAGGCACTTCCATGTCCATCACCACTGCCAAGCAGATGGCTCGTCAGGCTGAAGAAGCCCGGCGCGCCGCCAAACAGAACGGCTATTCCGTTCAGTCGCTGCGCCGGCAACAGTTGATCGATTGAGCCTGAGGGGCTACGCCCCCGACGCTTCAGCGCCCCGTCCGGATTCCGGGCGGGGCTTTTTGCTGCAGGCTGCGCCGCCATCGGCGCGAGGCCCACGACTGCATCCCGTAAACTCCCCGGCAGAGCGGGCCAAGGCCCGACTGTTTGTCTGCTCCCCTTTCCGCCCCTTCACAAGGATTTCCCATGGCGCTCGTACCGCTTCGCCTGCTGCTCGATCACGCCGCCGAAAACGGCTACGGCATCCCTGCCTTCAACGTCAACAACCTTGAGCAGGTGCAGTCGATCATGGAGGCGGCCTACGAGACCGATTCTCCGGTGATCCTGCAGGCCTCGCGCGGCGCCCGTCAGTACGCCGGTGAGAACTTCCTGCGCCACCTGATCCTGGCTGCTGTCGAGACCTATCCCGACATCCCCGTGGTGATGCACCAGGACCACGGCAACAGCCCCGCCACCTGCTTCGGCGCCGCCGCCAACGGTTTCACCTCGGTGATGATGGACGGCTCGCTGATGGCCGACGCCAAGACCCC
>JBMSMG010000012.1:0-33934 GCA_049421025.1 Prochlorococcaceae cyanobacterium | reverse complement strand
GAGCAAGGGAACACGGCCGATGTCGCGCAGGTAGCTGCGCACCAGGTCGGCGTCGGGCGCCATGCCACTGGCACGGCCAGATGCAGGCGAAGCCTTGGCAACGGCTGCAGGGGCGAGTTCGGCTGAGACCACCACGGCCAAACACTTGAAGATGTGTAAAGCCTAACCTGAAGAAGTGTGAAGGCCTCTCATAAAGCGTCAAGCCGGCCGGCTCAAGCGACGCGGTTCAGCAAGGCCGAGGCGATGTTGAGGTAGATGAACACGCCCACCACATCGGTGGCGGTGGCGATGAAGGGGGCCGACATCAGCGCCGGATCAAGCCCCAGCCGGTCAAACAGCAACGGCAGGGCGGCCCCGGCCGTAGCGGCCAACGTCGTAATCGCCACCAAGGCCAGACCGGCAGCCCAGGCCACCAACCAGTTGCCCTGCGACACGTAGCCGGCCCAGGGCACCACCACCAGCATCATCAACAGACCCAGCAGAGCCCCGGCAACGGCCTCACGCACGATGGCCATGGCAGGCCCGAGGCCGGCAATGCGCTGGGTGCTCAGACCGCGGATGACCACGGTGGAACTCTGGGCGCCCACATTGCCGCCGGTGCCGATCAGCAGCGGAATGAACGCTGCCAGGACCACCACCTGCTTCAGCACCCCATCCATCGAGGCAATCACAGCAGCGGTGCCGCTGTTGGCAAGCAGCAGCACCAGCAACCACACCACGCGCCGGCGCGCCACGGTGAACAGGTTGCTCTGGAAGTAATCGTCCTCATCGCCTGCCTGCACAGCACCCGCGGCATACAGATCACGGGTCGCCTCTTGCTCGATCACGTCGATGACGTCATCGACGGTGACGATGCCCACCAGTCGCTGCTCGCGATCGACCACCGGCACCGCCAGAAAGTCGTAACGCTGAATGGCGCGGGCCACCTCCTCCTGGTCGGTGTCGGTGGCGACGCTCACCACCTCGCGGGTCATGACATCGCCAATGCGCGCCTCGGGCTCGGCCGTCACCAGATCGCGCAGCGACAGGATGCCGGTCAAATGGCGTGAGCCATCGGTCACATACAACGAATACACCGTCTCGGTGTCACGGGCGCGGCGCCGCACGATGTCAAGAGCCTGGCTGGCGCTGTGAAACTCCTTGAGATCGATGTATTCGGTGGTCATCAGACGACCGGCGGTCTCGGCCTCGTAACCGAGCAACTGGGCTGTGACACGACGCTCAGCAGGGCTGAGCTCGGCCAGCAGGCGGCGCACCACCTTGGCGGGCAGCTCATCAAACAGACGCACACGATCGTCCGGTGACATCTCTTCGACCAGCTCGAGCACCTCGCCACTACGCAGCCGATCAAGCAGGGTCTGCTGCACGGCAGGGTCGAGGTACTCGTACACCTCAATCGCCTCGTCCTTGGGCAGCAGCCGAAAGGCCAATGCCTGCAGCGTGCGCGGCAGGCTGCCGATGGCTTCGGCCGCATCGACCTCTTGAACGGGCTTGAGCAGCAGCTTGGCGCCGTCGTAGTTGCCCGCCTCCAGCAGCGTCTGCAGCTGCTGGGCCACCATCTCGGCCACCACGACGCCATTGGTCTCGCTCATGGGCCGGCCCGCGTCGCCTCGAGTGTATGAGCCCCCGCAGCCACCAGCAGCAATCGCTAAGGTCGCGCCCGTTGTGATCGTTCAGCCATGACCGTCTCCATCAGCAATGTCACCGTGCGCGATGCCAAAGGCACCGAGCGCAAGCTGGGCGACTGGGGCGGCCAGGTGCTGTTGATCGTCAACGTGGCCAGCCGCTGCGGCTTCACGCGCCAGTACGCCGGTCTGCAGAAGCTCCAGGACACTTACGGAGCCCAAGGCCTGGCTGTGTTGGGCTTCCCCTGCAACGACTTTGGCGGCCAGGAGCCCGGCACGCTGAGCGAGATCCAGCAGTTCTGCTCCACCACCTACGGGGCCAGCTTTGAACTGTTTGACAAGGTCCACGCCACCGGCGCCAAGACGGAGCCTTACACCACCCTTACCCAGACAGAACCGGCTGGCGATGTGGCTTGGAATTTCGAGAAGTTTCTGGTTGGCAAAGACGGCACCGTCATGGCCCGCTTCAAGAGCAATGTCGAACCCGATTCCGCCGAGCTGACCAGCGCGATCGAGGCAGCTCTCGCCGCTTAATCGTCTAGCCGAGCAGCCAGCCGCGGCGGCCGCTGCCCAGCTGTTGCACCTGCAGCCAGCGTTCGCCGTTGGCTGCGCACCAGTGCCGCAAGACCCTCAGTGGCTCGCCGAGAGCCACCGGTCCAATCATCGGAGCCTGCTGCTGCGGCGCGCACTGCAGGCACAGACGTGCTGGAGCCAACAGGGGTTCAGCCATGCCCTGACGCCGCCTGAGCTCGGGCATGCGGCGCTCACCGCCGCCAGCGGGCAGAGCAGCCGGGGCCACCAACGCAAAGCTCAACAGAGCCGCCCAACGCCAGCGCAACATCAGATGTCGAGCTGGGCGAGATCAAGCTCAGCGCTGTGGGTTTCGATGAACTCACGGCGGGGCGCCACCTTGTCGCCCATGAGAATGGTGAAGATGCGGTCAGCTTCCAGCGCGTCTTCAATTTCCACACGCTTCATCGTGCGCGTGGTGGGGTCCATGGTGGTTTCCCAGAGCTGTTGGGGCATCATTTCACCGAGGCCCTTGAAACGCTGAATGGTGTAGTTAGCCTTTTCGCCAAAGGCTTCCAATGTCGTCTTGAGATCAGCTTCGTTGTAGCAATAGCTGTGATTCTTGCCCCGCTCCACTTTGTAGAGCGGCGGGCAGGCGATGTAGATGTAGCCGCCTTCGACCAAAGCTTTCTGATAGCGGTAGAAGAACGTCAGCAGCAGGGTGCGAATGTGCGCACCATCGACATCGGCATCCGTCATGATGACGATGCGGTGGTAACGAAGGTTTTTCTCATCAAAGTCTTCACCTTTGATACCAAGACCCAGAGCGGTAATCAGCGCCTGAATCTCAGAATTTTTGTAGATCTTGGCGTCATCGGTTTTCTCAATGTTCAAGATCTTGCCCCGCAGCGGCAAGATGGCCTGAAAGCGGCGATCTCGGCCCTGCTTGGCCGAACCGCCTGCCGAATCACCCTCGACGATGTAGATCTCAGATTCGCCAGGATCGCGGGAGCTGCAGTCGGCCAGCTTGCCGGGCAGGGTTGAACTTTCCAGCACGCTTTTGCGGCGCACTAGCTCACGAGCGCGGCGTGCTGCCTCGGCGGCGTTGAACGCCTGAATGGCCTTCTCGAGGATCAGATCGATCACCGAGGGGTTGAACTCCAGGAATTCACCCAGGGCCTCGCCCACCAGCGTGTCGACGATGCCGCGCACTTCGGTGTTGCCAAGTTTGGTCTTGGTCTGACCCTCAAACTCAGGCTCAGGCACCTTGACCGAGAGAACAGCGGTCAAACCCTCGCGAATGTTTTCACCGGCCAGGTTGGCATCGGCGTCCTTACGCTTGCCACGCTTTTTGGCAAAGGCATTGAGGGTGCGGGTCAGCACCGTTTTGAGGCCCTCGATGTGGGTGCCGCCATCAACGGTACGAATGTTGTTGGCAAAACCCAGGATGCTGTCGGAATAGGCATCAACGCACCACTGCAGTGCCGCTTCGACCTGAACGCCCTCTTTTTCGGCGTTCACATAAATGATGTCGCCATGCAGCGGATCCTTCTCCGCATTCATGTAGGCGACGTACTCCTTGATCCCGCCGACGTAGTGGTAGGTCTCCTCGTGGGGCTCTCCAGCCTCGTTGCGGGCCGAAGCTCTGTCGTCGCGGAAGACGATGCGCACGCCGCCGTTGAGATAGGCCAGCTCCCTGAGGCGTGAGGAAAGGGTCTGGTAATCGAACTCAATCCCTGTGCTGAAGATCTCAATGTCGGGCTTGAAGCAGACCGAGGTGCCGGTGCGGTCTTTCTCGCCGGCAGCTGCCGGAGCTGAGGCCAGGCTGCCGATCGGTTGACCACGCTCAAATCGCTGGGTGTGCACCTGCTGCTGGCGGTGCACGGTGACCTCGACCCACTCGCTGAGGGCATTGACCACCGAGACGCCCACGCCGTGCAGACCGCCAGAGACCTTGTAACCACCTGCGCCAAATTTGCCGCCGGCGTGCAGGACGGTGAGCACCGTTTCCAGGGCGCTCTTGCCCGTGCGCGGATGAATGTCGGTGGGAATGCCGCGGCCGTTGTCGGTCACGCTGCAGGAGCCATCGGCGTTCAGCACAACCAGGATCTGGTCGCAATGGCCAGCAAGAGCTTCGTCAACCGAGTTGTCGACGACCTCGTACACCAGATGGTGCAAGCCACGCGGCCCTGTCGAGCCGATGTACATGCCAGGGCGCTTGCGCACCGGCTCCAGGCCTTCCAGCACCTGGATCTGCTCGGCGCCGTAGGCGGCCTGAACTTTGCTGGCTTCGCTCATGCAGGAGGGGCTCCCCAGGGCAGTGGCACAGGACAGGCAGTCCCGGGGCAGAAAACGCGCGAATCTCGAGATAGATCGCGATTGGGCCGGCAGAGCCTGAGCTCTGTTGGCTGGGGTCAATTTACCACCGCCAGCCAGATTCGGCAGGCCCCTGGCCCCAGCCCGCAGCCTCTGGAGGCCCCGCGAGCGGTGGGTTGCTATCGGCTAGCTGCAGGCTCCTGCAAAGTGGAGCCATGCCCAGCGCGACGTTGCCATCAACCCCGCCACCGCTGGTGATCGCGGTGGTGGGGCCCACGGCCAGCGGCAAGACCGATCTGGCGATTGCTCTGGCCCAGGCCCTCAATCGCTCCGTGCTCAACATCGACTCACGTCAGCTCTACCGCGGCATGGACGTGGGCACGGCCAAGCCAACACCACAGCAGCAACAGGCTGCGCCGCATGAACTGATCGACCTGCGCGACCCCGATCAGCCGCTGAACCTGCAGGAGTTCACCACGCTGGCCAAGGCCGCACTGGAGCAGCAGCTTCAGCGCAGCGATCACAACAGACCGGTGGCCTTGATCGCTGGCGGCACGGGGCTCTACATCAAAGCCCTCACCCAAGGCATGGCACCGCCGGCGGTACCGCCCCAGCCGCAACTGCGCCAGCAGCTAGAGGCCCTGGGGCAACCGCAATGCCACCAACTGCTGGCTGCCGCTGACCCTGCCGCGGCCGCGCGCATTGCAGCAGCGGATGCCGTGCGTACCCAGCGGGCCTTGGAGGTGATCTATGCCACGGGCCGCCCGCTGAGCGGGCAGCAGAGTTGCACCCCGCCAAACTGGACGGTGCTGGAGCTGGGCCTCAATCCGCCTGATCTGCGCAGCCGGATCGAGCGCCGCAGCCACAGCCTGTTTGAGCAGGGGTTGCTGCAGGAGACCGAAGCCCTGATCCAGCGCTACGGCCCAGAACTGGGGTTGCTGAGCACCATCGGCTACGACGAAGCCAGGCGACACCTGGCCGGCCAGATCAGCCAGCTCGAGGCGGTCGCCGGCACCAGCCAACGCACCCGTCAGTACGCCAAACGGCAGCGCACGTGGTTTCGCAGGCAGCACAACCCCCAGTGGCTGGATGGCACGGATCTGCAGCAACAGCTTGAGCAGGCCTTGCAGGCGGTGGGGCAGGTCCTAGGGTGAGCGATGCACCAGCAACTGCTGTCCCCATTCCCTACAGCCTGGTCCTCTACCGCCTGAATGCCTCCCCGTCCCCGGTTTGATCGTCGTGCTCCCGTTCGGGAGCTGCCCAACATCAACGAACGCATCAGCTACCCCAATCTGCGGGTGGTCGACGCCGATGGCAGTCAGCTAGGGGTCATCACCAGAGAAGCAGCCCTGGAGGTCGCCAAGGACCGGGAGCTTGATCTGGTGCTGGTGAGCGAGAAAGCCGATCCGCCGGTGTGCCGGATCATGGATTACGGCAAGTACAAATTCGAACAGGAAAAGAAGGCCAAAGAGGCCAAGAAGAAGTCGCACCAGACCGAAGTTAAAGAGGTCAAGATGCGCTACAAGATTGATCAGCACGATTACGACGTGCGGATCGGTCAGGCCGTGCGCTTTCTCAAGGCCGGTGACAAGGTCAAGTGCACCGTGATTTTTCGCGGCCGTGAAATCCAGCACACCGCCCTGGCCGAGGTGCTGTTGATGCGCATGGCCAAAGATCTCGAGGAAAGCGCCGAGATCCAGCAGCCTCCCAAGCGCGAAGGCCGAAACATGATCATGTTCCTGAGCCCCCGCAAGCTCAGCGCTGGCAAAGCGCAAGGTGACGGCAAAGCACAAGGCGATGGCAAGCCCAAGGCAGTCAAAGAAGCCCCTGCGCCAGCTGCAGCCGAGCGCAAGGCTTAAGGCGAAGGCGCCGGCAGCGAAGCCGCCAACGCGTCCAGCAGCAGCTGCCACCCTGCAGCCGCGGCTTGCGGGCGAAAGTCATCGCGCTGGTCGCACATGAACCCGTGGCCGGCCCCAGGCACAACCACCAGCTCGCGCCGGCGCGGCGACGCACAAGCGCGCAGGGCCTGCTCGATCGCCTCAAGTTCCTGCTGTGGCATCAACGGATCATCCTGACCGCAGACGCACAACACATCGCCGCCGACGCTGGGCAACAGCTCCAAGGTGGGTGGCCCGCCGCCGGGCCGAAAACTCGACACCCGCGCACCGTAAAAATCGCAGGTCAAGGCAACCTGCTCAAGGCTGGCCACCAGCAGCGAGAGGTGACCGCCAAAGCAGAAGCCCACACACGCCACGGGCCGCTCTGGATGCGCACGCTGCTGCTGCAACCAAGCAATGGCACGGCCGGCATCGGCGAGCACCCCAGCAGCGCTGACCTGATCGCGGTGCAAGCGCCCCTCGGCCAAGCCATCGGGGCCGTACCCCAGCTCCAGATCAGGGGCTGTACGCGCAAAAATCGGCATCGCCAAGGCGGCATAGCCTGCCGCAGCCAAGCGGGAGCAGAACCCGCGCACCCAACTGTTGAGGCCGAACACCTCAGGCAGCACCAACACCGCGCCGCGACAACTGCCAGGAGCCTCAGGCCTGGCGTACCAGCAGCGCAGCACGGGCCCTTCGGCTGCGGGCGGCAGCTCAACCCATGCGGCGCTCACAGCCGCATCCAGGCGTTGCGCATCAGCGACCATGGCGCGCTCCTGGCATGCCTATGCCAAAGACGCAATTGTCACCTGAGCCCAGGGTCCGTAAGGTGGCCAGACGATCATCTGGCCCACACCCGGCGTGCGATTCCACATCCAGCAGGAAAGCGACATTCCGGCGTCCACCCAGCTGTACAACCAGATTTGCTTCGCCATTGCAGCGAGGCACTTCCCGCCCGGTCACCGGCTGCCGAGCACGCGGCAGTTGGCGATGCAGACCGGGCTGCACCGCAACACCATCAGCAAGGTCTATCGCCAACTCGAGAGCGATGGCGTCGTTGAAGCCATGGCCGGCTCAGGCATCTACGTGCGCGACCAGCAAAACCCCCGCGAGATCAAGCCACCGCCGGGACCGCGCCACAAGGCGATCCCTGACATCGACCGTGAAGTGCGCCAGAGCGTTGATGGCCTGCTCAACGCAGGCTGCACGCTGCAGCAGGCGCGAGACCTGCTCACCCGTGAGATCGACTGGCGCCTGCGCTGCGGCGCCCGTGTGCTGGTGAGCACCCCACGCGAAGACATTGGCGCTTCGCTGCTGATCGCCGAAGAGCTGAGCCCCCATCTCGACGTGCCGGTCGAGGTGGTGCCGATGGAGGAACTCGAAGCGGTACTCGAGAGTGCCAACAACGGCACCGTGGTGACCAGCCGCTACTTTTTGCAGCCGATCGAAGCGATCGCCCAGCGCCACAGCGTGCGCGCCGTTCCTGTCGATCTCAACGACTTCCGCCATGAGCTGGATCTGCTCAAGGAACTGCGCGCCGGCAGTTGCGTGGGACTGGTGAGCATTAGCCCGGGCATCCTGCGCGCTGCCGAGGTGATCTTGCACAGCATGCGCGGCAGCGAGCTGCTGGTGATGACCGCCAACCCCGACACCGGCAGCCGGTTGCTGGCCCTGCTGCGAGCCTCCAGTCACGTGCTCTGCGATCGTCCCAGCCTGCCCCTGGTGGAGCAAACCCTGCGTCAGAACAGGGGCCAGTTGATGCGCCTGCCGGTCGTGCACTGCGCGCAGAGCTATCTGGGCAACGCCACAATCGATCTGTTGCGCAAGGAAATCGGCCTGCTCGCGGCCTGAGCCTGCCTAGGCTCAGACCATGCTCGACAGCATCCGGGCCGATCTCGCCATTATCAAAGAGCGTGACCCAGCCGCCCGGGGCACGCTCGAGATTCTGCTCTGCTACCCGGGCTTTCACGCCCTGGTGCTGCACCGCATCAGCCACAGGCTCTGGGGTCTGGGCCTGCCGCTGCTGCCGCGGCTGCTAAGTCAGCTGGGGCGCAGCCTGACCGGCGTCGAGATCCACCCCGGTGCCCGCATCGGCCGTGGTGTGTTCATCGACCACGGCATGGGGGTGGTGATCGGCGAAACCGCAGTGATCGGCAACAACTGTCTGCTGTATCAAGGGGCAACCCTGGGGGGCACCGGCAAGGCCAGCGGCAAACGGCACCCGACCCTCGAAGACAACGTCGTGGTGGGTGCCGGCGCCAAGGTGCTGGGCGCCATCAACGTGGGCAGCAACACCCGCATCGGTGCCGGCTCGGTGCTGCTGCGTGATGTGGCCCCAGACAGCACCGTGGTGGGTATCCCCGGACGGGTCATTCACCAGTCGGGGGTTCGCATTGATCCGTTGGCCCACTCAGCACTGCCTGACGCCGAGGCCAATGTGATCCGCAACCTGATGGAGCGAATTGATGCCTTAGAGGGGGAGCTGGCCCGCACCCAGGCCTGTCTGCGGGAACTGGCGGCTGGCAGGCCCCTGCTGGAACCCTGCCGCGGCGAGGCTCAGAACCTCAAGGACCGGGAAATCCTGGAATTTCTGGGCGAGAGCCAGCTGATCAATCGCGACGCCGGCCTTTAACGACGACGTCGTCGGGTCTTAACCAAGGCTGCCAGGACAAGCTCAGGCCATGGTGCTGACTTCATCGTCAACCTGGGCACGCGGCTGGAACATGAACATCGAATAGATCACATTGCGACGCATCTGCGTCATCATCTCGAGGAACATGTCATAACCCTCATTTTTATACTCAATCAAGGGATCTTTCTGGCCGTAACCGCGTAGACCCACAGACTCTCGCAGGGCATCCATGGACTGCAGATGCTCGCGCCAGAGCGTGTCGATCTGCTGCAAAATAAAGAAACGCTCTGCCTGACGCATGAGACCAGGATTGACCTGCTCAATCTGGCCTTCTTTGATGTCATAGGCATTGCGCATCTGCTCTTGCAAAAAGGCCTTAAGTTCATCGACTTGAAGACCATTGAGCTGCTCTGGGGAGAGATCTTCGAGTAGGTAAATGAATTCTTTGACCTTCTCAACAAGGCTGGTGTAATCGTTTTCCTCTGGCGGTAGATCAGGATTGACGTAGGCCTCGACGATGTCATCAATCGTGCGCTCGCCATACCCCAGAACCTGAAGCTTGAGATCCTGCCCTTCCAGCACACGGCGACGCTCGGCGTAGACAGCCTTGCGCTGGTTGTTCATGACCTCGTCATACTCAAAGACCTGCTTGCGAATGTCGAAGTAATAGGTCTCAACTTTCTTTTGAGCACCCTCGAGCGAGCGGTTGAGCATGCCGGATTCAATCGGCATGTCCTCCTCAACACGAAACGCGTTCATGAGGCCAGCGACGCGATCACCACCAAAAATACGCAGCAGGTTGTCTTCCAGCGAGAGGAAAAAGCGTGTGCTGCCTGGATCACCCTGGCGCCCCGAGCGTCCACGCAACTGGTTGTCGATGCGGCGTGATTCGTGACGCTCGGTGCCGATCACGTGCAGTCCACCGGCCTCGCGCACTTGCAGGCCTTCAGGGCCCACAACGCTGTCGTATTCGGCCTTGACCCGGCCGAGCAGATCACGCAACGCCAGGATCTGCGCGTCATCGGTCGGACCCTTTTCAGACGCCTGGGTGAGGCGCTCTTCAAGTTCCAGCGCGCTGAGAGCGCGGTCACCCCAGGCAGCCACCAGATCCTTGGCGAGCTGGGCCAACGCCTGATCGGTGTCATCGCCCAACTGGCAGGGGTAAAGGCTGCCGATGGCGCGCGCTTCGCTCGGGGCCTTAAAGCTCGCGCCCTCGCCTGCGAACCCACCGCCGCCAGAGGCAGCGCGCTGCAGCGGCACTGGCGGTCGGTGATCCTCTTCAGGACGCACCAGACGCGGCAGCAGAACCTCGCGCAGCTTGAGGCGCGCCATGTAGTCGCTGTTGCCGCCCAAAATGATGTCGGTGCCGCGGCCGGCCATGTTGGTGGCAATCGTCACCGCGCCAGATCGGCCCGCCTGGGCAATGATCTCAGCCTCACGCTCGACGTTCTCGGGCTTGGCGTTGAGCAGGTTGTGGGGAATCTGCTGCTCAGCCAGCAGGCTGGAGAGCAACTCGGATTTCTCCACACTGGTGGTGCCGACCAGCACGGGCCGCCCCTGGCCGTGAACCCCGGCGATTTCAGCAGCGACCGCCTGCCATTTGGCTGCTTCAGTTTTGTAAACCTGGTCGGTCCAGTCGCTGCGCTGACTGGGCCGGTTGGTAGGAACCTGGGTGACCTCCAGCTTGTAGGTCTTTTCAAACTCAACTTCTTCGGTCTTGGCCGTACCGGTCATGCCGGAGAGGCGCTCATAGAGCAGGAAGAAGTTCTGGTAGGTGATGCTGGCCAGGGTCTGGGTCTCGGGCTGAATCGCCACCGATTCCTTGGCCTCGATCGCCTGATGCAGGCCATCGCTCCAGCGGCGTCCGGGCATCACCCGGCCGGTGCCCTCGTCAACGATGACCACTTCATCGTTACGCACGATATAGCTGACATCCTTGATGAACAGCTCTTTGGCCTTGAGGGCGTTGTTGATGAAATGCGCCCAGGGATCAGCTGGGTTGAACAGATCATCAACACCCAGCATCTGTTCAGCCTTGGCATAACCCTCATCGGTGAGGGTCACATTGCGCTGTTTTTCATCAACTTCGTAATCGCCTTCAGGATCAATACCGTCTTTGCCCATCTCGGCGGCGCGCAGGAGGGCAGCGGCAACCTGGGCAGCCTGCTCATACTTTTCCTGGGGCCTCTCCACCTGGCCCGAGATGATCAGCGGCGTGCGGGCTTCATCGATCAGGATCGAATCAACCTCGTCAATGATGCAGAAATAGGGCTGGCGCTGCACCACATCGGCGATGTCGGTCGCCATGTTGTCGCGCAGGTAATCGAACCCCAACTCAGAATTGGTGGCGTAGGTGATATCGCAGGCGTAATTGCGGCGGCGTTCAGCCGGCGACATGTCCTGCTGAATCAATCCGACGCTGAGGCCTAAAAAGCGATGCACCTGGCCCATCATCTCGGCGTCGCGCCTGGCCAGGTAATCGTTCACGGTGACGACATGCACGCCGCGGCCGGTGAGCGCATTGAGGTAGGCCGGCAGGGTGGCCACCAGGGTCTTGCCCTCACCGGTCTTCATCTCAGCGATCTGGCCGTCGTGCAGCACCATGCCGCCGATCAGCTGCACATCGAAGTGCCGCATGCCCAGCACACGCCGGCTGGCTTCGCGCACCACGGCAAAAGCCTGGGGCAAGAGCTCGGCCAGCAGCTGGCGCTGCCGTTGGCTCTGGCCGGCAATCGCCTCAAATTTTTGGCGGAATTCGCCGGTCAATCCGCGCAACTCCTCATCGCTGAGCTGCTCCACCTCCTCCTCCAACAGATTGATGTCGGAGACAAGGGGCTGGTAGCGCTGGAGCTTGCGGGCGTTGGGATCCCCCAGCAGCAGCTTCAGCATGAGGTTTCGCGGCCATCGATGGGGCTCACCCTACCACTGCAAAACCGGCAGCAGTGCCCCAAAAGCAAGCCGGGGCAAGGCTTCTTGCCCGCATGTTGCGCCCTGACGCGAGGATGGGTCAATGCACAGCGCTGCCCCACTTCACTTGATGCGCCATGGCAGCGGTGCGCGTGCCCTGCGGCTGGGACTTGGGCCACGCTGGCTACCAGCCGGTGCTGTTCAGCAGCTGCAACAGCTGCTTGAAGAACACAGCTTTTGGGCGCAAGGGCGCAGCCTCAGTGGCCTGCGCACCATGCTCAAGGGCAGCGCCGCCGCCATCAGCCTCTGGCGCGGCAGGCAACTGGTGGGCTTCTGCCGGGCGAGCAGCGATGGCCGGTATCGCGCCGTGCTCTGGGATGTGGTCGTGGCTCCCGAGCTGCAGGGTCAGGGGCTCGGACGCCAGCTGGTGGAAGCCCTGCTGGAGCTGCCTCAACTGCGCCGGGTCGAGCGGGTGTATCTGATGACCAGCAACAGTGCCGGCTTCTACCGCCAACTCGGATTCACGAGCACCGGACGCCAACAGCTGATGCTGCTGGAGCAAAATTCAACAAGCGGATGAAGAGATTCGAACTCTCGACCCTCTCCTTGGCAAGGAGATGCTCTACCACTGAGCTACATCCGCAAGCCAGCGCTCCCGCTGACCGACACAGCATGCACCACGGGGGTCCCCGTGGTCAAACCGATCGCAGCAGTCCCAACCGCTGACCGTCGTACGCAGCGTTCTGCCGCACGCTTTGGCACCAGCCCCGCTGGGCCAGGTACCAATCGACCGTCGCGCTCAGGCCAGCCTCAAAGTCATGGCGCGGAGTCCAGCCCAGTTCGCTGCTGATCCGCGTGGGATCAATCGCATAGCGGCGGTCATGACCCGGCCGATCAGCAACCGTGGTGATCAGGCGGTTGTGGGGTGCCCCCTGAGGCAAGCGCTGATCGAGCAAGGTGCAGATGGACTCAACCACCTGCCGGTTGCTGCGCTCGCCGTGACCGCCGACGCAGTAACTGCGGCCGAGCTCACCCTGGCTGAGTGCCAGCAGCAGGGCATCCACGTGATCTTCAACGAACAGCCAATCGCGCACATTGCCGCCATCGCCATAAAGCGGGATGGGTTCACCGGCGGCGGCCTTGAGGATCACCACCGGGATCAGCTTCTCGGGGAACTGCCAGGGGCCGTAATTGTTGGAGCAGTTGGTCAGCACCACCGGCAGGCCATAGGTGTGATGCCAAGCCCGCACCAAGTGGTCACTGGCTGCCTTACTCGCCGAGTAGGGGCTGCGGGGGTCGTAAGCGGTGGCTTCTGAAAAGCGACCGGTGGGGCCCAGGGATCCGAACACTTCATCGGTGCTGATGTGCAGCAGACGGAACCGCGCCTGCCGCTGGGGGCTCAACTGCTCCCAATGGCTGCGCACAGCCTGCAGCAACTGGAAGGTGCCGAGCACATTGCTTTCCAAAAATGCCGCTGGCCCCTCAATCGAGCGATCCACATGGCTTTCAGCCGCCAGGTGCAGCACCCAGTCAGGATCGGCTTGACGCACGGCAGCAGCCGTGGCCTCCGCATCAACCAGATCGACCCGCAGCAACTGATGGCGCGGCTGGCCGTCTGAACCTGTCGCGCGGCCTTGGCCGGCCAGCTCAGCCATCACCGCTTCAATGCCACTGACATCGCTGGCGTAGCCGAACTTGTCAAGGTTGAAGACGGTGGCATCGCTGAGGCGCAGCAGCCGGCGCACCACCGCGCCGCCAATGAACCCCGCACCCCCAGTAACCAGAACCCGCTGAGCGGAGCCAAACAACGACGCGCCAGAGCTCATGGCAAGGTCTTGATCAGGCTCCCCATCTCGAGTGCCTGCAGGCCGTAACTCCAGCCCAGGTTGCTCTTGATGCCGGCGCGCTCAAGGGCCTGCTGCAAGGTGTCTGTAGTCAGCACCCCAAAGATCACCGGAACCCCGGTGCTGCGGCTCACGGCCGCCACACCCTTGCTGACCTCAGAGACCACCACATCAAAATGCGGCGTGTCACCGCGAATCACGGCGCCAAGGGTGATCACCACGTGGTAGCGGCCGCTGGACGCCAGTCGCTGCGCCACCAGAGGAATTTCAAAACTACCCGGCACCCAAGCCACATCGAGCTGGGCGCTCTGCTCGCCCACATCGATGCCGTGCCGCGACAGGCAATCAAGGCAACCGCTGAGCAGCTTGCCGGTCACCAGATCGTTGAACCGCGCCACAACAACGCCGACTCGCAAGCCACTGGCTTCGGTGAACCGTCCTTCAAAAACTGCCAAAACAAAGGCCTTCCAGGTTCATCCAGCCTACGCAGGGCGATGCAACAGGCCTTGAAGGCTTAAACGACAAAAAAGCTCATGCCCCAGTTGACCAGCACAAGCGCCACCCAGACCAAGCCGCCCAGCAGGATCAAACGATTGGAGCGACCGCTGTCGTCGCTGCTGGCGTACAACACCGGCACCGCGACGATCAGGGCGAACGACATCACCACCAGGGCCAGAACGGTGAGGGTGTTGAGGATCTGCATGGCTCAGCAACGCGGGGCTGGAACGACCTGATCGGCATCCAGTTGGCGGATTCTCACACGCTGGGATGGTCACCCGACAATCCAAGCGGCGCTTCCTTCACAAGATGAAGTCCCAGGCGCGCGGGCAGATCCTCTCAGTCGCTTTACCATCGCTGCCAGCACTGCATGGGCCGTGAGCGCGAAAGCCGAACAACAGCTTTCGCTCGAGCAGGCTTTGGGGCTGTCAGGCAGCCCCGCAGCTACTGCAGCACCAGCTGAGCCCGTGGCCGACGAAGGCGCCCTGGTGGCCGATGCCAGCAGCAGGCCCAGACAGCGCCAGAGCACGCCAACCGTGCCAAGCGGCAACACAGGTGTTGTTCCAGAGACGGCCAGCGAGCCCCAAGACGACCTGCCCCCCTGGCACCACCACAGCCTGGTTAAACCGGCCCAGCTGACGCCGATGCTGCGCCACTACGTGGAGCTCAAGGCCGAACATCCCGAGCGGGTACTGCTTTACCGGCTGGGCGACTTCTTTGAGTGCTTCTTTGAAGACGCGATCCTGGTGTCGCGGCTGCTGGAGCTCACCCTCACCGGCAAAGAGGGGGGCAAGGCGATCGGCCGGGTGCCAATGGCGGGCATTCCGCATCATGCGGCCGAGCGCTATTGCGGCGAGCTGGTGCGCCGCGGCTACAGCGTCGCCCTGTGCGATCAGGTGGAAACCACACCGGCCAAAGGCGAGCTGCTGCGCCGCGAGATCACCCGGGTGCTCACCCCCGGCACCGTGATCGACGAGGGCCTGCTCAGCGCCCGCCGCAACAACTGGCTGGCGGCGGTGGTACAGGAAGGCAACGCCTGGGGCCTGGCGGTTGCCGATGTCAGCACCGGCGAATTCCGCGCCAGCCAGCGCACGGGCAGCGGCGAACTGCACCAGGAGCTGCTGCAACTCGAGGCCGCTGAGCTCTTGGTGCCGGCCGACATTGCTGACGGCACGCCATCAACTCTTGACAACACCACCACAAGTGGTGGTGTTGCTGATCAAGAACACCACAGCTGGTGTCCGCCTGGCATGCATCGCACGCCCCAGCCCCGCACCCCGTTTGCCGCAGCCGAGGCCGCAGCCACCCTGAAAGCACGCTTTGGCCTGGCCAGCCTTGATGGCCTGGGCCTGGGCGAGATGCCGCTGGCGCTGCGGGCAGCCGGGGGGCTGGTGGCCTATCTCGATGACACCAGCAGCACGGGGCAGATCCCGTTGGAGCTGCCCACCACCTGGCATGCCGGCGATGCTCTGGTGCTCGATGCCGCCACCCGGCGCAACCTGGAGCTCACCCGCACCCACATGGGCGGCGGCCACCACGGTTCCCTGCTGTGGGCCCTCGACAGCACCCACACCGCGATGGGTGGCCGCTGCCTGCGCCGATGGATCGAGGCGCCACTGGTGCAGCGCGACGCGATCCTGCGCCGCCAAAGCGCCGTCAGTGAACTGGTCGCCGAGCGGTCCCTACGCAACGCCATCCGCAGGCTGCTACGGGCCATGGGCGATCTCGAGCGCCTGGCTGGACGCTGCGGCGCCGGGACCGCCTCGGCCCGAGACCTGGTGGCCCTGGCCGATGGACTGGAGCGCCTGCCCCAGCTGGCAGGCTTGCTTGCCAAAGCCACCAGCGCCCCTTTGCAGGCCCTGGCACAGCCCTGGCCTGAGCTGGCTGAGCTGGCCGCCGAGCTGCGCCACGTGCTGCTCGATGCCCCGCCGCTCTCACTGAGCGAAGGTGGGCTGATCCACGACGGGGTCGACCCCCTTCTGGACGGGCTGCGCAACCAGCTCGACGACCAGGACCGCTGGCTCACCGAGCAGGAGACGGCCGAGCGCAGCGCCAGCGGCATTCCTGCGCTCAAGTTGCAGTACCACCGCACCTTTGGCTACTTCCTGGCGGTGAGCCGCGCCAAGGCTGCAGCGGTGCCAGAGCATTGGATCCGCCGCCAGACGCTCGCCAACGAGGAGCGTTTTGTCACCCCAGCGCTGAAGCAGCGCGAAGGGCAGATTTTGCAGCTCAAGGCCAGAGCCGCCCAGCGCGAATACGAGCTGTTTTGCGAGCTGCGCGCCCGGGTGGGCGAGCAGGCCACGCCAGTGCGCGCAGCAGCCCGGCTGGTCGCCGAACTGGACGCCACCGCCAGCCTGGCTGAACTGGCCGCCACCAGCGGCTACAGCGCCCCCGAGATCACCGACCCCGAAGGCCCCGACGCGCGCCTGCTGGTGATCGAAGCCGGCCGCCACCCGGTGGTGGAGCAGCTGCTGGTGGAGGAGCCCTTCACACCCAACGGCATCGCCATGGGCGACAGCGGCTTAGGCGGGCATCCCGACCTGGTGATTCTCACCGGCCCCAATGCCAGTGGCAAAAGCTGCTACCTGCGCCAGGTGGGCTTGCTCCAGCTCATGGCCCAGATCGGCAGCTGGATCCCAGCGCGCTCAGCGCGGTTGGGGATTGCTGATCGCATCTTCACCCGCGTTGGCGCCGGCGACGATCTGGCCGCAGGGCAGTCCACCTTCATGGTGGAGATGGCCGAAACGGCCAACATCCTTCACCACGCCAGTGACCGCTCGCTGGTGCTGCTTGATGAGATCGGGCGTGGCACCGCCACCTTTGACGGCCTGGCAATCGCCTGGGCCGTGGCCGAACACCTGGCCAGCGGTATCGGCGCCCGCAGCATCTTTGCGACCCACTATCACGAGCTCAACGAGCTGGCGGCCGTGCTGAGCAACGTCGCCAATGCCCAGGTGCTGGTCGAAGAGACCGGCGATGCGCTGGTGTTTCTGCACCAGGTTGTGCCTGGGGGCGCAAGCCGCAGCTACGGCATTGAAGCGGCGCGGCTGGCCGGGGTGCCGGCATCTGTGGTGCTGCGCGCCCGCCAGGTGTTGGGCCGCATCGAGGCCAACAGCCACGTGAGTGTTCAGCTGGGCGAGCGCGCTCCCATGGCGGCCTGAAGCGCCGCAGCCCGCAGCAGGGCATTGCAAGCGGCACCCGCTAAGCCGGCACCCCCGCGGGGGCCATCAAGCCTGATCTGGCACAGAGCGCTGGCCGCCAGACGCCGCTTGCTCTCGGCGACGCCGATGAAACCGACCGGCATACCAATCACCAAGGCAGGCGGCGGCGCACCGGCAGCCACCAGATCCAGCAGGCGCTCGAGGGCGGTGGGGGCGCTGCCAATCAACACGATCGGCCCGGGCCCTTGGCCCCTTGGGCCAACACCGGCAAGTGCAGCCCAAGCCCCATCAATGGCGGCCGCACTGCGGGTGCTGCCTGGTGGAGCCACCAGCGGCGCCCAATCAAGCAGGCAGTGCACAGGATTGCCCAAGGTGCGGCGCGCCATCGGCGCCACCGCCGCCGTAGCCATGGCCGTATCGCACAGGATTGGCGCACCGGCCTGCAAAGCTTCAAGCCCTTGGCGGCAGGCCTCTGCTGCTGTCGCCCCATCCTCAGCAGGCTCAACAACCAGATCAGCGGTGATCGTCAGATCACCGCTGCTGTGGATGCAGCGCTCAAGCACGTCGCGCTGCAAGGGGCTCATCGCCTGCAAGCGCCCAGCCAGCAGCGCATCGGCGGCAGCACGCTCAGCCAACTCACGGCGAATTGAGGCGATGCTGGCGGTGAAGATCGGATGGTCGAGCACCGCCCTGATCCATACAGTCGTCACCACAGCATGCCGGCCACCGGCGCAGGACCTCTGATGCCCATCCATCTGTTCTGGGGCGACGACGAGGCTGCGCGCAACCGGGCAGTGGAGGCGTTGATCGCCAAGCAGGTCGATCCTGCCTGGGCCTCGATCAACCTGAGCCGCCTCGATGGCAACGACCCAGCCCAAGCAGCGCAAGCCCTAGAGGAGGCCCGCACCCCGCCCTTTGGCGCCGGAGCCCGGGTGGTGCTGCTGCAGCGCAGCCCCTTCTGTAACCAATGCCCAGCAGAGCTCGCGGCCCAGCTCGAAGCCAATCTGGAGCTGATCACAGGCGAGTGCCATCTGCTGCTGGTCAACCCGGCCAAGCCCGACGCGCGCCTGCGCACCACCAAGGCGCTGCAGGCCCTGATCAAGGCGGGCGGCGCCAGCGAGCAAAGCTTTGCCTTGCCAGCCATCTGGGATGGGGCCGGCCAGGTTGAGCTGGTGCAACGCACCGCCTCTGGCCTGGGCCTGCAGCTTGAGCGCGCCGCTGCCGAAGCCCTGGCTGAGGCCATTGGCAGCGACAGCGCCCGGCTGGCCAGTGAGCTCGAGAAGCTCAGCCTGTATGCCTCATCAGAGGCACAACAAAGCTCGAGCGGGCAGCCTCTGGCAGGAGCAACGATCACCCTGACCGCCGTTGAAGCACTTGTGGGCGGCCGCAGCACCAGCGCCCTGGCGGTGGGTGATGCCCTGCTGGCAGGCCAACCCGCCGAAGCGATTGCCCTGGTAGATGCCCTGCTTGAGGCCAACGAACCCGCCCTGCGGATCGTGGCCGCACTAACCAGCCAGATCAGAGGTTGGCTGTGGGTGGCGCTGCTCGAGCAGGCGGGTGAACACGACCCGGCCGCCATCGCCAAGGCGGCAGGCATCGGCAACCCCAAGCGGATCTTTGTGATGCGCAAACAGATCAGAGGCAAAACCCCGCAGCACATGCTGACCCTGCTGAGCCAGCTGCTTGAGGTTGAAGCAGCCCTCAAACGGGGCCTCAATCCACGCGAGGCGTTTTGCGACGGCTTCCTGTTCGGGCCTCACAGATAATCGAGCCCACTGACCCGTCCGCTGCCGCCGCGCCGCAGCCTTTTCCATGGCCCTGCTGGTTCAAAAATTCGGCGGCACCTCGGTGGCTGATGTCGAGCGCATTCAGGCCGTCGCCCGCCGCATCGCCAGCTGCCGCGACGAGGGCCACGAACTGGTGGTGGTGGTCTCGGCCATGGGCCACACCACCGACGAGCTCACCGGACTGGCCCGAGCGCTGAACAGCAACCCGCCTCAACGCGAAATGGACATGCTGCTGGCCACCGGCGAGCAGGTATCGATCGCCCTGCTATCGATGGCCCTGCACGCCTGCGGCGTGCCAGCGGTGTCGATGACGGGCACCCAGGCCGGCATCATCACCGAATCGGCCCACGGCCGCGCCCGCATTTTGGAGGTGCGCAGTGAGCAGCTCAGGCGCGCGCTCAACGCGGGCCAGGTGGTGGTCGTGGCAGGGTTCCAGGGCACCAGTGGCGGCGGCTCGGGCGGCAGCAGCGGCCTTCCCGAAATCACCACCTTGGGTCGCGGCGGCTCGGACACCTCAGCGGTGGCGCTGGCAGCGGCCCTTGGCGCAGCAGCGTGTGAGATCTACACCGATGTGCCGGGCGTGCTCACCACCGACCCGCGCAAGGTGGCCGACGCCCAGCTGATGGATCAGGTCAGCTGCGACGAGATGCTCGAGCTGGCCAGCCTGGGGGCGGCGGTGCTGCACCCACGCGCGGTCGAAATTGCCCGCAACTACGGCGTCCCCCTGGTGGTGCGCTCGAGCTGGAGTGATGCCCCCGGCACCCGGCTGACCAGCGGCGCCCCCAGGCCAATCGGCCACGGCGGCCTGGAGCTGGGCAAACCGGTCGATGGCGCCGAGTTGGCTCTCGATCAAGCCGTTCTGGCGCTTTCCCATGTGCCCGACCGGCCCGGCATCGCCGCGAGCCTGTTCGAAGCGCTGGGCGCTGCCGGCCTCAATGTGGACCTGATCGTGCAGGCCACCCACGAGGGCAGCTCCAACGACATCGCCTTCACCCTGGCCGCAAGCGAGCTGGACCGCGCCGAACTGGTCTGCCGCGAAGCCCTGCTGGCTCTGGGTGCATCGCTGGCCACTGATCCCGAGGACCAAGGTGCTCGGCTGAGCTCCGAAGCCGGATTGGCCAAACTGAGCATCTCGGGCGCAGGCATCATGGGCCGGCCGGGAGTGGCGGCCCGGCTGTTCGACACCCTGGCCCGCTGCGGCATCAACCTGCGCCTGATCGCCACCAGTGAAGTCAAGGTGAGCTGCCTGGTGGCCGGTGATCAGGGCGCCAAGGCCCTAAGAGCAGCCGCCGAGGCCTTTGAGCTGAGCGAAAGCCAACTGCGCCACAACCCCCAAAGCTGCGTGATCAGCGATCCGGCGGTGCGTGGCGTGGCGCTCGATCTAGGTCAGGCCCAGGTGGCCGTGCGGCGCGTGCCCGACCGGCCCGGCACCGCTGCAGCCGTGTGCCGCACCCTGGCCGATGCCGGCATCAGCCTTGACGCGATCGTGCAGTCCGAGCGCACCCACGACGGCGCCAAAGACATGAGCTTCACGCTCAAACGCGACGATCTGCAGCAAGCCCAGCGCGCCCTGCAAAGTCTGTTGCAGTCGTGGCCTGGCTCCCATTTTGAAGAGGGGCCTGCCATAGCCCGTGTCAGCGCAGTAGGGGCCGGCATGCCCTGCACCCCAGGCACCGCCGCACGCATGTTCCGCGCCCTGGCCCAAGCAGGCATCAACATCGAACTGATCGCCACCAGCGAGATCCGCACCAGCTGCGTGGTGGCCGAAGCCGATGGCGTGCGGGCCCTGCAGGCGGTGCATGGCGCCTTTGGGCTGGGGGGGAGCATCAGCCACAAGGCCGAAGGCACAGAAGCCCCGGTTTAAGCCAGCAGGTTTTTCAGCCAACGGGTTTAAGCCAACAGGTTCAAGCCTTGCCCACCAGCTGCTGACGCAGATTCTTGATCTGATCGCGCAAATTTGCCGCCTCCTCAAACTCGAGGTTCTTGGCAGCGGCTTTCATCTTGTCTTCGAGCTGCTGGATCAGCTCGGGCAACGCATCGAGCGGCACATCGTGGTGCACAGCCTGCTCAACGGCCTCTTCGAGTTGCTCGTCGTTGAGGCGGCGTGACACCTCCAGAAAGGCCAAAATCGAGTTGCCTGCGCGCTTGCCGGCGGGTGTTGGGGTGATGCCGTTGGCAATGTTGTAAGCCTGCTGAATGGCGCGGCGACGCTCGGTTTCGTGGATCGCCTTCTCCATGCTCTCGGTGAGGTTGTCGGCGTAGAGCAACGCCACCCCTTCGACGTGCCGCGCTGCCCGGCCAATGGTCTGAATCAGCGAGCGCTCGGCCCGCAAAAAACCCTCCTTGTCGGCATCGAGGATCGCCACCAAGGAGACCTCAGGTAGGTCAAGTCCCTCGCGCAGCAGGTTGACCCCCACCAGCACGTCGTACTCGCCGTTGCGCAGGTCCTGAATGATCTCGATGCGCTCGATCGAGTGAATCTCCGAGTGCAGGTAACGCACCCGCACACCGTTCTCGGCCAGGTAGTCGGTGAGGTCCTCAGCCATGCGCTTGGTGAGGGTGGTAACCAGCACCCGCTCCTGCTTGGCTGCGCGCAGCCGGATCTCGCCCAGTAGGTCATCGACCTGACCATCGGTGGGGCGCACCTCAACGATCGGATCGAGCACGCCGGTGGGGCGGATCACCTGCTCCACCACCTGGCCGTGGCTCTGCTCCAGCTCCCAGTTGCCTGGGGTCGCACTGACGAAGATGGTCTGGCGAGCCTTCTGCCAGAACTCCTCACCCTTGAGCGGCCGGTTGTCGGCCGCACTGGGCAGGCGAAAGCCGTGCTCGATCAGCACCTGCTTGCGCGACTGATCGCCGTTGTACATGGCCTGCAGCTGGCTGCAGGTGACGTGCGATTCATCGACGACCAGCAGCCAATCGTCGGGGAAGTAATCAATCAGGCACTCAGGCGGGGTGCCCGCTTCGCGGCCGGCCAAGTGGCGGGCATAGTTCTCGACGCCGTTGCAGTAGCCGACCTGCTCGAGCATCTCGAGGTCGTAGGTGGTGCGCTGCTCGAGGCGCTGGGCCTCCAGCAGCCGCCCCTGGCTGTTGAGCACCTCAAGCCGCTCGCGCAACTCGTTGCGGATTGCCTTGATCGCCTCGGCCAGGCGCTCTTTGGGGGTGACGAAGTGCTTGGCCGGATAGATATTGATCGCATCCAGCGTCTGCAAAATCTCGCCGGTGGTGGGGTCGACGTAGCGGATCGCCTCCACCTCATCGCCGAACAGCTCGATCCGCACCAACCGGTCTTCATAAGCCGGGCCGATCTCGAGCACGTCACCGCGCACGCGAAAGCGACCACGTGAGATCTCAAGGTCGTTGCGGGAGTATTGATTGTTGACCAGCTCCCTGAGCGAACCGCGCAGGTTGAGGGTCTCGCCGACCTGAAACTTGACCGCGGCCTTGAGGTATTCACTGGGAATGCCCAGGCCGTAGATGCAGCTGATCGAAGCGACGACGATCACATCGCGCCGCTCAAACAGTGAACGCGTCGCCGAGTGGCGCAGCATGTCGATCTCTTCATTGATCGACGCGGTCTTGGCGATGTAGGTGTCGGAGACGGGCACGTACGCCTCCGGCTGGTAGTAGTCGTAGTACGAGATGAAATATTCGACCGCGTTGTGGGGGAAGAACTCCCGCAGCTCGTTGCACAGCTGGGCCGCCAGGGTCTTGTTGTGCGCCAAAACCAGTGCCGGGCGACCGGTCTTGGCGATCACATTGGCGATCGTGAAGGTCTTGCCGGTGCCGGTGGCGCCCAGCAGGGTCTGATAGCGCTCACCAGCCTCAACACCCGCGACCAGGCCCTTGATGGCGCCTGGCTGGTCGCCCTTGGGTTCGTAGGGCGCCTGCAGTTGGTAGGGATTGAGCATCAACCCATTCTCGGGCAGCACAGCTGAGGTCGTGGCCAACAAAAAACCCGCCCGGGGCTTGAGCTCCCGAGCGGGATCAGACGATCAGCTCAAGCTGGAAACTGTCAAACAGCAGCCTTCACAGCGCTGCCCAGGGCCTCGCGCAGGCTGCGCACCACCGCCACCATGGCCAGCTCATCGCTGAGCTTGTTGACGGCCGAGCCCACACCCACGCCGCTGGCGCCGGCAGCGATCGCCATCGGCAGGGTCACGGCCGACAGACCCGAAGCGCACAGCACCGGCACCACCGCTTCAGCGGCGGCCAGGGCACGGCTGATGCCATGGGCAGCCGCCAGGGTGGGAGCCGCCTTTTCGATCAGGCCAAGGGTGCCGGCGCTGAAGGGCTTGGCACTGGTGCCGCCCTCGGTCTGGATCAGGTCGGCACCGGCAGCCACCAGATCCACGGCCAGCTGCTCCTGCTGATCCAGGGGCAGCACGTGGGGCACGGTGACGCTCAACGCCACCTCGGGCAGCAGGGCACGGGTGCGGCGGGTGAGCGCCAGCACCTCCTCAGCGCCAAAAACGATGCCCTGGGGGTAGAAGCTGTCGAAATTGCCGATTTCGACCATGTCGGCACCAGCAGCCACGGCAGCGACGAACAACTCAGGTTCGACGGCGCTGACGCAAATCGGCAGGCCCGGGGCCACCTCACGCACCAGGCGCACCAGGGCCGCATCGCAGGCCACATCGATCAGATCGGCACCACCGGCGGCAGCCGCGCGGGCCACCCGCGCCACACTGGTGGCATCGAAGTTGTTGAGGCCAGCGATCACCTTGAGGGCGCGGCGCTCAGCCAGGGAGCTCACAAGGGCAGCGGGCAGGCTGGACAGACGCGACATGGGGCAGGTCGATCAAGATGGAGCCATTCTCCCACCCCAGGCCCTGGAGCGGGCCTGGAGCAGGGAGCACCTGCGCTTGCACCGCTGGCTGCTTCAGCAGCCTGCCCTGCTGCCCCAAGGGGCACCGTTGTTGTTGGCGGTCTCTGGCGGACAGGACTCGATGGCCCTGCTGGGCCTGTTGCTCGGGCTTCAGCGCCTGCATGACTGGCGCCTTTACCTCTGGCACGGTGACCACGGCTGGCGGAGCGACTCAAGCCAGCAGGCCCGAGGCCTGGCCGCGTGGTGTCAGACACACCAACTCAAGGTGCATGTTGAACACCACGACGCAGCACACAAGCCGCCGGGCGCGCCATCCAGCACCAGTGAAGCTGGGGCGCGCCAGTGGCGCTATCAGGCACTGGAGGCGCATGCCAAAGCCTGCGGCTGCAGCCATGTGGTGACGGGCCACACCGCCAGCGACCGGGCCGAGACCCTGCTGCTGAACCTGGCCCGCGGCAGCCATCGCCGCGGCCTGGCCAGCCTGCCGTCTCAACGGCCACTCGATGGCAATGGCGAAAAAGAGCGTGGCGCCAGCGCGATTCTGCTGAGCCGCCCGCTGCTGATCTTCAGCCGCGACGAGACGGGCCAGATCTGCCGAGACCTGCAGCTGCCGATCTGGCTGGATCCCAGCAACGACGACCGCCGCTTCAGCCGCAACCGTCTGCGCCATGAGGTGCTGCCTGTGCTCGAGCAACTGCACCCTGGGGCTGTGCGGCGCTTGAGCAGCACAGCCGAGCGCCTGCAACAGGAGCAACGCTGCATCAATGAATGGGTGGAGGTGGCTCTGCAGTGGCTGCAAAGCAGTGAGCAGGGGCCCGGGCTACAGCTGCAACGCCAGCGCCTGACAGCGCTGCAGCCGGCCAACCAGGCGGCGATCCTGGAGCGCTGGCTTGGCCAACACGGCACGGCCTGCGCCAATGCCAAACATCTCAGGGCTGTTGTGCAACGGTTGCAACAGGGGCGCCCACCGGGGCAGATCAATCTGAACGGCGGCTGGCAACTGCGCTGGAACAGCCTCACACTGGAGCTGATCGCCCCCACGCAGCAAGCCCCATGAGCGACGCCCTGCAACAGCAGTACGCCGCCATCGAGCGGCTGTACAGCCAAGGCCAGTGGCAGCAGGTGCTGGCTGCGATTGACGCCATCCAGGACGCACTGCCAACGCAACCGGGTGACCCCCTGCGTGCGCGGGTGGTGCTGCTACAGGCTCACACCCTGCTTTACGGCTTAGGCCAGGTTGAACAAGCCGCTGCGATCTACCGCCAGGTGCTGACCGGCAACCCTGAAGCCGTGCTGGCCAACATCGCCCAACAAGAATTGGCCCGCTGCGACGAACTGCTGAGCGCTCAGTCCGCACCCGCAGGATCTGAGGCTGCACCCGAGACAACACCGTCAAGCGCGCAGATGTCTCAAACCCCGTCAGCTCCGCAAGCCTCGGTCGGCTCAGGAGCGGCATTTCCGTTTACAGCAGAGGCCGTCGGGGCCCCGCCTGAGCAGCAACAAGCTGCCGCCATGCCCTGGCTCGATGCACTGGGAGGCGTCGATCCGGGCGCTACCCAGCTGCAAGAGCCGCAGGCCAACCAAGCCCCATGGCTCAAGGCAACTGACGTCGTAGCTGCCGTCGCAGCTGAGGTGATTGAAGAACCCGAACAGCTCGAGGTGCAACAGGCCGATCCCAAACGGGCCAGCGTGGTGGATCTGGAGCCGCTTGAGGAACCTGAAGAACCTGAACAACCAAACGCGACGGAAACCTCGGCACCAGCCGCAGCAGCCGCAACTGCAAAGGCTTCATCAGCTGAACCTGAACCGCAAGTTGAGCGGCGAGCGCGCTGGAGCCCCGCCGAGGAGGCGGAGCTGGCGCGCGGGCTGTTGACCGTGGTGCTGCGCTAATCAGCCGGCCGCTGCTGAACGGCGGCGGCGGGTGCGCCCGGCCAGTTCTGGCTCAGCAGCGGGGGCAGCCGCTGGAGCGGTCACTGCTGCAGAAGCTTGGCGTGGCGCTGCAGAGGCAGCAGGCACGCTCGCCGCGGTAGCAGCCGGGCGAGGCTGCTGTTGCGCGCGGGGTGCTTCGCGGCGGCCATTGCGCGGGGCCGGACGGTTGTCAGGCTCCGCATCGGCGCGCCCCTTGTAGGCAGGCGATCCGGCTGGAGCGGGCTGCACCAGGCAAATGATCAACGGCTCCACCTGAAGCTCGCGGCGCAGCCGGCGCTGCAGACCGAGCTCCACCTCGCGCTGCACACCCACCCAGTCGATGTCGGGGGTTTTGCCGCCGGTGTTGCGGCTGAGCTGGTTCCAACGGTTCTCAAGCACCCAGGTGATCTCGCGCTCAGCCCAGAGCGACAGCTTGCGGGGATCGGCCGTGGTGACCACACCGCGCAGATTGACCCGCGGGGGCGCCGCCATGACGCCGTCGGTGCTGATAACTGCGAGCAGCGTGATCACGCCGTCTTCGGCCAACTGCTGACGCTCTTTCAGCACACGGGCATCAACGATGCCGTTGCGCGACGCATCGAGCAGCTCAATGCCTGCCTTGACCGGATCACCTTTGCTGATCGAGTCAGCCGTCAGCTCGACGACATCTCCATTGTCAATGATCAAAATGTTGTCAGCCGGAACGCCCATCGACTGGGCGGTCTTGCTGTGTGACACGAGCATGCGATGTTCACCGTGCACCGGCACAAAGAACTTCGGTTTGGTGAGGGCCAGCATCAGCTTCTGGTCTTCTTGGAAGCCGTGGCCAGAGACGTGAATGCCTTCGCCCTTGCCGTAGATCACCTTGGCGCCGAGCATCATCAAACGGTCAATGGTGTTGACCACTGAGATGGTGTTCCCCGGGATCGGGCTGGCTGAAAAGATGATCGTGTCCGACGGCTTGACCTGTACTTGAGGATGCTCACCGCGTGAGATGCGGCTCAGGGCAGCGAGCGGCTCTCCCTGGCTGCCGGTCATCAGCAACAGGGTTTCGCGATCGGGCAGATCACGAATCTGCTTGATCGGTACAAACAGATCATCAGGGGCGCGCATGTAACCAAGCTCACGCGCCTTGGCGATCACGTTGAGCATGGAGCGGCCCAGCAATGAAACCTTGCGGCCGTTCTTCAGAGCAAGCTCAAGAATCATCGCAACGCGGTGAATCGAGCTGGCAAACGTGGTGATGATCACGCGGCCTTCAGCCTGGGCAATGTGACGATCGAGGTGCGGGAAGACCGAGCGCTCAGGCGGGCAAAAACCAGGCAATTCAGCGTTGGTGGAATCGCTGAAAAGGCAGAGAACACCCTTCTCACCGTAGTGCGCCATGCGCGCCAGATCGAAATGCTCACCATCAACAGGTGTGTGATCAAACTTGAAATCACCGGTGAAAATGATGGTGCCCACTGGAGTGGTGATCGCCAGCGAGAAGCTGTCGGCCATCGAGTGGGTGTTGCGGATGAACTCCACCGAAAAGTGCTGGCCGACTTTGACCACATCACGCGGACCCACGGTTTGCAGCACCGTGCGGTCAGTGACACCCGCTTCTTCCATTTTGCCGGTGAGCATCGCCAAAGCCAGGCGAGGCCCATAGATCACAGGAATATTGAAGTTCTTGAGGTGGTGCGAAATACCACCGATGTGATCTTCGTGACCATGGGTCACGATCATGCCGCGGATGCGCTTTTGGTTCTCCTTGAGATAGCTGGTGTCAGGCATCACCACGTTGACGCCGTGCATACCGTCACTGGGGAAAGCCAGGCCGGCATCAACGAGCATCAGATCATCGCCGTACTCAAAAACACAGGTGTTCTTGCCAATTTCGTGCAGACCACCCAAAGGGATGACACGTAGGGCGTTCTGCTTGACCTTGCCATTGGCTCCGTTGCCATTGGCGCCATTGCCGTTGTGCATGTTGCCGTTATTGCTGCCGTTGAAACTTGTCATGTAAACGAAAAAATTGAACGAATGTTGATGAAATTCAGCCTTGGCGTCAGGTAGGACGCAGGGCAGCCAAGGTTTCCGAGAGTTGTTGTTTCACTGCATCAGATGCGGGAATGAGGGGAAGACGGGGCCCACCGACCGGCCAGCCGCACAGCTCGAGGGCAGCTTTGATCGGAATGGGGTTGGTGTCGCTGAACAAGGCTTTGCATAAGGGGAGCAACTGCTCGTGCAAGGCCAGAGCCTGGCTCAAATCGCCATCCAGGAAAGCGCGAACCATGGCACTGATCTGGGGACCGGCCACATGGCTGGCCACACTGACCACACCGACAGCGCCCACCGCCAGCATGGGCAGGGTGAGGGCGTCGTCGCCGCTGTAAATGGCCAAGCGCTCGGCGCAGCGCTGACGCAAGGCGCTGACTTCCTCGGTGGTGCCGCTGGCGGCCTTGAAGCTGACGATGTTGTTGCAACGCTCCACCAAACGCGCCGTGGTGTCTGGCGCGAGGCTGCAACCTGTGCGTCCTGGAATGTTGTACAGCATCAGCGGCAACTCAGGAGCCGCCTGGGCGACCGCCTTGAAATGGGCGTACAGCCCCTGCTGTGGAGGTTTGTTGTAGTAAGGCACCACTACCAAGGCGCCATCGACACCCAGCTGTGCCGCTTGGCTGGTGGCCTCGATCGCTTCGGCGGTGCAGTTGCTGCCGCTGCCGGCGATGATGCGAGCCCGCCCGGCCACAGCCTCTTGCACCGCGGCGATCATGCGGTGCTGCTCGGCCCAGCTGAGGGTGGGTGATTCGCCGGTGGTCCCGCAGATCACCAATCCTTCGGAACCAGAACTGACCAGATGATCGGCCAGCCGTGCGGCCAGGTCATGGTCAACGGCTCCGTCCGGGCGGAATGGGGTGACCATGGCCGTCACCACACGTCCAAACGGGGCGTTGCACCAGGGCATCTGGGCGGCGCTGCTCAAACGGCACCTCCTGCAGAGGGGCCTTGAAGCAGCAGCTCAGCAATCTGGATGGCATTGAGGGCTGCACCCTTGCGGATCTGGTCACCGCAGAGCCAAAGCTCGAGCGCATGGGGATCGCTCAGATCCTGGCGGATGCGGCCGATGGCCACAGGATCGCGCCCGGTCACATCGGTGGGCATCGGAAAGCGATTGGCCTCGAAATCTTCGAGCAGCTCTACCCCCGGAGCCTTGGAGAGCAGGGCACGGGCTTCGTCCACAGCAAACGGCTCGAAGAATTCGATGTTCACGGCCTCCGAGTGAGCCCTAAGCACCGGCACCCGCACACAGGTGGCACTGAGCCTGAGCTCAGGAATGCCCATGATCTTGCGCGTCTCGTTGACCATCTTGAGCTCCTCTTCGCAATAGCCATTGGGCTGCAGCGGCGAGTTGTGCAAAAACAGGTTGAAGGCCAGCGAATGGGGCAGCACCGCGCTGACCGGCTCACCACCGTCGAGAACGGTGCGGCTGAGGCTGCGCAGCTCATCCATGGCGCGGGCACCGGCGCCGCTGGCGCTTTGATAAGTACTCACGACCACCCGCTTGATCGGCCGGCGAGCGTGCAGGGGCGCCAGCGCCAGGGTCAACAGGATCGTCGTGCAGTTTGGGTTGGCAATGATGCCGTTGTGGCTGAACGCCGCCTGCGGGTTGACCTCAGGTACCACCAGCGGCACCGCCGCATCCATGCGAAAGGCGCTGGAGTTGTCGATCACCACAGCACCGGCCGCTGCCGCCAGCGGGGCCCACTGCTTGGACACCGAACCACCGGCTGAGGCCAACACCACATCAACCCCGGCAAAGGCTTCTGCACTGACGGGCTGAATCTGCAGGGTTTCGCCCTTCCAACAGAGCGGTTGACCGGCCGAGCGAGGCGAAGCCAGAGGCATCAGCCGGGCCACCGGGAAACGGCGCTCGTCGAGCAGCTGCAGCAACTCCTGACCCACAGCCCCTGTGGCGCCAAGGATGGCCACATTCAACGGACGCTGCGGCAGCACAGAAGACGGCAAGGACGTGGAGGTCTGGACGGCGATCAAGAGGACAGAGTGACGGTCTAAACGGGAGTGCGCAGGCTGGGGAAACTCAGGGAATGCCCATCAGACCCTGTGGTCTGCAGGATTCGAGATCAGGTCCGTATCGAGGAAAGCTGAGGGAGTCCGTGGAACGGCGAGCTGGATCGCGGGGTTGCGAGGCTCCGAATCAGCCACTGCGGAGAGACCAGAAAGACCGGAACTCTTCAGGGGAGGAATCTGAGCTGGGTGTTATCGCCTTCGTCGTGCGCCGCAGCCACAATAGGCGCACAGGGGTGAGGACGACCACTTTCTAGGATCAGGGGCTGCCCTGTCGCATCACCCTGTCATGAGTCCAGCTGCCGCTGCTGCCAAACCCAGCACCAAAACCGCTGCAACGGGGTCGACGGGGGCTGCTGCGCTCAAGGTGAAGACCAGCAGCAAGCCCGGCAGCCGGATGGCTTTGGAGCTGGAGATTTCCGCAGCGCGCAGCCAAGCCGCTTACGACAAGGCTCTTGAGAGCCTGAGCCGGACCGTTCGCCTGCCGGGTTTCCGCAAGGGCAAGGTGCCCAAGGCCGTGCTGGTGCAACAGGTGGGCCCGCTGCGCATTCGCGCTACAGCGCTCGAAGAGCTCGTCGACAGCAGCTACCGCGATGCGCTGGAGCAGCAAACCGTGGCTGCCATCGGCCGGCCTGAGCTCAGCGAAGGGTTCGAGACCGTGCTCGAGCGCTTTGAACCGGGCCAGAGCCTCAACTACACCCTGGAGGTGGACGTTGAACCGTCCCCCAAGCTGAAGACCACCAAAGGCTTAAAGGCTGAAGCTGAAACGGTCGGCTACGACCCGGCCCGCGTTGATGAACTGCTGGAGCAGTCGCGCAAGCAGATGGCGACCCTGGTGCCGGTCGACAACCGGGCAGCCCAGAGCGGCGATGTAGCTGTGCTGGCCTTTGCCGGCGTCTTCGCCGACACCGAAGAAGCCATCAGCGGCGGCAGTAGTGAGGCGATGGAGGTCGAACTCGAAGACGGCCGCATGATCCCCGGCTTTGTCGAGGGCGTCATCGGCATGACGATCGGCACCACCAAGAGTGTCGATTGCACCTTCCCTGAGAGCTATCCCCAGGAGGATGCCGCCGGCCGCAAGGCGCGCTTTGAGATCACCCTCAAGGAGCTCAAGAGCCGCGAACTGCCTGCGCTCGACGATGCCTTTGCCCAACAGGCCAGCGACAAGCAGACCCTGGCCGAGCTGCGCAGCGAGCTGGAAACCCGCCTCAAAGACGACGCCGAGCGCCGCGCCAAAGCCAACCGCCACAACGCCCTGGTCGAAGCCCTGGTCGAGCAGCTCGAGGTGGAACTGCCCGAAACCCTGGTTCAGCAAGAAATTCGCAATCTGATCGAGCAGACCGCTGGCCAGATCGCCGAACAGGGCATGGATGTGAAAAAGCTGTTCACCCCTGATCTGGTGCGCAGCCTGATGGATACCTCACGCCCTGAGGCCGAGCAGCGCCTCAGGCGCAGCCTGGCCCTCAAGGCCCTGGCTGAAGCCGAAGGCATCAGCGTCGAGGACAAAGCTCTTGAAGCCAAGGTCAAAGAGGTGAGCCGCGGCCTGAGCCAGCAGGGCAACATCGACCCCCAGCGCCTGCGCCAGGTGATTGCTGACGATCTCCTGCAGGAGCAGCTACTCGAGTGGCTGGAAGCCAACAGCACCATCAGCGAAAAAGCCCCCGCAGCCGCTTCAGACGAGGAAGGCACCGCCAACAAGACCAAGCCCGCCAAGGCGTCTTCTAAAGAGACCAAAGCCAAGGCCGACAAGAAGGCCAAGGCCGACGGCTGAGCCGCCGACGGCTCCCGATCCCCATAGATTGAGCCGACCGAGTCCAGGCCCTGCCGCGTGATCGACGCCACCATTCGCCATCCCATCCACAGCACCGTCGCCAGCCCGGGTGTGCTGCCGACGGTGGTGGAGCAGTCGGGTCGCGGGGACCGGGCCTTTGATATCTACTCACGCCTGCTGCGCGAGCGGATCATTTTTCTGGGCAGCGGCATTGATGACCAGGTGGCCGATGCCCTGGTCGCTCAACTGCTGTTCCTCGAGGCCGAGGACCCTGAAAAAGACATCCAGATCTACATCAACTCACCCGGTGGCTCGGTCACAGCCGGCCTAGCGATCTACGACACCATGCAGCAGGTGGCACCCGATGTGGTCACCATCTGCTACGGCCTGGCGGCATCGATGGGGGCTTTTCTGCTGTCGGGCGGCACCAAGGGCAAGCGCCTAGCCCTGCCCAATGCGCGGATCATGATCCACCAGCCTCTCGGCGGGGCCCAGGGCCAAGCGGTTGACATCGAAATTCAGGCCAAGGAGATCCTGTTCCTCAAGGACACCCTCAACGGCCTGATGGCTGAGCACACCGGCCAGCCGCTCGCCAAAATTGCTGAAGACACCGACCGCGACTACTTCCTTTCGCCTGCAGAAGCGGTTGAATACGGACTGATCGATCGGGTCGTCACCGAGACCGCACCGGTTTGATTCTTAAGGACGGCTGACGAACCCCGTTTGCGGGGCGATCCTGGTCCTTAGGGCCCATGACCACCCAAGCTGCAGCCAAGGTTCGATGCCGAAGTTCGACGCACACCTCAAATGCTCCTTCTGCGGCAAATCGCAGGAGCAGGTGCGCAAGCTGATCGCTGGGCCGGGCGTTTACATCTGCGACGAGTGCATCGACCTGTGCAACGAGATCCTCGATGAGGAGCTCGTTGGCGCCCCTGCAGCCGGTAGCAGCCGCAGTGCACCTGAGCCGGGCAGCCGGAGTAAAGCACCGGCCAAAAAAGCCACCAAACCAGCGCCCACCCTGGCCCAGATCCCCAAACCCAAGGAGATCAAGACCTTCCTCGATCGCCAGGTGGTCGGTCAGGAGGAAGCCAAAAAGACCCTCTCTGTCGCTGTCTACAACCACTACAAGCGCCTGGCCTGGCAAGGCGACGGCAAAGGCGAGACCGATGAAACAGCCACCCGGCTGCACAAGAGCAACATCCTGCTGATCGGACCCACAGGCTGCGGCAAAACCCTGCTGGCGCAGACCCTGGCCGAAATGCTGGAGGTGCCCTTTGCCGTCGCCGACGCCACCACCTTGACCGAAGCCGGCTACGTGGGTGAAGACGTCGAAAACATCTTGCTGCGGCTGCTGCAAAAGGCCGATATGGATGTCGAGCAGGCGCAGCGGGGCATCATCTACATCGACGAGATCGACAAGATCGCCCGCAAGAGCGAAAACCCCTCGATCACCCGCGATGTCTCGGGTGAAGGGGTGCAGCAGGCCCTGCTCAAGCTGCTCGAGGGCACCGTGGCCAACGTGCCGCCCCAGGGGGGCCGCAAGCATCCGTATCAGGACTGCATTCAGATCGACACGAGCCAGATCCTGTTCGTCTGCGGTGGCGCCTTTGTGGGTCTTGAAGATGTGGTGCAAAAGCGCATGGGCCGCAATGCCATCGGCTTCATCAGCGCCGATGGCAATGGCCGGCCGCGCAGCGGCAAGGACCGCCATGCGGCCGAGGTGCTGCGGCATCTGCAGCCCGATGACCTGGTGAAGTACGGCCTGATCCCTGAATTCATTGGCCGTCTGCCGGTGAGCGCCGTGCTCGAGCCCCTCGATGCCCACGCGCTGGAAGCCATCTTGACCGAGCCTCGCGATGCCCTGGTCAAACAGTTCCAGACACTGCTGAGCATGGACAACGTGCGGCTCGAGTTTGAAGCTGGGGCCATCGAAGCGATCGCCGCCGAAGCGCACCGCCGCAAAACTGGTGCCCGGGCCCTGCGCGGCATCGTCGAAGAGCTGATGCTGGAGCTGATGTACGACCTGCCCTCACGCAAGGACGTGCGCCAGTTCACCATCACGCGCGAGCTGGTGGAAGCGCGCAGCAAGGCCCAGGTGCTGCCCCATCCCAGTGCGCTCGAAACTGGAGAGCAGGCCTCGGCCTAAGCGCCAGCAGGGCCGGTAACCTGCAGGGGCCGTGGCACTGCCCCAACTCC
>JBMSMG010000011.1:0-38537 GCA_049421025.1 Prochlorococcaceae cyanobacterium | reverse complement strand
GTCAAGACGATCGAGCGCATCCTGGGCATGTATCCGGCCGCCGAGCAAGAGGCGATTCGCCGCTCGGTGTCCGAGTCGTTGCTGGGAGTCGTTGCCCAAGGGCTGCTCAAGACGGCCGATGGCAAACGCTGCGCTTATCACGACATCTTGATCAACACCGACGCCTGCAAGGACTACATCTTGCGGGGCGAGCTCGATGCGATCGAGGAGATCATGTCCCGCAGCGGTTTCGATGGCATGCAGACGGCCAATCAGGCCCTACAGACGTTGGTCGAAGAGGGCCGCTGCACAGCAGACGATGCCTTGGCGCAGAGTCTCAAGCCCAACGAACTGGCCCAGGCGCTGCGGGGGCGGACTTGATCGTGTTGGCTTGCGCTTAGTGGTTCGCCAAGCGTGCGATCAGCAGCACACTGAGGCCCACCGACAGCCCCAGCATGGCCAGCCGTCCATTCCAGATCTCGGCCTGAGGGGTGAAACCGCGTCGCCAGGCATTGAGCTCACGGCCGCTGACCTGTTCCTGCTCCACAGGTTCCATGGTGACCCTGCCTCTGGGGCCAAAAGCCTAGTCGCATCAGAAGGGCGCCGGGTCACGGTGCAGGGCGCCCGCCTCTTCGAGCGGCCAACGGGCCGCAACACCCAGCTGGCAGACACTGCTGGCTGAACGGCTGAGCCACTGGCAGGCGGCCACGCCAATCATGGCGGCGTTGTCGGTGCAGTACGCCAGCGGTGCCAGACGCCATTGCAGCCCGTGCTGCCGGCAGGCCTGCTCGAGCAGCGCCCTGAGCCTGAGGTTGGCCGCCACCCCGCCGACCAACACCAGCGTGCTGAGGTTCTGCTCGCGCGCGCAGCGGCAACTGCGCTCCACCAGCACCTCGGCCACCACGTGTTCAAAGCTGGCCGCCAGGTCGGCCACCGGTAGGGGGGCAGCCTCGTGCTCGAGGGCTCTGACCTGCCTGAGCATGGCCGTTTTGAGCCCGCTGAAGCTGAAGTCGTAGGGATAGAAGCCACCCTCCGGTTTCGAGACCCGTCCCTTGGGCAGATCGAAGCGCTGCGGGTCGCCGCCAACAGCTGCTGCCGCCAGTGCAGGTCCGCCGGGATACCCCAGCCCCAGCAGCCGCGCCACCTTGTCAAAGGCTTCGCCGGCGGCATCGTCGTGGCTGCGGCCCAGGCGCTCGTACCGGCCGGGGCCGTCGACCCGTACCAGCTCGGTGTGGCCGCCACTGACCAGCAGCACCAGATACGGCGGTATCGGGGGCGCGGCATCGAGTTGCGCCGAGCAGAGATGGCCCTCAAGGTGATGAATGCCGACAAACGGCTTGCCGTGCAGCCTGGCCAGGGTGCGGCCTGTGACCGAGGCCACCAGCAGGGCCCCTGCCAGGCCCGGGGCCACGGTGGCGGCAATGCCATCGAGCTCGTCCATGGCGATCCCGCTCTCAGCCATGACCTGCTCGATCAGGCCAGGCAGGGCTTCGACATGGCGCCTTGAGGCAATCTCAGGCACCACGCCCCCCCAGCGGGCGTGCTCGGCCACCTGCGAGGCGACGGCATCGGCCAGCACCGTGGTGCCGCGCACCACCGCAGCAGCTGACTCGTCACAACTTGTTTCGAGGGCAAGAACCGTGGGCATCGAACCTCTGCGGCTCCCCTACTGTCCGCTGGTGACATCCTGCCCTGCGGCTCGACCCGATGCGCCGTCTTTTCCCTCGGCTGTTCGCAGCACTGCTTTCCATCTTTCTGCTGATCGGTGTGGCGCCTGCGGCCCACGCTGATGTGGCTGGTCTGACCCCCTGCAGCGAGAGCGCGCGCTTCCAGCAGCGCGCTGCTGCCGCCAAGACCGATCAGGCCAAAGCTCGCTTTGCCATGTACAGCCAGGCGGTCTGTGGTGCCGATGGCCTGCCCCATCTGATTGTTGATGGCCGCTGGAGCCACGCCGGTGATTTCATGATCCCCGGTATCGCTTTCCTCTACATCGCCGGGTGCATTGGCTGGGCTGGCCGCAGCTACATCATTGCCGTGCGCAGCCGCAAGGACGCCACCATGGCCGAAATTCAGATTGATGTGCCCCTGGCGCTCAAGTGCACCATCGGTTCGGCCACCTGGCCCCTGGCTGCCCTGGCTGAATTCAAGGGCGGCAAACTGCTTGAAGACGACAGCAAGGTCACGGTTTCACCCCGTTGATCGTTCTCCTCTTTTCTTCAACCCGGCATCTGCTTTGAAGCCATGAAAAAGTTTCTGACCACAGCTCCAGTGTTTGCGGCGATTTGGTTCACCATCACCGCAGGAATCATGATCGAGTTCAACCGCTTTTTCCCTGATCTGCTGTTCCATCCCCTCTGAATCAGCCGGTTCTCAGGTTTCTTGCGGCCCCATTGGGGCCGCTTTTTTGTTGGCTCAGCATCAAGCCATCCGCCTGTGGCGATGTCTATGAGGCCCTCAGCTCAGGCCCATCAACGCTTCGAGTTCGCCCAGGGCTACCTCGAGGTCGCCATTGATCAACGCGGCATCGAATTCCGACTCGGCGGCCAGCTCAATGCGGGCGCGCTGCAATCGCCTGGTGATGGCCTCGTCTGAGTCAGTGCCGCGGCCGCGAATGCGGGCTTCAAGTTCCTCGAGCGAGGGCGGTTTGATGAACAGCTGGAAGCCTGCTGCAAAGCTCTTGCGCACCTGCCTAGCGCCTTCCAGTTCGATTTCAAGCAGCACCGGCCGGCCGGCTTCAAGCTGACGTTCCACCGGTTCGCGCGGGGTGCCGTAGAGGTTGCCGGCGAATTCAGCCCATTCGAGGAAGCCGCCTGCTGCGATCTGCGCTTCGAAGGCGTCGCGGCTCAAAAAGAAATAGTGAACCCCGTCCTGCTCGCCGCTGCGCGGGGCTCTGGTGGTGGCCGAGATCGACAGCCAGATTTCCGGATGCCGCTCCAGCAGTAGCCCGACCAAGGTGCCCTTGCCGACACCGCTGGGGCCGGTCAGGACCGTCAGTCGCCCGGGGCTGGCTTGGGTCATGACAACGGCGGCTCTAGCGGCAGGGCGATCCTGACAGCAGAGTATTGGTCAGTTCCAGCTCCCATCGCCCTCAGCCGTGGCTGCACCTGTGAGCAAGCTTCAGGCGATGGATCTCACCAGCCTCAAGGCCGTGCTGGCTGAGCTGGAACCTGTAGTGCTGCCGTCGCGTTTTGAAAAGGCCCAGCAGCTCGACGCGCAGACCATGCAGCTGGCGCTGCGCACCTTGGCTGGCAGCATCTGGCTGGAGCTGAGTTGGCTGGCTGAAGCCCCACGCCTGCATGCCATTGACCCGCCGCCCCGGCAGGGGGAAGGCAGCACCCTGGCGCAGCAGCTCCAGCACGGGCTGCGCGGGCTGGCCTTGGTTGCCATCACGCAGCCGAGCTGGGAGCGGGTGGTCGAGCTGGGTTTTGCCCGCCGGCCTGGTGAGCCGTGCGAGCGCACCTTGGTGCTTGAGCTCATGGGACGCCACAGCAATTTGTTTTTGCTTGATGCCCAGCGCCAGGTGATCAGCCTGGCGCGGCAGGTGCGCGAGCAGCAATCGCGGCTAAGGCCAATCAGCACTGGTGATCCTTACCAAGCACCGCCCCCTTTGCAAGGCGAACCGCCTTCGCTCCAAGAGTCCATGGAGCGCTGGCTGGAGCGCCTGCAGCTGCAGCCCCTGCCTCTGGGTGAGGCCCTGCTGCGCAGTTACCAGGGGGTCAGCCCGGCTCTGCTCGATCAGCTGCTGGGCCATGAGCTGGCGGCCCAGCCTGTCAAAGCCCTGAGCTCTGAGCAGTGGCAGCTAGTGCGCAAGCGCTGGTTGCAGTGGCTCAATGCGCTCGAGGGGCACCACTTTGGCTTCAGCGCGCATGGGGCTGGCTATTGCTGCTGGAGCTGCAGCGATGCCCCCCCTCCAAGCCCAAGGGAGTGTGCTCTGAGCCTCAACGCGGCAGTGGCCCGTTACTACGGCGATGGCCTGGCGGCCAGGCAGCGGCAGGCCTTGCAGCAGCAGTGGCGCCAGCGCCTCAGCCAGCAGCAGCTGCGCGAGCAGCGGCTGCTCGATCAGCAGCACCTGTTGCTCAGCGAGAGCGAGCGTGCCGATGCCCTTAAGCAGCAGGCCGATGCCCTGCTTTGTCAGGCCAATCCTTCGCGCGCGAGCGTCGATGAGGCCCAGGCGCTCTACAAACGCGCCAGGCGGCTGCGGCGCTCCGCAGCGGTGATCACCGGGCGGATCGACGTGCACCAACAGCGTTTGGCCTGGCTCGAAACCAGCCTCACCTATCTCGAGCAGGTTGAGACCCTTGAGCAGCTCAAGGATCTGGTGCTCGAGCTGGGCGCCCTCGAGGCGCGCGTTGAGCGTCACCGGCGCCCTGGCAAGGGTGCGCGCCGCTCAGCAGCAGATCCGCCGCCCCAGCCCCTGGAGCTGCGCTCCCCCGGCGGACTGCGCCTGCAGGTGGGCCGCAACCATCGCCAGAACGAGTGGATCAGCCTGCGCCAGGCGCGCCGCGGGGACCTCTGGTTTCACGCGCAGGAATGCCCGGGCAGTCATGTGGTGCTCAAGGCCTCAGAGCAGGCCTTCGGCGATGCCGATGTGGCCGCCGCTGCCCACTTGGCGGCCTATTTCAGCCGCGGGCGCGGCAACGCGCGAGTGCCGGTGGTCATGGTGCAGACCAGTGAGCTGCAGCGCATTCCGGGTGCCCAGCCAGGCACGGTGCGCCATGGCGGTGGCGAGGTGCTCTGGGGCATGCCATCGGAAGCCGCCGTGCTGCTTGCCGCAGCCCCTAGCCTGCCGGTGGAGCCCAGCGCATGAGCGACAGCAACCCTCAGCCCACTGCCGAACCACTGGCGCCGCCGCCGCCGATCCGGGTGGAGGTGTCTGCGGGAGAGCGTTCTGAGGAGTTCCCAGGCGAGGTCGAAATGAGCCTTGTCGATCACCTCGAGGAGCTCAGGCGCCGCATTTTGCGCAGTTTGCTGGTGGTGGTGGTTGCTGCCGCCGGCTGCCTGCTGCTGGTGCGGCCGTTGGTGCGCCTGCTGGAGATGCCCGCCAGTGGCATTCGCTTTTTGCAGCTGGCCCCGGGCGAATTTTTGCTGGTGTCGCTCAAGGTGGCCGGCTATGCGGGCCTCACCTTGGCGCTGCCCTACGTGTTGTACGAGGCGCTCTCGTTTGTGCTGCCTGGCCTGAGCCGCAGTGAGCGCCGTCTGGTGGCCCCGGCTGTGGCGGGCTCAGCCGTGCTATTTGCCGCCGGGCTTGCCTTTGCCTGGTGGGCTCTGGTGCCTGCGGCGTTGCAGTTTTTGGTCAGTTACGGCGCCGATGTGGTCGAGCCGGCCTGGTCGATCGAGCGCTATCTCGACTTTGTGCTGCTGCTCATGCTGGCGACAGCCCTGGCATTCCAGCTGCCGGTCCTGCAGCTGTTGCTTGGGGTGCTCGGGCTGGTGCGCTGGCGCACGATGCTGGGTGCCTGGCGCTGGGTGGTGTTGATCGCAGCTGTGGCAGGGGCGGTGCTGACCCCATCGACCGATCCACTGACCATGCTGCTGCTCAGCGGGGCGATCACGGTGCTGTTCTTGCTGGGTGTGGCCCTGGTCGCCCTGAGCGAAACGCTGCGGCCTGCTTAAAGCAGAAACTCACTGGCCCGTCCGCTCGGCAGCTCGAGGGCTAGCGAGAGGGCTTTGCCCAGCCGCGGGCGGTCGCTGCAGGTCTCCAGCCAGTGGCGCACCTCAGCAGCGACGCCCAGGCTGTTGAGCAGCAGCACCAGCTCGTGGATGTGGCGCTCATAGTCCTCGCGGCTCATCGGAAAGGACTGCTGCTCCTGGTAGGCCCACATGACCTGCAGGTAGACCCGGCCGCGGCGTTGCACCAGTTGCAGGTCGTACGAGGCTTGCCAGCGCTGCTGCAGCAGGTTGATGACTTCAGCAGCGCTCAACGGAGTGTCCATGGGACGGCGTCTGGGCGGGCTGCTCACAACAGCATGTTGCAACCCCTCGTGTCTTGGCCGCAGGGCGGCGCGATGGGGCAGGGGCTAGTTCTAATGTGGCGCCACGTTGCGCCGGCTTCCGGACTGCCCGCATGACCCAGATTCCAGCAGCCTCTTCTGGCGGTGACGTGCCCGGCATGGGCCGGCGCCAGTTCATGAATCTGCTGACCTTCGGTTCGGTCACAGGGGTTGCCCTTGGCGCCCTGTATCCGGTGGTCAATTACTTCATTCCCCCACGCGCTGCCGGGGGTGGCGGTGGCACCTCAGCCAAAGACGAGTTGGGCAACAACGTCACTGCCAGTGGCTGGCTGTCGACCCACAAAGAGGGTGATCGCTCACTGGTGCAGGGCCTCAAAGGCGATCCCACCTACTTGATCGTTGAAGGCAGTGATGCCATCGGCAGCTACGGCATCAACGCCATCTGCACCCACCTCGGCTGTGTTGTGCCCTGGAACAGCGGCCAGAACAAGTTCATGTGCCCCTGCCATGGCTCCCAGTACGACGCCACCGGCAAGGTCGTGCGGGGTCCTGCGCCGCTCTCGCTTGCCCTGGCCCATGTGTCGGTCGAGAACGACAACGTCTTCCTGAGCCAGTGGACCGAGACCGATTTCCGTACCGGTGACAAGCCCTGGTGGGCCTGATCTCGTTTCCTGCCATCGCCATCAGATCTGCCATGCGTCGCCTTCTCCCTTCACTGACCGGTTCCCTGCTCGGCCTGAGCCTGATGCTCTCCGTGCTGTTCACTGCGGCCAGCCCCAGCTGGGCTTACCCCTTCTGGGCTCAGCAGAACTACGCCAGCCCGCGTGAAGCCACCGGCAAGATCGTTTGCGCGAACTGCCATCTGGCCAAGAAACCCACCCGCATCGAGGTGCCCCAGGCCGTCATGCCCGACACCGTCTTCAAGGCGGTGGTCGAGATTCCTTACGACACCTCAGTGCAGCAAGTTGCTGGCGATGGCAGCTCCACCGGTCTCAACGTCGGGGCTGTGTTGATGCTTCCCGATGGCTTCACCCTGGCGCCCCAAGAGCGCATGAGCGATGAGCTCAAGGAAGAAACCGCGGGCATCTATTTCACCCAGTATTCCGACGAGCTGCCCAACACCTACATCGTTGGACCTCTGCCTGGCGATCAGCATCAGGAGATCGTCTTCCCGATCCTCTCGCCTGATCCGGCTGCCGATAGCTCGATCCACTTCGGCAAATACAGCATCCACGTCGGCGGTAACCGCGGCCGCGGCCAGGTGTATCCCACCGGTGAAAAGAGCAACAACGGCGTCTTCACCGCACCTGCTGCCGGAACCATCGCTTCGATTGCACCCGGTGATGCCGGTGCAACCGTCGTGACCATCAGCACCGAAGACGGAGGTTCGCTCAGCGAAACAATTCCGGCTGGTCCCACGGTGACCGTGGCTGTCGGCGATGTCGTGGCTGCCGGTGGCGCGTTGACCAATGACCCCAACGTGGGCGGCTTTGGTCAGATCGACACCGAGATCGTGCTGCAGAACCCGGTTCGCATCTATGGCCTGTTGGCCTTCTTCGCAGCGGTTGCTCTGGCCCAGATCATGCTGGTGCTCAAGAAGCGTCAGGTAGAGAAGGTGCAGGCTGCTGAGGGTCTGGTCTGATCGTTCTGCTTCAAGCCTTCGCCGTGCTGACCTCTCCAGGGCCCCTGGTTTTCCAGTTGGGCCCTTTTGCCTTGCGTTGGTACGGGCTGCTGATTGCCACTGCCGTGTTGGTGGGCCTGGCGCTTGCCACCCGCCTGGGGCGCCAGCGCGGCATTGACCCCGCCCTGATTACAGATCTGCTGCCCCTGTTGGTGCTGGGCGCTGTGGTGGGCGCCAGGCTCTATTACGTGCTGTTTGAGTGGCGCCAGTACAGCGGCGATTGGCTGTCTGCGCTTGCCATCTGGCGCGGCGGCATTGCCATTCACGGCGCTCTGCTTGGGGGCGCGTTGACGACCGTGGCCTATTGCCGCTGGCGCAAGCAGCGTTTCTGGCCCTTGCTTGATGTGCTGCTGCCGGCGGTGGCCCTGGGCCAGGCCATTGGCCGCTGGGGCAACTTTTTCAATTCCGAAGCCTTCGGGCTACCCACGGATCTGCCCTGGAAACTCGCCATTCCCGCGGCCCATCGCCCCGCTGAGTTTCTCGGTGAGCTGTATTTCCACCCAACGTTTCTCTACGAATCGATCTGGAACCTTGGGGTTTGCGCCTTGCTGCTATGGCTGTTTCGACTCGGCACCCGTGGTCGTCTCGAGCTGCCCGCCGGTGCCTTGAGCTGCACCTACCTGATGGCCTACAGCGCCGGTCGCTTCTGGATCGAGGGGCTGAGGCTTGATCCTCTCTGTCTGGTTGGCGAGCCACCCTTCTGCAGTGGGGGGTTGCGCATGGCCCAGCTGATGAGCCTGGTCTTGATCGGCTTGGGTGCTGCGGGGCTGTGGTGGCTGTATGGCCGCCACCGCGCCCTGCCTGATCCGTCTGGGGTGGAGGCTTGATGAGCCATCCGGTCTGGATCGTTGGCGCAGGACCTGGAGCGCCCGATCTGCTGACCCTGCGTGCTGCCCGCTTGATCGAGCAGGCCGAGGTCTTGGTCTGGACCGATTCGCTGGTGAATCCGCAAATTGCTGCCTTGGCGCCAGCAGGGTGTGAGCGCATTCGAACCAGCACGCTCACCCTTGAAGAGGTGATGGAGCTGGTCATTGCACGGGCGCGTGAGGGACGCAGGGTGGTACGCCTGCACGACGGAGACCCTTGCCTCTATGGAGCGTTGGCCGAGCAGGTGTGCCGGCTTGCCGATGCTGAGCTGGCCGTTGAGGTGGTGCCGGGTCTCAGTGCTTACCAGGCGGCGGCAGCCGCACTCAATCAGGAATTCACCATTCCAGGGCTCGTGCAGACCATCGTGCTGAGCCGTGCAGGCGGCCGTACTGGCGTGCCCGAGCGCGAGGCTTTGGGGCGTCTGGCGGCTCTGCGGGCTTCGCTGTGTCTGTATCTGAGTGCTCGCCACATCGAGGAGGTGCAGGCGGAGCTGTTGCAGCACTATCCAAGCGATACCCCGGTGGCGATCGGCTATCGCCTCAGCTGGCCCGATCAGTGGTTGGCGGTGGTACCGCTCGATCAGATGGCCGCCACCAGCCGCGAGCGCGGCCTGATCCGCACCACGCTCTATGTCGTCAGTCCTGCCCTTGCGGCCTCGGCTGATCAGCGCTCCAAGCTCTATTCAGCCAGCCACAACCACCTCTTCAGAGGCGGCGCCTGAGGCCGCCGCTCCATAGAGCTCGAGCGCCAGCTGCTCACGTGCAAAGTGGCAGCCCAGGCGATCGGCAATGGTGCCCACATCGTCAGCAGCGTTACCCAGGCAACAGGTGCCACCCGGCGAGGGCGTCACGTTGAACACCAAGCCAGGCTTGGCGCTGATGCGTGCTTCGCCGAGCATCAGGCGTCGTTCGCGTTTGTTGATCAACTGCGGGCGCACGCCCCCATAGCCCTCGGCAAAGCTCAGATCGGCCAAGCTCATGTCGGGCACGATCTTGCGTGCGTCGCTCAAAAACAGCCAACGCCGCAGCCAGGGAACCTCAAAGAGCAGGTTTTTGACGATGTAGTTGCGGATGTCAGCCACCCGCAGCAGCTGCCACAACACACTCAGCACCGCCCAGTCGAGCCTGAGCACCTTCAGAAATTCCCAGAAGGATGAGGGTTTGTAGCGCTCGAGCATGGGCAGCAGCAGCGCTGTCGGGCCAAAGCGTGTTTTGCCGGGAGCCCGCACGTCGGGGTCGCCATGGATTGCGGCAAAGGGCAGCTTGTCGTTCTGCACGGTGTAGACCTTGCCGCGCAGCAGATCGGGGGTGAAGTAAAAACTGCCCGCTACCGGCAGACATGAATACTCCAGGGCGAATCCCATCTGCTGGGCCATCAACAGGCTGTGGGCACCGGCGTTGACCACCACATGGCGTGCCCGCACCTGACGCTTGGGCGACTCACTGCTGTGGCCGGCTGTTGGCTCAAGGGTGACCAGATAGCTCTGGCCGTCGCTGGGCGCAGCAGCGTGCCCCTCTTCGGGCGCAATGGCCGAGACCCTGATGCCGCGCTCGACCCGCAGCTCTCGAGCGCTGCCATCGGCAGCGGCTTCGGCCTGCTCGACAAACGATTGCGCCAGCGCTTCGTAATCGACGGCGGTGTAGGTGCTGCGAATGCCGATGGCAACCAGCTCCTCGCTGCGCAGGTCTCCGTTGCGCATGGCCACCTTCGGTTCCCAGGCTGCGATGTCCTCTTTCTCGAGCAGCTCCATGGCGGGAAAGTGCGGCGAGAACTGGCTGAACCGCTGCCTCAGGAAACCGCACTCCTGTTCGCCGACTCCCAGCACCATCTTGGGGGTGCGAAACACACAGCGTTCACGCACTTCGGGGGGGAGAAGCTCGGCGTAGTGAACGATCATCTCGGCGGTGCGCTTGACGCGCACGGCTTTCTCAAGGCTGTAGTTGGTCTCGATGTCGCCAACGTGGATCGTTTGGCTGTTGTTGGTGGCTTTTGAGTTGACCTGGGCGAGCTCCTCGTAGCGCTCGACCAGCAGCACGCGCTTGAGGTCGGTGTAGCGGGCCAGCTCAAACAGCAGCGCCGTACCGCAGACGCCCCCTCCGACGATCAGCACATCGACGGTTTCTGGTCCTTGCGCCGGCCCTGACGTGCCATGGCCTTGACCCGGCTGAGCTGTTTGAGCCAAGCGAGCGTTCATTCCTCTAGGGCCCATGCTGCCTTGCCCAGGGGCCGGGCTTGTCGTGGTCTAATCTGCCGAAGTCAGGTCGTTTGGCCTGTACGGGCGATTAGCACAGTGGTAGCGCACTTCCTTCACACGGAAGGGGTCACTGGTTCGAATCCAGTATCGCCCACTTTTGTTAATGCATGGTCCGCATAAACGCGGGACAACTTGACTCGATGCGCACAATTGTGTCCAGCTGAACACATTCTTTTGCCGTCTGCGCCAGCTTCCGGTTCCCCCTCAGCTGCAGCTGCTCCGCAGGAGAGCTCTGGGCCTGCTGTGCCTGAGCTGCACAGTCTGGCTCAGGTGCTGCTCTCAGCGCGTCAGGCCCAGGGTCTGAGCTTGGAAGCCCTTGGTCAGAGGCTGCGCATGGGCGCAGAGCAGCTGGCCGCCTTTGAAGCTGGAGACCTGCAACGCCTGCCCGAGCCGGTGTTCGTCATTGCTCAGGCCCGCAGGATCGCTGATGCTCTCGGGGTTGACATCTCTGTCCAGATTGAGTCTTTGCGCGCCTCTGAGGCCTTCATGGCCGCCTGCCCAGTGCTCAGAGGCGATGTGTTTCAGGCCGCTGCTCAACAACGTGAGCGCCCCAACGAGTCACCCCAGCCCAGCGCCCAGCAGCTGTGGCCATGGCGCGGTGCCCTGGCCTGGTTGCTGCTCGCCAGTGGTCTGGGCGCCGCGGCAGTCGGTCTCTGGCAGCAGCGTCAGCAGCTGCAACCAGTGCTGGCCCATTGGAGCGCCCAGCTCAAACCAGCCAAAGCCGCGCTGCAGCCGCCCAGCAGCGCTCCGGCGCCCATGCCGGCCAAGCCACCGCAGCCCAAGCCAGCACCTGAGCCGGCGGCCTTACGGCTCCAAGCCAAAGCGCCCAGCTGGCTGGAGGTCCGCCCTGCCTCCGGTGGTGCCCCGCTGTTTCGCGGACGCTTTGTTGGCGAGCGCAGCTTTGCGCTTGGCAAGGGCTTGCGGGTGCGCGCCGGTCGCCCTGATCTGCTGATGGTCAGCCAGGGGCAGGCCCCGCCGAAGCCCCTGGGCACCATTTCAGAGATTCGCTGGGTGAGCTTTGGTGTCCAATCGGCCGCTCAGCCTGGTGCGGCCAAGCCACTTGAGCCTGCCAAGGCTCCCGCCCGCGCCGTTAACCCTGATCCGGCGGCCCAGCCGCCGGTGCCCCAATCTTGACGTCGAGCTCAAGCCCGGCTGATTCCTGAACCCAGGGCGCACAAGCCGCCAGGCTCCAGCGCTCCAAGCTCAAATCAGGACCTGCCCCTTGCCCGTTGGTTGCAACCGGCATCAGGGTGAGCATCACCGTCTTGGTCTGCGAAGCAGCATCGGAGCTGACATCCGCCTTGAGTGAGCTGATCACCTGCTGCGGACGGCGATCTAACGCAGCGGCCAGCCGCAGCAACAGCGCCATCGTCGCGACGGTGTGGCGGTCTTGGCGGCCTTCAATCAGCTGCCAGGACTCATGGCGCTTTTTGGGCAGGCTGCGGCGGTGGTAGCGCGCAATCGCGGCCACCATCAGGTGCTCGGCTTCGGTGTAACCCAGCAGTTCGCCATGGCGGATCAGGTACCAGGTGTGTTTGTGGTAGGCAGCAACATTGATGTGCTGGCCGCAGGTGTGCAGCATCGCTGCTGCCCACAGCAGCTGCCGGCCTTCGCCGGCGTCGTCATGCAGCACCCCGCGGGTCTGCTCATAAAGCGCAAGGGCGTGGCCGGCAACCCGTTCGGCGCGCGATACATCCACGCCAAAACCGCGCGCCAGGTGCAGCACGGTGCGCTCGCGAATGGTGCTCTGGTACGCCAGGCGGTCATCGAGCAGGCCGTTACGCAGCATCCAGTCGACGATCAACCCTTCGCGCAGGGCCCGCTCGCAGATCACCAGTTCGCCAATCTGCAGGCTCGCCATGGTGCTCTGCAGGATCAGCGCTCCGTGCACGATGATCTCGGCGCGCCGTTCGTTGAGCCCAGGCAGGGCTTTGCGTTGCTCAGGTGTCAGCCCCACCAGGCGCTCAACCAGCTGATCGAGCCGCCCGCGGCTCAGTCGGTAGCCCTGCAGCTTCAGCGGCGGCCTGGGGTCTTCGGCGGCGGCCAGCGAAGCCAGCGCCATGGCGGTGCCGCTGGTGGCGACCAGCAGGGGCTCTTCGGCGCTGCGTAGGGCCGCCTTGACCTGGGCCACCGCCGGGTCCATCGCCCCTTGGATGTAGGCGGCTAGAAACGAGCGGCGCTCGGGAGGCAGTGGGTCGCTCTGACCAAACTCACGCTGCAGCCGGACCGCACCGATGCGGGTGCTGCTGAGCACGCGCGCCTCGCGGCCGTCGGCCAGGATCAACTCGGTGGAGCCCCCGCCGATGTCGATGATCACGTGGGGACGTTCGCCAAAATGCATCCCCGACAGCACGCCCAGGTAAATCAGGCGGGCTTCTTCGGGGCCACTGACCAGATCGACATCAAGGCCGATCTGCTCGCTCACGGTGCCCAGAAAATCGCGCCCGTTCGGGGCTTCACGCACCGCGCTGGTGGCGGCTGTGACGATCTGCTCGACGCCATGGCTCTCGGCCAGATCGCGGCAATGGCGCAGGGTCTGTAGGGCGCGTTCAATCGCCGCTGAGGTCAGATCACCCCGATCAGGATCGCGTTCACCCAGGCGGGTGGCCGACTTTTCAGTCACCACCACGTTGAAGCTGCCGAGGGCAGGGTCAACGGCGGCGATCACCAGGTGAATCGAGTTGGTGCCGATGTCGATGGCGGCGACCTTGCGGGTCGGGGCGTTCACGGCCTGGGGCATCGCGAGGCAGCGGCGGCGCCACTTTGCCACCCCATGACCGATGGGCATCGCGCCGATACGCTTTGCGGCAGCTAGTCAGGCTGCATGCCACGTCAACGCGCGCGCGCCCTGCTTGAGCTGCTGCGTTGGCACAAACCCAGTGGCCGGCTGATTCTGCTGATTCCGGCGCTCTGGAGTTTGTGGTTGGCCAGTGGCGGCATGCCGCCGCTGCCGCTGTTGGGTTGGATCGTTCTTGGTGCCCTGGCGGTCAGCGGTGCTGGCTGCATCGCCAACGACCTCTGGGACCGGCGCCTCGATCCCCAGGTCGAGCGCACAGCCAATCGCCCTTTGGCTTCGGGGCGTGTTGGGGTGCCCGCCGCTGTGGCGTTGCTGCTGCTCACGCTTGTGCTGGCGTTGCTGGTGGTGGTTGCGCTGCCGCCTGTGCACCGCCAGCTTTGCCTGCTGTTGGCCTTAGGCACCTTGCCGCCTGTGCTGCTGTACCCCTCGGCCAAGCGCTGGTTTGGCTATCCGCAGGCGGTGCTGGCCCTGTGTTGGGGCTTTGCCGTGTTGCTGCCTTGGGCTGCGGTGCGCGGCTCGCTCTCAGGTGGCTGGCCCCTGTGGTTGACCTGGGGCGCCACGTTGCTGTGGACCTTTGGCTTCGACACCGTCTATGCGATGGCTGATCGCCCCGACGATGAGCGCGTTGGCATCCGCAGCAGTGCCCGCAGTCTGGGTGACCATGCACCGCTTGCCGTCGCCCTCTGCTACGGCGCCACCGCCTTGGCGCTGGCAGCGGCGGCGGCGCTGAGCGGTGTTTCGCTGGCGTTTTGGCCTCTGTGGCTGCTGGCAGCGGTGTTGATGCAGCAGCAGGCTGCTGTGCTGCGTCGCCCGGCCTTGCCGGCTGCGGCCTATGGCCGTCATTTTCAGCGGCAGGTGCAACTGGGCGCCCTGCTGTTGCTGGCCTTGATCGTGGGGCTCAGGTGAGCCTGCCGCCGCCGCTTTGCACAGGCCAGCGGGTCAAGCTGGTGGCCGCCAGCTCAGCACTGGCTCAGGCCAGTTGGCCGCGGCTTGAAGCCGGGATTGCCTTGCTGGAGGGCTGGGGGCTGGTGCTCGAGCCCAGTGACGCCCGCACGCGCGCCTGGGGGTATCTGGCGGGCGATGACCGCCAACGCAGCGCCGATCTCCATGGCACAGCAGAGCTATGGGCATGCCTTAGGGGCGGCTGGGGTGCGGCTCGCCTGCTGGAGGACCCTGCATTGGCCTGGCCCGCTGGCTGGTTGCTGGGCTTCTCCGATGTGACCTCCCTGCTCTGGGCGCGGCAGGCGAGGGGGTTGGCAGGCGGCGTCCATGGGCCTTTGCTCACCACCTTGGCGGCAGAACCGACCTGGAGCCAGGAGCGGCTGCGCCGCTTGCTGTTTGGTGAGCCGCTTGAGCCCTTGCACGGTGTGTGCTGGCAGAGCGGCATCGCCGAGGGGCCGCTGCTGGTGGCCAATCTGACCGTGGCCACACATCTGCTGGGCACGCCCCATTGCCCGCCGCTTGCCGGGGCGATTTTGGTGCTCGAGGATGTCGCTGAGGCCCCCTACAGGCTCGATCGGCTCTTGACCCACTGGCGCCTGTGCGGGGCTTTGCAGCAACTGGCGGGTCTGGCGTTGGGACGCTTTGACGACTGCGATGACCCTGAGGGCTCTGGCTTCAGCGCTGCTGAGGTTCTCCACGAGCGCACCGCTGACCTGGGTATCCCCGTGTTGGCGGAGCTGCCGATCGGCCATGGCGATGCCGGCAATGCCGCCCTGCCCCTCGGGGTGTGGGCCCGGCTCGATGCCACCGGCGGCTGCCTCAGCCTGCAGAGCGGGCGCTGAGTACCGCTTCGGCAACGGTGAGGTCAAACGGCGTTGTCAGCTTGATGTTGGAGGCCGGTGCCTGCAGCACCTGCACGGCCAGACCCAGCCGCTCAAACAGAGCCGCATCGTCGGTGACCTCCCAGCCTTGCTGGCTGGCGGTGGTATGGGCCTGGCGCAGTTGTTCCACCGCAAATCCCTGCGGGGTCTGTGCGGCCCACAGGCGACTGCGCTCGGGTGTGGCCGTGATGGTGCCTGCCGCATCCACCTGCTTGATGGTGTCGGTCACGGGGGTGGCGGCAATCACCGCTTGCCCGCCTGCTACAGCTGCGGCGCAGCGGCTCAGCAGCTCAGGTTCGACCAGACAGCGGGCTCCGTCATGGATCAGCACACTGCTGGCGCCCTGCGGCAGGGCGGCCAGGCCGCGGCTGACGGACTGCTGACGGGTGTCGCCCCCCAGGATCCAATGCACCGGCTTGCTGGGTGCTGCCGCCGCCACCAGCGCTGTGATCGCCTCCTCGTCGATGGCTTGACCGACGATGCCCACCCAGCTGATCGCGTCGCAGGCCAGCGCCGCATCGAGGGTCCAGGCCAGCACGGGCCGACCGGCGACGCGCAGCAGCAGTTTGTTGCCGCTAGCGCCCATGCGCCGGCCTGATCCAGCGGCGGCGATCAGCAGATGCACAGCAAACAGAACAAACCAGATGAGCTCCATACAATCAGGCCACGTGCCAGCTTGGTTTCAATGCGCGCCCTGTTTTTGATCCCGGGCGATGCCGCGCGCCAGTTGCAGGCCATGCCCGCTGTGGCGGCGGTGGCGCAGCAGCTCTCAGCCCAGGTGCAAGTGGTCTGCTCTGCTGCTGTGGCGCCTTGCTGGGGCCTGCTGCCGGCTGCCGAAAAGGTGATCCCTTTCGACTTTGCAGCGGCCAACCTTGCTGACTGGACCAACTTGTTGGGCTCGGTGCGGGAACCTGACTTTCAGCTCTGCATCAATCTGGCCGAGGGGCGGCAGGTTGATCTGATGCTCTCGATGAGCCATATCCCCACCCGCGTTGCCTCTGGTGGCTTTTCGGCCACTGAGACGGTGACCCTGCCGCAGGCTGGCTGGCCCGCCCAGGCTCTCGATGTGTTTCTCAAGCCCATTGGCGTCGAGCTGGCCGCTGCTGAGGCTCGCCTGAGCCTGCCCCGCAGCGAGGTCGATGCCGCCGCCGCCGCAGCACTGCCCCAGGGGGATGGCCCCCTGTTGCTGCTGGCCCCCAGTGGCGCACCTAATGACTGGCCCGCCCAGCAGTGGCAGCAGCTGCCTGGCTTGATCAGCCAGCGCCTGGCCAACCTGCGCGCTCATACGTTGAGCGGCGCGGGCGCTGCGTCCATTCGCCAGCGGGCCTTGCTGCTGGCAGCCAGTGATGTGGTGCTCGCTAGTGATCCAGTGACCGTTGAGCTGGCGCTGCTGTTGGGGCTGCCGCTGGTGGCGCTGGGGCGCCCGGCTGCAAGCCTGCCGGCGCGGCAAGGCGTGCAGGGCTTGGCAGAGCCAGGGGAACTCGCGAACCTGGAGCAGGCTCGGGTGCTGACGGCTCTTGGCTTCGCTTGATCCAACTGCGCCATGGCGTTGACCCCGCTGGGCTGGCTGCGGCGCCGGCGCCGGCGGCCACCGTCGACCCGCTCGCGCCACCCCTGGCTCAGGCCGCTGCTCGCCTTGGTGCTGGTGGTCAACCTGTCGGCCATCGGCTACAGGCTCACCGAGGGCTGGGACTGGGGCGATTGCTACTGGATGGTGGCGATCACGATTCCCACCATTGGCTACGGCGAGGTGGAGCCCCTGACTCCGGCCGGGCGCCTGGTCACCGTGTTCTCGGTGATCGGCGGGCTGGTGGTGGTGCAGCAGACCGTGCAGAGCCTGCTCGCCCTCTCGGAGTCGGGCTACTTCATGCGGCTGCGGCAGCGCCGTTTCATCAACTGGGTGCACACGATGAATGACCATGTGATCCTGTGCGGCTACGGCCGTATCGGCCGCGAGATCGGCGATCAGATCAGCCGTGAAGGGGTGGATCTGCTGGTGGTCGAGATGGACCCTGAGCGCAAGGAAGCCGCTGAAGAGGCCGGGCTGCCCGTGCTGATGGCCGATGCCACCCTCGATGAAACCCTGGTGGAAGCGGGCATCCACCAGTGCCGCTCGCTGGTGGCGGCCCTGCCGAGCAATGCGGCCAACCTCTATGTGGTGCTCAGCGCCCGCGGCCTGGCGCCCAAGTGCCGCCTGATCGCCCGCTCCGATAGCGATGAAGCCTCGCGCAAGCTGCGCTTGGCCGGTGCCGATCAGGTGGTGAGCCCCTATGTGGCCGGCGGCCGCACCATGGCGGCCACGGCCCTGCGTCCCCTGGCGGTCACCTTCATGGAGCTGCTGGCTGGCAGCGACTGCGAGGTCGAGGAATTTCGCCTCTCAGACGATCCTCAGCGGCTGGGCGATCTCAATGGGCGCACCCTGCAGGCGCTCGAGCTGCGCCGCCGCACCGGCGCGCTGGTGCTGGCGATTCGCAACCCCGAGCACGCATTGAGCAACCCCTACAGCTACCGCGGCAGCACCTACAGCAACCAGGGCGAGTCAGAGCTGATCGCCAATCCTGGCGGCAGTGTCACCCTGGCGCCAGGCCAGCTGCTTGTGGTCATGGGCAGCAAGGAGCAGCTCTCTGCATTTGGCGAGCTTCTGGGAACTGCCCTGGTCAGCATCGATGCGATGCGTGAGTAGGGGGCGCCCCGGCGCATACGATCGCCGCCAGGACCCTGCCGCCATCCGTCATGACAGCCTCCGCCGCATCGCTTGAGGGTCAGGTTGCGCTTGTGACCGGCTCCAGCCGCGGCATCGGCGCCGCCATTGCGCTTGAACTGGCGGCTGCCGGCGCCACCGTGGTGGTCAACTACGCCAGCTCACCCGACGGAGCCGCCGCCGTCGTGGCCCAGATCGAGGCCAGTGGCGGCAAAGCCTGGAGCCAGCAGGCCAACGTGGCCGACGAAGAGCAGGTCGAGGCCATGGTCAAGGCGGTGCTCGAGCGCGAGGGCCGCCTTGATGTGCTCGTCAACAACGCCGGCATCACCCGCGACGGCCTGCTGATGCGCATGAAGTCAGCTGACTGGCAGAGCGTGATTGACCTCAACCTCACCGGCGTGTTTCTGTGCACCCGTGCCGTCAGCCGCTCGATGCTCAAGGCCCGGGCCGGCCGCATCATCAACATCACCTCGGTGGTGGCCCTGTTCGGTAACCCCGGCCAGGCCAACTACAGCGCCGCCAAGGCCGGCGTGATCGGTCTGACCCGCAGCAGCGCCGCCGAGTTTGCTAGCCGCGGCGTCACAGTCAATGCCGTGGCCCCAGGCTTCATCGACAGCGACATGACCAAGGATCTCGACAAAGAGCCGATTTTGGCGGCGATTCCCCTGGGCCGCATGGGCACCACGGCCGAGGTGGCCGGTGCGGTGCGCTTCCTGGCCGCTGATCCCGCCGCCGCCTACATGACCGGCCAGGTGCTGCAGGTCGATGGCGGCATGGTGATGCGCTGATCAGGAGGGGCTCAGTTCGTCGCGCAACTTGCGAATGCGCTGCAGCAGCTTCAGCCGGCGGCTGCGTGCCGTCATCGTGAGAAACACCCGGATCGGGACATAGACCAGGGCCATCAGCAGTCCAACGCTCGTGATCGCAATGAACACAAGCGGGTTGGCGCTGGGCAGGCCCGGCCCCAGAGCTTCCTCGGCCGCTGACTCCAGGGCGTTCTGCAGCAGATCCTCCATGGCCTGACCCTATCGAGGGCTGGAGGGCTCTGCATCCTGGCTCGCCACGATGATTCGGCTTTCCCCACCAGCCAGGCGCTACCTCGTCATGGGAGCCTGTGGCCAGCTCATTGCATATGCCGGCCCATGGCCAAGTTGATTCGCTTCTCTGACCAGTCGCGCGCCTCGCTGGAGCGAGGTGTCAACGCCCTGGCCGATGCGGTCAAGGTGACCATCGGCCCCCGCGGCCGCAATGTGGTGCTCGAAAAGAAATACGGCGCCCCCGACATCGTCAATGACGGGGTCACCATCGCCAAGGAAATCGAACTCGACGATCCGTTCGAAAACCTGGGCGCCAAGCTGATGCAGCAGGTCGCCTCCAAGACCAAAGACACCGCTGGCGACGGCACCACCACCGCCACGGTGCTGGCCCAAGCTCTGGTGCGCGAAGGTCTGCGTAATGTCGCCGCTGGCGCCAGCCCCATGGTGCTGCGCAAGGGCATGGAGAAAGCCGTGGCCCAGGTGGTTGCGGGCCTGCAGCAGCGCGCCCAGTCGGTGGCCGGTGATGCCATCCGCCAGGTGGCAACCGTGAGCTCGGGCGGTGATGCCGAAATCGGTCAGATGATCGCCGAGGCCATGGCCAAGGTCACTGCTGACGGAGTCATCACCGTTGAAGAGAGCAAGAGCCTGGCCACCGAACTTGAGGTGACCGAAGGCATGGCCTTCGATCGCGGTTATGCCTCGCCGTATTTCATTACCGATCAGGACCGCCGCGAGTGCGTGTTCGAGAACCCGCTGGTTCTGATCACCGATCGCAAGATCAGCGCTGTGGCCGATCTGGTGCCGGTGCTCGAGGCCGTCACCCGCAGCGGCCGGCCGCTGCTGATTCTTTGCGACGACATCGACGGTGAGGCCTTAGCCACCCTGGTCGTCAACAAGAACCGCGGCGTGCTCCAGGTGGCAGCGGTCAAGGCTCCCGGTTTTGGTGACCGCCGCAAGGCCATGCTCGCCGACATCGCCATCTTGACCGGCGCTTCGCTCGTCAGCGAAGACCGTGCCATGACCCTCGACAAGGTGGGCCTGGGCGATCTGGGCAGCGCCCGCACCATCACCATCACCAAAGACGACACCACGATCGTGGCCAGCGGTGATCATCAGGCGGCCGTCAACGAGAGGGTCGCCGCGATCAAGCGCGAACTCGAGGCCACCGATTCGGATTACGACAAAGAGAAGCTGAACGAGCGCATTGCCAAACTCGCCGGCGGTGTGGCCGTCATCAAGGTGGGTGCTCCCACCGAGACCGAGCTCAAGAACCGCAAGCTGCGCATTGAGGATGCCCTCAATGCCACACGCTGCGCCATCGAAGAAGGCATCATTGCCGGCGGCGGCACCACCTTGCTGGAGCTGGCTGGCGGGCTTGATGCCCTTGCGGCCTCCTGCAGCGGTGACGAGCGCACAGGCGTCGAAATCGTGCAGCGCGCCCTCAGCGAACCGGTCCGCCAGATCGCCCACAACGCTGGTGCCGACGGTGCCGTCGTCGCCGCCGAGATCCAGCGCCTGGGCAAGGGCTTCAACGCCGCCAGCGGCGTCTATGAAGATCTGCTGGCCGCCGGCATTCTTGATCCGGCCAAAGTGGTGCGCCTGGCCCTGCAGGATGCCGTCTCGATCGCCGGTCTGCTGATCACCACCGAAGCGGTGATCGCCGACAAGCCCGAGCCGCCCGCGCCCCCGGCCGGTGGTGGCGGCATGGATGGCATGGGTGGTATGGGAGGCATGGGCGGCATGGGTGGCATGGGTATGCCCGGCATGATGTGAGCAGCCCTGCTGCTACACGCTGATCGCCTTGCGATGCCATTAGCCCTCGGTTCTCAACCGAGGGCTTTGCAATAGGCGGCGACCTGCAGGTCAATGCCCGTAATGGCGGTTCCGACCACGACCGCATCAGCCCCCTGATCAAGGGCGCGGCGAGCCTGCTCGGCGCTGGCAATGCCGCCTTCGCAGATCAGGCTCACGCTTTGAGCAAGCTGGCTTTTGAGCTGGGGCAGCAGGTCCCAGGCTGGTGGCTTCTGCCCTGCCGTGGTCTCGGTGTAGCCAAACAGGGTTGTGCCCACCCACGGGCAGCCCAGCTCGGCAGCCCGCACACCATTGGCCAAGGTGTCGATGTCAGCCATCAGCGGCGCGCCCAGCTCCTGGCGGGCGCGCTTGATCAGTTCAGGCAGCTCCTGCGCATCAGGCCTGGGACGTTCGGTCGCATCAAGAGCGATCACATCGGCGCCGGCGGCCCAGACCGCGCTGATTTCATTCCAGCCGGGCGTGATGTACACAGGGCTGTCTGGGTAGGAGCGTTTCCACAGGCCGATGATCAGCGCGTCTGGACAGCGCCGCCGCACGGCACCAATGTGCTCGGGGCTCTCCAGCCTGACTCCGCTGGCCCCATTGGCCAGGGCCGCTTCGGCCATGGCTGCGATCACATCCGGATGGCGCAGGGGAGATCCCTCCGGGGCCTGAACGGAGACGATCAGGCCAGCAGCGCGCTCTGGAACCCGGTTGTCAGGCTGCATCGCTGCAGAGCCAGGAGCGCCATTCGGCCAGATCAGCCGGACGCGGTGCCGGTTGGCCGCTCGCGGGGGTGCTGGCGGTGGCGCGCAGCGGCGGGTTGAGATCCCAGGGATCTGGTGCCTGGCTGAGCCCCTCATTGGGCGAGTCGGCAGCTGGTTCTTGGCTGCGCCATGGCGCCACCGCTTCGTGTAGGGCCTCCTTGATCAAGCTGCCCATGCTTGCTGCGCTTGGGGCAGCTGCGGCTTGGTGCTGGACTTCACCCAGTTGCTGGCGCAGCCAGAAGGCTCCGTCCTCCCCGCAGGTTCTCAGCACGTTTGATTGCACAACACGCTCAAAAGCGCTCACGCCTTGGCGGTGCACGATCTGTTGACTCAGGCGTAGGGCCAGCTCGCTTTGGCGGTTGATCACCGCGTCGATCAGCAGAACCGCTGGATCGGGGCGGTCCTGATGGGGCAGCTGTAGGGGGTCAGGCACGGCCTTTGGGGATCAGGAGAGTTTGCGATCCAACAAAGGGCGGATCGCCAGAAACAATCCGGTGGCCAAGGCGGCGAGCACTCCCAGGCAGGTGCCGCTGGTGAGCTGACCGTAGGGAGCGTTCAGCACGACGGCATGGAGGGAGAGTTCGCCGCCGTAAGCGGCCCGAATCGGTTCTATGGCGAAGGTAAGGGGATTTAGGGCTGCAAGCCACCCCAGCCAGCTCGGCATGAAACTCAACGGGGCCAGGGCCGTGCTGGCAAACAGCAAGGGCAGGTTGGCCACAAAGATCACCGCAATCAACTCGATGTGGCCCGGCAGGGCAAAAGCCAGCCCCAGGCTCAGGGCGGTCACCGCAAACACCAGCAACAGCAGGGTGATCAGCACCAACACAAGACCGCCCGCTCCTGGCCAGCCGTAACCCAGCACAGCGGCGGTGCCCATGATCGCAGCGCTCTGCAGCAGGCTCAGCGTTGTGATGTACAGCACCGACGCCAGAACGATCGAGCTGCGTGAACGCAACGGGGCGACCAGCAGACGATTGAGGAAGCCAAATTCGCGATCAAACATCACCGGCAACCCGGCGTTGAGGGCACCGCTGAACGCGGTGAACACGATCACCCCGGCACCCAGAAAGCGTCCATAGCTCAGCCCCCCTGGAAGCAAGCCCTCGGGAGCTTTGGCAAACAGAGCCCCAAACAGAATCAGCCAGATGAGTGGTTGCAACACCCCCGCCACCAGGGTGGACGGGCGACGGGCCAGCTGCACAAACAGTCGCCGGGTCAGGGCCAGGGTCTCCTGGCTGATTTCAGCGAAGGCTGAGCCTTCGAGGCTGCCTCTGCCGGTTGCGGTGCTCAGGGGGGGATTGGCGCTGGTCATCGGTTAACGCATGCTCTGTTTGCGTTCGGCCTTGGCATCGCGGCTGCCAGCCACGGCCAGTTCCGCATCCATCAAGGTGCGGCCGGTGGCCTGCAGGTAAACATCATCGAGGCTGGGGCGGCTTTGGGCTAGGGCAAAGACCGGCAGGTCGGCTTCTGCCAGCTGACGCCTGAGCTGCTCGATCACCCCGTCGTGCTCGATCACCAGGTTGAGCGAGAACCCCTGGGCCCGGTTGACCACAACCTGGCGCACCCCGCTGCAGGCCTCGAGCAGCGCGCGCACGCGCTCGGCTTCCGTTTCAGAGCTGAACTCGCGAACCCGCAGGGTGACCCGATCGCCCCCCAGTGCGGCTTTGAGGTCTGTCGGTGACCCGGAGGCGATCACGCGGCCGCCTTCGATGATGGCCAGCTGGTCGGCCAGTGCGTCGACCTCTTCGAGGTAGTGGCTGCTGAGCAGCACGGTGGTGCCGCTGCTGGCGAGCTGCCGCAGCACCTGCCAGATGGCACTGCGGCTCTCAATGTCGAGCCCGACAGTGGGTTCATCGAGCACCAGCACCTTGGGACTGTGCAACAAGCCCGCGGCCAAATCGAGGCGGCGCCGCATACCCCCTGAATAACTGCCGCAGCGGCGGTCGATCCAATCGGCCATGCCCAGCAAGGCGATCAGTTCAGCGATGCGCTGATCGCGCTGCTGGCGATCCAGGTGATAGAGATCGCCCTGGAGTTCAAGCAGCTCGCGGCCGCTGAGGATCTTGTCGATCGCCACTTCTTGGGCCACGTAGCCCAGCAGACGCCTTACAGCTCGCGGATCGCGCAGGGCATCGATGCCAGCGATGTGCACGCTGCCCTCATCGGGAGCCAGCAGGGTGCACAAAATGCGCAGCGTGGTGGTCTTGCCCGCTCCATTGGGCCCCAGTAGGCCAAACAGGCAGCCTTCGGGCACGCTCAAGCACAGCCCGTCAAGGGCAACGACGCCGCCATCGCCGCGCCGGGCTGCGCCATAGCGCTTGCTGAGGTTCTGGAGCTCGATCAAGCCGGTGGACAATCCAGTGCTCAAGCCGTGGGATCTCCTGGTCTCGGCGCTGGGGTGAATCTAGAGGCCCTGCAGGGGTGGTAGCAGGGCCATCAGTTCACCAACCGCGAGCCCGGATCCTTGGGGTGAGCGGGCCAGCAGCAGCAGCAGGCAGACGCCAAACAGATAAAAAATCGACCAGCGGAACACACCCCGGGCCGCCGCAGGGTCCTCGGGACGCTGGCGTAAGGCGTGGCATTGCTGCAGCAGCCTTGCATTGAAGGGAATCACCAGCAGCCCGTAAAGCACCCCTCCAGTGGGTAAGACCAGTGCGCCCAGCAGGCTCACCAGCACGGTCAACCAGGCATAGGTCTGAATCCCGCGCACCGTGACGGCGACCCCTTTGACCACAGGCAGCATCGGAATGCCGACTTCGCGGTAGTCATCGCGCAGCAACAACGCAAGCGACCAGAAATGGGCTGGCGTCCACACCATCACCAGGGCAAACAACCACCAGGCTCCCAAGCTCAGATGACCGCTGATCGCTGCGGCACCCACCAGGGGCGGAATCGCTCCTGCGACCCCGCCAATCACAATGTTTTGTGCGGTACGCGGTTTCAGCAGCGCCGTGTACAGCAGCACATAGCTGCACAAGCCCAGCAGGGCCAATGCCGCCGCCAGCGGGTTGGCGCCTAGGCACAACACCAGCACCGAAGCTGTCGTCATGGCCACGGCAAGGGACATGGCCGCGCCCTGGGCCAGGCGGCCTGAGGGCAGCGCCCGGCCGCTTGTGCGTTGCATACGGCCGTCGAGTTCCTGCTCCCAGAGGCAGTTCAAAATGCCGGCAGCGGCTGAAGCCAGGCTGCCGCCCAGCAGGGTGAGGCTGATGGTCGCGCTGCTGGCTGGCCAGCCCTCACTCAAGGCCATGCCTCCGGCGGTGGTGGCCAGCAGCAGGGGGATCAGCCTGGGCTTGGCGATCTCCAGCCAGGCCGGCAGTTTGGCCTTGGGCCGTGCACGCTCGTTGCAAGCGGCCGTGGTTTGGGCGTGGACGGTGGCGCTAACCATGGGCGACCTCGCGGCTTAATCCGGCGGCCAGAACCGCCACCAGCAACGAAGCCACAACCTGATGGGCGACGGTGAGCAGTGGTGCCTGCAGTTGCAAGTGCCAGCTGCTCAGTCCAAGCCCGAGCTGCAGCAGCACCAACACCACTGCGCTCAGACTCAGGGCCCGCACAATGGGTTGCAGCCCTTGCTTGAGAGCCAATAGCGCCTGCACGCCAACAGCGCCTGCGGCGATGCTGCCGAGATGGCGATGGGCTTGGAGCCATTGACAGCCCACACCTGCTGTCAAACAGTCTTTAGCTGCCCATTGGCTGGCCATCAAGCCGCCGACAAGGCATTGCCCCAGCACGGCCGCCAGGCTGATCGCTGCCAGCACCATCCAGAGCCAGGGGGGGCTGCTGGCTTGCGCTCGTGCACGGAGGCCTAGCAGCTGCTGGCTGGTGGCACTCAAGAGAGCAACCAGCAGCAGTGCCGTAGCCAGATGTGCTGTCACCACCGCACTGGGCAGCAGTGCCAGCACGGTGAGGGCGCCCAGTCCGCCCTGCACCATCACCAGCAGCAGAGCAGCGCCGCTCAGCCAGGGCAGCCAGCGCGGCAGTTGCCGGCGCTGCCAAACGCTGACGCTGCAGAGCACCAGCAGGGCAACCCCCACCACAAAGGCATCAAGCCGGTGAAACCACTCCAGGAAAACCTGCATGTTCATGCGCCCGCCCGGCAGCAACGAGCCGTAGCAAAGCGGCCAGTCGGGGCAGGCCAGACCGGCCTCCATCACTCGCGTGGCACCGCCAATGCCGACCAGGGCGACCAGCGCAACCACCAAGTGGCTGCACAGCTGGGCCAGTCGCGTGGAGAGAAGTTCTTCGCTCCAGCGGGTGAGCACAGCAGGCCGAGGCGACTGGCGTCAACCTAGGGAGGCTGTTTCGAAGTGGTGCCCCCGTGGCGATCAGGTCGCGGTTTTGAAACACAGCACCAACATCCCCTGAAGCGCCTGCTTGGGGCTGCCTGCAGCAGATCTCAATCTGCGTGCATCTCAAGATCAACAGCACGCAAGCGGGCCTAACTCCATAACGTGAGTCCATTGGCTCGCTGAACTGGTGCCATGGCCGTGCCCACCGCACTGATCACGTTGCTGATCGGCATGGTGCTTACCCTTGCCGGGCTTTGGGTCGGGCACAACGTCAAGTTGCTGCCGGTTGATGCCAGCAGCAACGCCCCGGTCTACGACGCGCTGTTTGAGGTGCTGTTCAGCATTGGCACGGTGCTGTTCCTGGGCATCGTCGGGCTGTTGATCTACAGCCTCGTGCGCTTTCGCCGCCGCGCTGGTGACACAGGCGATGGCGCGGCGATCGAAGGCAATCTCCCCTTGGAGATTGTTTGGACCGCAATTCCTGCGGTCGTGGTGCTGTTTGTCGGCATCTACAGCTACGACATCTATGAGCGCATGGGGGGCATGGCCTCCTTTCACGACCACAGCGCCATGCTGGCCGCCGCTGAGCAGGTCGCGTACCAGACCACCTCTGTTGAGCCATCGGCCGATTCAACGGCTGAGCGCATTTGGGGTGGTATTGGCCGCAGCGCACAAAGCGGTGAGGGCCCTGCAGTGCTGCCAGTCGATGTCACGGCGATGCAGTTCGCGTTCATCTTTCATTACCCGGGTCCTGGCATCACCTCAGGGGAGCTGCATGTGCCGTTGGGGCAGCCAGTGGAGCTGCGCATGGAGGCCAAGGACGTGATTCATGCCTTTTGGGTGCCGCAGTTTCGGCTCAAACAAGATGTGATTCCTGGCCAGCCCACCCTGCTGACCTTCACGCCGACGCGTGCTGGTAGTTATCCGATTGTGTGCGCTGAGCTGTGCGGCCCGTATCACGGCGGAATGCGTTCCACCGTGGTGGTGCATGAACCCGATGCATTTGACGACTGGCTCAAGAGCAACACCCCAGCCACCTTGGCCTCAGCCAGCACAAGCATGAGCACCAGTCCGATCGCCTGAGCTCAACGTTCTTTTCTCCCATGACTGCCTTCACCCCAGCCGAACTTGAGCCCCGCAGCCTGCAACCGCAGGGATGGTTCAAATATTTCAGCTTCAGTCTCGATCACAAGGTGATTGGGTTGCAGTACCTGGTGTGTGGGTTTGCGTTTTATCTGATTGGTGGTGCTCTGGCCGGTGTGATTCGCACTGAGCTGGCCAGCCCAATGTCTGATTTCGTCAGTCGCGATACCTACAACGAGGTGCTGACGCTGCACGGCACGATCATGATCTTTTTGTGGATCGTGCCTGTGGTGAATGGCGCTTTTGGCAATTACCTCATTCCCTTTTACGTGGGCGCCCGTGATATGGCTTTCCCCCGCCTCAACGCTGTGGCGTTTTGGTTGATTCCGCCGGCGGGTATTCTGCTGATCAGCAGCTATTTCCTTGCTGGTGCTGCTTCGCAGTCAGGTTGGACCGCCTACCCGCCGTTGAGCCTGACAACCCCTGCGGCCGGTCAGATCGTCTGGATTCTGAGCGTGTTGCTGCTTGGCGGCAGCTCCATTTTTGGCGGCATTAATTTCATTGCCACCGTGCTCAAGCTGCGCAGACCAGGGCTGAAATTGATGCAGCTGCCCATGTTTTGCTGGGCCATGCTTGGTACCAGCATTCTTGTGGTGCTAGCAACCCCTGTGCTGGCTGGCACGTTGATTCTGCTGAGCTTTGACATCATTGCCCACACAGGATTTTTTAATCCTCAACTGGGCGGCAACGTGGTGGTGTATCAACACCTGTTTTGGTTCTACTCACACCCTGCTGTTTACATCATGGTGCTGCCGGCCTTTGGGTTGGTCAGCGAGATTCTGCCGGTGCATGCACGCAAGCCTTTGTTCGGTTACACCACGATGGTTTACTCCATCATGGCCATCGTTGTGCTGGGCTTGATCGTCTGGGCTCACCACATGTTCACCAGTGGTACGCCCCCTTGGATGCGGCTCTTTTTCACGATTGCCACATCGTTTATTGCTGTTCCGACAGGCATCAAATTCTTCAATTGGCTGGCAACACTCTGGGGCGGCAAAATCGCGCTCAACAGTGCTGTTTTGTTCTCCTGTGCCTTCATCTTCAATTTTGTCTTCGGTGGCATCACTGGTGTTGCGTTGGCGCAGGTTCCTTTCGATATTCATGTGCATGACACCTACTTTGTAGTCGGTCATTTTCACTACATCGTTTATGGCGGTTCGGTGTTCGTGATCTTCGCCTCTCTCTATCACTGGTATCCCAAATTCACAGGCAGGCTGCTGAACGAAGATCTTGGCCGTCTTCATTTTGTGCTCACCTTCATCGGCTTCAACCTCTGTTTTGCTCCCCAGCATTGGCTTGGCCTCAACGGCATGCCGCGCCGTGTGGCCGAATATGACCCTGCGTTCACCACCTGGAATCAGGTCAGCAGCGTTGGAGCGCTGTTGATGGCCGTGAGCACGCTGCCACTGCTGATCAATGTGGTGCTCACCGCTATGCGCGGCCAGCACGCCGGTGATAACCCCTGGAATGCCCTGACGCCTGAGTGGCTCACCAGTTCGCCCCCACCGGTCGAGAACTGGATTGGTGAAGCCCCGTTGGTCACAGAGCCCTATGGCTATGGAGAAACCCCTGGAACCGTTGAGGTCAACCGGTTGAGCGGGAAGGACCTCTGGGCCCAGGGCAAGTCCTGATCCTCGGCGATGCCCTTGTCCCCCTGCCCCCTGTTTTGACCATGGATACCCGCCTGCAGCCCCTCGCTGATGGACCTGAACCCGCTGCCCTGACAAGTGATCCAGCCCATGAGGGGTTGAGCGCGGCTGGAGAGCATGGGCACGCTGACTTTCGCCTGTTTGGCCTGGCCACGTTCCTGGTGGCCGACGGCATGACCTTTGCTGGTTTTTTTGCTGCCTATCTCACCTTCAAGGCGGTCAACCCGCTGCCAAGCGGAGCGATCTATGAGCTGGAGCTGCTGCTGCCGACCATCAACACGGTGTTGTTGCTGATCAGCAGCCTGACCTTTCACCGCGCTGGCAGCTGCTGCCGCCAGGGAGCGATGCAGGCTTGCCGCCGTTGGTTGTTGTTGAGCGGCGGCCTTGGTGCGGCTTTTCTGGCTGGACAGATGGTCGAATATTTTTCGTTGCCCTTTGGCCTTCGCGACAACCTGTTTGCCAGCACCTTTTATGCCCTCACAGGTTTTCATGGCCTGCACGTCACCCTTGGGGTGATCTGCATCTTGATTGTGTGGTGGCAAGCCCGCCAGGGCGGTCGCATCAGCCAGAGTGAGCACTTTGGCCTGGAAGCCGCCGAGCTCTATTGGCATTTTGTTGATGGCATCTGGGTCGTGCTCTACGGCATTCTTTATCTGCTTTGAGTTGATCGCATGCGGCCTGCTTGGCTGACGTGATCAGCGACTTGGCACAGTTCACCGTTGGCCCTTGCCGATGGCCATGGTTGATCGGCACAATTTCGGCACAGTGACACAGCCCTGGGCAAGCGTTCCAGCCATGGCATACGACAGGGACCCAGGAGCAGCTGGCTCCAACACGATGCTCGTCGGTCAGGCCTTGCTCGATAAGGCGCGATCGTTGAGTGACAGGCCTGAAGATCAGATCGCTCGCGCCTGCGGTTATGTGGGCCCCAGTGGCCGCTTGCTCAAAAAGAGTTTTTACAGGGCTCTGGTTGAGGCCAAGGGCTATGTGCTTCCTGCCGTCTCTTCCTCGGGTGGTCAAGGCGCCAAGGGGCGCCAGGCCGAGTTCCGCACGCGGGTGCACGGCAATGGCAACCTGCTGATCGGCAATGCCTACACCCGACGCATGGGACTGGAGCCAGGCCAGGAGTTCAAGATCGAACTGCACAAAGAGAGCGGCTCGATCTGGCTCTCACCGCTCGAGGCTGCAGCTGATTGACGCGCTTTAGTCGCCGTCGCTGTGGAATGCGGCGCTGAAGGCCAGTAAGTCCAATCCACTGAACAAAAAGCTGATTCCGACCAGGATCCCCAGCACCGAGAGCAATCCCCAGGCCTTCATGCTCAAGATCAGCACCCCGAGGATCAGGGTGACCACGCCATTGGCTAGGCCCCAGCCCCAGCCGCGGCGATCGGTGTGGGAGAGCGAAACAAGCGTCGCCACCACACCTTCAACCAGAAAGACAATGCCGATCGCATAGGCCAGTGCGGCCACCTGCATGCCAGCGCTCAGTGGACCGGCACTGAACTGCTGAATGATCCAGAAGCCCACCACCAGAAACAGGGTGGAGGTAACCAACCGCCAGAAGCAGTGCCAGCGGCTCAGCCGGCGTGCGCGTGAGAGGGTGCTGATCCAGCCGACGATGCCTCCGACGGCAAAGGCAATGGCCACAATCACGGTGACCCAAGCCGAAGCAATCACGGGAAACACCAAGGCCAGAACCCCGAGCACAAGCAGCACGATCCCCTCGGCCATGGTGAAGGCGCGCAGTCCCTGCGCTGAGGTGAGTTCGAGGTCTGCGTTGCTCGCCATGGTCTGCGTTCAGAACTCTTTGAACGTAGTCATGGGCGCAGGGGTTGTCAGGCCCAGCCGTGCTCGTTCAGCCAGTTTTCGTTGATGCTGCTCTGGGGCGCTGAGCCTGGGGGAGGCTCGTCGCGCTGTTGCCTCGACGTCAGCAGGCGTTCGGCGTACTTGGCGAGTAGATCAGCTTCCAGATTGACCAGCTCGCCCTTGCGCAGGTGCTGCAAGGTCGTATGGCTCCAAGTGTGGGGGATCACGGCAATCCAAAAGTCTTGGCCGTCTTGCGAGCAGCCGGCCACCGTGAGGCTGATGCCGTTGACCGCCACGCTCGCTTTCTCGCAGATGTAGCGCCCAAAGCGCGGCTCGCTCCAGCGCAAAGCGAGACGCCACGCCTCCGCCTGCGCTTCGATGGCGACCACCTCTCCGGTGCCATCGATGTGACCGCTCACCAGGTGCCCGCCGAGGCGATCGGCCAGGCGCAGGGCAGGCTCAAGATTGACGGCCTCGCCCCGTTCGGCCTTGCTGCCGAGGGTGGTGCGCTGCAGCGTTTCGCCGCTGACATCAGCACTGAAACCATGGCTCGCCAACGTCGCCACGGTCAGGCAGACGCCATCGACCGCCACGCTGTCACCCAGCTGCAAGGGCTGCAGCAGCGCGTCGCTGTCCTTCCAGCTGATGCGCAATTGGCTGCTATCGCGCCTGAGCGTGCCGATGGCCTGCACCAGTCCGGTGAACATTGCAGCACCGCAGTGGGGAGATGCTGGCCATAATCGGGCAAAGGACGCACGGCTGCCATGGTCGAGATGAGCGTCGCGGGCATTGCCCTTGATGCGGCCAGCCGTAGCCCGATCGTGCTGCTGCGCGACCCGTCGGGCCGGCGGCAGGTGCCGATCTGGATCGACCAGGCCCAGGCTCAAAACATCCTGGCTGGTCTCAGCGGCCAGGAGCCAGCACGACCGCTGAGCCACGACCTGATGGTGAGCTTGCTTGAGGCCGGCCACCTGGTGCTGGAGCGAGTCATTGTGCACGCCATCGAAGAAAGCACCTTTCGCGCGGTGCTCAAGCTCAGCGGGCCAGAGGAGGGCCAGCAGCAGGAGCTTGATGCCAGGCCCAGTGATGCCATCGCCCTGGCGCTGCGCACCGGCAGTGGCATCTGGATGCTGGAGGAGGTGGTCGCTGATGCGTCGATCCCCGTCGATGCGGAAGCCGATGCCGAGGACCGGGAGGATTTCCGCCGTTTCCTCGACAGCACCTCCCCAGCCGATCTGGTGCGGCATTTGAGCAAGGCCCAGCCGGAACCCCTGCTCGATTCGGGCGGCGATGCACCGGAACCTGACGATGCCGCAGAACCCGACGAGCCCGCCGCCCCCGGTGCGTAGACGCTTCGGAGATCTGGCGGCGGTCTCGCCGTTCAGCCTCGGCACGATGCGGGCGCTCTCTGGCCCGGCCCAGATGGAGTCCGTGTTGCGTGCCGCCGCTGCAGCGGGCATCAACCACATCGAAACCGCGGCGGCCTATGGGCCGGCCGAAACCTTTCTGGGGCAGGGCCTAGCGGTGCTGGGCCGCGAAGCTATCGCTCCCGAGGGGGGCTGGCTGATCACCAGCAAGATCATGCCGGGCCCTGAGTTGGCTGAGGCCAAGCAACAGCTCCGCGCCATGCTCCAGCGCCTTGGTGTGCCCCAGCTGGCGGGCCTGGCCGTGCACGGCATCAACCGCAGCGACCATCTGAGCTGGGCTACCAAGGGGCCTGGGGCCGAGTTGCTGGCCTGGGCCTTGGGTGAGGGGCTGGTGCTTCAGGTCGGCTTCAGCAGCCATGGCAGCACCGATCTGATCGATGCGGCGCTGGCGTCGGGACTGTTTCGCTTCTGCAGCCTGCACCTGCATCTGTTTGATCAGGAGCGCCTGCCTGTGGCCCGCGCCGCCCTAGCCAGCGGCATCGGGGTGATGGCGATTTCGCCGGCCGACAAGGGTGGCCGCCTGTATGACCCGCCGCCCGAGCTGGTCGCCGACTGCGCCCCGTATCACCCCTTGGAGCTGGCCTACCGCTTTTTGCTAGATCAGGGGATCTCCACCTTGACCCTTGGGGCTGAGCAGCCCAGCGATCTGAGCTGGGCCAACGCCCTTGCCGGTCCCAGCGCCAGGGTGGACGGCAGCTGGCTCGGCCCACAGCACCGCGCTGCTTTGGCCAACCTTGAGGCAGCCGCTCGCCAGCGCCTGGCGGCGGAGCGCTGCGGCCAGTGCCGCGCCTGTCTGCCCTGCCCCAACGAGGTGCCGATTCCGGCGTTGCTCAGGCTGCGCAACCTGGCCGTGGGCCATGGCATGGAGGTGTTCGCCGCCGAGCGTTACAACCTGATCAACCGCGCCGGCCACTGGTGGGAAACCGTCAATGCCGAGGCCTGCGCCAGCTGTGGTGCTTGCTTACCGCGCTGTCCCCACGGACTCGACATTCCCAGCCTGCTTGCTGACACGCACCAGCGCCTGGCTGCAGCGCCGGGGCGGCGTCTGTGGGATTAGGGCGCCGCCGCATCCCACAGCGTTTGCCACAGCAGCCGCTGCCGCGTGGGTAGCGGCGGCAGGCTCCAGCAGCGCTGCAGCACCGCATCAGGCGGCAGCACCAGTGCCCGCAGGGCGCCGGGCAGGCCCGCTGCAGCTGCCTCAAGCTCAGCGCGCGGCAGCGGCGGCACCCAGCCCCCCTGCAGAGCACGGCTGAGCAGGGGCGGCACCAGGATCTGCTCCATCCAGCTCAGCGGCAATGGCTCTTGGGCTGAGGCGGGCCTGAGCAGCAGCTGCCAGCTCAACGGTGCTCCACTGCTTGGCAGCACCACCTGCAGGCGCGGGTCGCGCCGCAGCAGCGGCACCAGCCGTTGCAAGGGCAACACAGCAGCCTGGGCGTCGCCGCCCAGCAGCAGGTTGAGCGCCTGGGCTTCGTCGTAGGCCAGCGCCTGGCCCCTGAGTTGGCGCACCCGCTTGGGATCAGCCCCCATCAGTTCGATGCTGATGCGCGGACTCGAGGGCAGCACCACTTGACCTTTAAGACGCGGCTCAAGCAGCACCTCCCAGCTCTGAGAAGCCGCCTGGGCGAGTTCGCTGTGGTTGCGCAGGGCCACCACCCAGGGGCTAAAGGCCCAGGGGTAAGCCAGTGGCGCAGCATCGGGCGAGCCATAGAGACGGCTCACCGCGGCGGCTGATGCAACCAGTCGCGCCAGCAGCGGGTCAGCCTTGATGGGCTGCCAAAGCTGGGGTTTCAAGTTGCTGGCCCAGCCGTCGCTCAGGGCGACCAAGCCTGCACGTGTGGAGCGCTCAGTGAGCCGGGCAATGATCTGTTCGCTTTGGAGCTGATCGTCCAGGCTCCATGGGCTAGGCAACGCTGAAAGCCAGGCTTTCGGCATGGCACCAGCTGTACTGAGCAACTGGGGACCCCGCCGATTGCTGCAGCCATGCAGGGCCGTAAGGCCAGCTGCAGCCAAGGCGCCCTGCAACACCAAGCGGCGGCTCAGCACGATGCGCGCTCGCAAAAGCTGACCCTAAGGCCCGAACGCAGGCCACAGCTAAGGAGCGCTCAGCCGCTCGCCCAGCTTTCCATCGCCCGATCACAGGCAGCAGCCAGCGCCTCCGGGCTGCGGCCGCTCTGCTCCCACAGCCAGGCGAGCCCGCCGGCGCCGACCCCTTCTTTGATGAAACCGCGCTCGTAGTCGCGCAGGGCAGGGTTACGGCAGCTCCCAAAGCGCAGGCTTGAGGCCTGCAGCTGGGGCGCTACACCCCAGCGCTGGCCGATGCGCTCAACCAGCAGCCTCAGGTCGTTGCCTGGATCGCTCAGCACCCAGGCGGTCGTCACCACCTGGGCATGGGCGGCCAGCTGCTGCCGCGCTGCTTCTGGGGCCAGGGCCAGGGCCAGGGCCAGCACGGCGGCCATCTGGCTGCCGCCGGCCAGCACCACCTGATGCCCCCGGCCCGCCAGGTTCAGGCACAGACCAGCAGCTAGGACCAGCATTGGATCGCCCACCGCTGCCAGCACCGCTCGGGCCAGCGCGCTGCCGGCAAGAGCGCCGCTGGCCTGCTGTTGCAGCCCGGCAGCCGCCAGGCCCCGCTGCACCAGCTGTGCCTTGAGCCCATGCACGGGCTGCCGCAGGCTGCCGCCCACCAGCCCAATGGCCGCAATGCCCAGACCCTCGAGCACGGCCAGGGCCGTGCTGGTCCCTCCGGGGACGCATTCACACAACAACACGGGTGCGCCGGCTGGCCAGTGCTGGCACAACCGATCTGCCCGCTGCAACAGGCGCTCGACCCGCAGCACCGGCATCGCTGTGCCGCTGCTCAGGCAGGCGGCAGGACCACTGCTTTCGGGGGCGGGTAGCCGCAGGTGCGGCACTGCCGGTGCCACGGGGGCCCCCAGATCGATCACCTGCGTGAGCTGCAGCAACTGCAGCTCACGCAGCACCACATGGCCGATCAGGGCTGGGCTGACCCCTGCCGGCAGGGGCGGCAGGGCATGCACCCTTGGGGCGGCCGGCCCCAGCAGCAGCAGCTCGGCGTCGGCAGCGGCCGTGAATCGACGCGCTTGCGCACTGGCACCAGCCGCTGAGATCCCCTCGATGGCTGCGGTTTCGGTGCCCGCTAGCAGCAGCAGGGGGGTGAGCTCCACTTAGAGCGGGTCGAGCGCCACCAACGCGCGCAGGGCGTTGGGGGGCTCACTGATCGGTGCTTTGAGTCTTGGAAAAATCCAGTAGGCGACGGCATGCAGCGCCAGAACGACGATGCCGTTCTGCACCCAAACCAGCAGTACAGCGGCGATCTGGACCTGCAGCAGATCGATCCCGCCAGCCAGGCCCACCAGCCCCAGCAGCCGCTCCAGCAGACCGGCGGCTGCGCTGGTGATCACCACCCAAAGATTTTCACCCACCAGCACCGAGAGCACCGCCACCCGCACCAGAAAGCCTGCAGCGCCGATCACGCTGCCCACACCCCAGCTCCACCACCAGCTGACCCGGCGCCGCCAGCACCAACCCAGCCACAGCGCCAACGCGCCATAGGGAAACACCACCAACGGCCCGCGAATCGGCCCCATCAGCGCTACCAGCAACAGCCCGCTCACCGCCAGGCCTTCAATGGCGCAACGCCAGCCGCGGCGCAGTTGCAGCAGCGCCAACGGCAAGGGCAAAGCCAGCCTGAACAGGGGGCTGCCCACCGGCAGGTAATAGAGCGCAATCCAGAGCAGTGCCGTTGCCGAAGCCAGATAGGCCGTTTCGGTCAGCGCTCGCGCCTGGCTTTGGCTCAGGGGCTTGTGCTGGCTGCTCATCAACGGGGCTTGGGTGCTGGTGCGGGTCTGGGCGCTGCAGCCGGTGCGGGCGCCTGCGCTGGGCTCGAGCCAGCGTTGGCATTGACCCGCTCGATCATTTCCACCTCAAAGGGCACGCCGGCCTTACGCAAGGCTTCGGTGACCACTTCGGCCGGGGCCGATGGATCAGCTGCCGGCAGCTGGATCGTGATGCGATACGGCGCCGGTGGCATCACCTGCACCTTGCGGGCCGGTTCGGGGCGCGGCAGATCAGGCGTTTTGGGCGGTGCTGTTGATGGTTGCTTGGCTGTCGCTGCTGGCTGGCTGGGCGCTGCTTGTGGCGCTTGGGCGTTGGGCTCTTGAGCAGGGGCCGAAAAGCTGCGGGCCAGCTGATCGCCAAAGGGGGTGCCGCTGCAGCTTCCCAGCAGCAGCGTCAGCACTGCCGCCACTGCCGGGGTGGCCCGTGAGGCGGCTTGGACCATCAGCTGTCGGCGGCGCGGATGATCCGCACCGCACTGGCTCGCAGTCGCCCGCTTTTGGTGGTGGCGGGCGCTTTTTTGGCGGCGGGTTTCGCGGCGGATTTGGCGCTGGAGGCTTTGCTGCTGGGTTTTCGGCTGCCGGCTGCTGCGCTCTTGCCGCGTCCTTTGCCCTTGGCGGTGGTGGCCTTGGCAGCCAGCAGCTCCACCGCCTGCTCCAGGGTGATGGTCTCGGCCGTGGTGCCCTCGGGCAGCGAGGCGTTGACCTTGCCCTGCTTCACATAGAGGCCATAGGGCCCATCAAACAGCTGAATGGCTTCATCGGCTCCCTCGGGGGTGCCCAAGTCCTTGAGGGCGGTGCGGCCGCCGCGACCCTTTTTGGGGATGGCCAGCAGCTCCAGCGCGCGGCTTAGGCCAATGGCCAGCACGTCGTCTTCGGCCTTGAGCGAGCGGTAGTCCTTCTCGCCTTTGCCCTTGTCGTGGACCACGTAGGGACCGAAGCGGCCCAGGCCGGCCTGCACTTTGCCGCCACCTGGGTGCTCGCCCAGATGCCGCGGCAGCCGCAGCAGCCCCAGGGCGTCTTCGAGGCTGAGCTCTTCGGGTTTGGCTCCCTTGGGCAGGGAGGCGCGTTTGGGTTTGGGGTTCTCGTCGCTGACCTGGCCGCGCTGCACGTAGGGGCCGTACTGACCGAACAGGAGGTAGACCTGATCACCGGTTTCGGGGTCCTCGCCGAGCGATTCGGGCCCATCAACCTTTTGTTTGAGGATCAGCTCGGCCCTATCGGCGTCAAGATCGGCCGGCGTCAGTTCCTGGGGCAGGGTGGCCTTGAGCAGCTCTTCAGTGCCGTCATCGGCAACGCGCTTGGTCTCCAGGTAGGCCCCAAAACGGCCAATGCGCACCACGCAGGGCAGACCCTCAAGCTCCACGGTGCGTGAGGCCCCGGGGTCGATGTCGCCCTCGCGTTGGGCGACCTGGTTTTCCAGGCCCTTCTCGCCTTTGAAAAAGCCTTCCAGATAGGGCAGCCACCGCTCCTTGCCGGCGGCGATTTCATCGAGGCTGCCCTCCATGCGGGCCGTGAAGCTGGTGTCGACCAGATCGGGGAAATGCTCCTCAAGTAGGGCGGTCACCGCAAAGGCCGTGAAGCTGGGGGTGAGGCTGTTGTTCTGCAGCGTGGCGTAGCCCCGATCCACGATCGTGCCGATGATCGAGGCGTAGGTCGAGGGCCGGCCGATGCCCTCTTTTTCGAGCATCTTGACCAGGGCCGCTTCGCTGAAGCGGGCCGGGGGCTGGGTTTGGTGGCCCAGCGCCTCAACGCCCTTGCAGGCTGGACTGTCTCCTGTTTTGAGAGCCGGCAGCAGCACCTCTTGTCCTTCAAGGGCCGCATCGGGATCGTCGCTGCCCTCGACATAAGCGCGGAAGAAACCGGCGAAGTCGATGCGCTTGCCGCTGGCGCGGAAGCTGGCGCTCCCCAGGGCCCCGCCGTCGACCTCCAGATCGACGCTGAGCATCGTGAGCTTGGCGTCGGCCATCTGGCTGGCCACGGTGCGTTTCCAGATCAGCTCATAGAGGGCCAGATCGCGACCATCGAGGCCTGTCGCTCCTGGGTCCCTGAAGCTTTCACCGGCAGGCCTGATCGCCTCATGGGCTTCCTGGGCGTTGCGCGATTGGGTCGAGAACTGGCGCGGGGCCGGGCTCAGATAGTCCTTGCCGTACTTGGCGGCCACGCAGCTGCGGGCGGCGTTGATCGCCTGCTCGCTCAGGTGCACCGAGTCGGTGCGCATGTAGGTGATAAAGCCGCGCTCATAGAGCCCCTGCGCCGTGCGCATGGTTTCGCGGGCCGAGAGGCGCAGCTTGCGGTTGGCCTCCTGCTGCAGGGTGCTGGTGGTGAAGGGAGCCACGGGTTTGCGCACCGTGGGTTTTTCTTCAACCGCGGCCACTCGCCAAGGGGCCTTCTCGATGGCCTGCTGCAGCGCTCTGGCGTCAGACTCGGCCAGCAGGCGCACCTTGCTGCCTGCCTTGAGGGCGCCAGTGCTTTCGTCAAAGTCGCTGCCGCCGGCGATGCGCTCGCCGGCCAGGTGGCTCAATTTGGCTTCAAAGCTGCCGCCGCTTTGCTCGAGCTGGGCCTTGAGGTCCCAGTAGCTGCCGCTTTTGAAGGCGCGGCGGGCCCGCTCGCGCTGCACCAGCAGCCGCACCGCCACGGACTGCACCCGGCCGGCGCTCAGCCCCCAGGCCACCTTCTTCCACAGCAGGGGCGAGAGGGTGTAGCCCACCAGGCGAT
>JBMSMG010000010.1:0-39178 GCA_049421025.1 Prochlorococcaceae cyanobacterium | reverse complement strand
CTTGGTGATCAGCTCTTGGTGATCAACTCGCGGTACCACTCCTGCTCGCCATGGCGCGAGCCTGACTGCCCCGCAGGGCCGCGAAAGCAGTGATAGGGGCTACGGCTGGGATCGCCGCAGGCCATAGCCTTCTCGTGCAGTGCCAGCCGCTGGCGCGCCAAGGCCGCCCGCTCCTGAGTAGGAGCCACCCCGCCGTGTGCAGGTTGGGCCAGGGCCCCGGGCAGGCCCACCAGGGTCAGAACTGCAGCAAGGGCAGACAACAGAGCCGACATCGCAGGCTTGATCGCTGCATCCTGTGTATCGGTCGTTGCAGGCCGCTCTCAAGCGACAAATGTCGGGTTTCAGTCGCCGCCACCAGAGGTCTCGGCCGGCTCAGGATCCACCAGAGGAATCAGCCTGATCGAGTCGCGTCCAAGGTGGATCGCGAAATGGTCGCCAGGTTTGGCATCGAGCAGATCGATGTAAGCCTTGCCCACCATCAGGTTGCCGTTGAACTGCACTTTGGTGTGATACGGCAGGCTGCGCCCCGAGCGGCTGATGCGCTTGCCCCGCGCCGTCTGTCCGCTGCTACGCCCGTGTCCCAAGGGGAGCCCTTTGGCTTCGAGCAACGCCTCAAAAAAAGCGGTGTAGTTAAGACGGCCGTCGCCATTGCCAGAGGCACTCACGTAGCCACAACGCCGAACGATCTCGGCTTTGGGCAATGCCTTGAGCTGATCAACAGCCTGCAGCAACTCGGCACCCATCAGTGGCATCAGCGTTCTCCAAGCGAATGGCTTGATCTCAACATCTGAGCCACCCCATCTCTGGGCTCTGCCGCAGATCAGCGGCAGAGGCAGCACCACCGCGCTGCGCTTAAGAGCGCAGATGCTCCAGAAACCACAGGCGTGACCAGCGCGCCACACAATCGAGCGCGCCAGGCTCGGCAAACAGATGCCCCGCCCCAGGAACAACGCGCAACTCGTGCCTGCATTGCAGTTGGGCTGATGCCCAGCAGTTGAGCTCGAGCACATCGACATCGTGACTGCCCACCAGCAGCAAGGTCGGAGCACGCACACCGCCCAAGGCGCCGACAACAAGGTCGGGGCGTCCGCCGCGGCTCACAATCGCGCCAACGAGCTCTGGCTGCTCTGCTGCAGCCGCCAGTGCGACTGCAGCACCACTGCTGGCACCAAACAACCCCAGCGGTAGCGACGAAACATCAACGCTGCCGCCATCGGAGCATCCGCCTGCTCGCTTGAGATGCCGCAGCACCATGAGCAGTCGCTGGCTCAACAGCATCGGATCATCGGCCTGCCCGTCGCCGCCTGTTGGTTCGACATCAGCATGTAGATCAAACAACAAGGTCGCCAGGCCGCCCTGCAGCAATCCCTCTGCAACCGCCAGGTTGCGGGGGCTCAAGCGATTGCTGCCGCTGCCATGGACGAACACCACCAGGCCACTGGCACCAGGGGGCACGCTCAGCTGGGCCGCCAAAGCCACCGGCGGGGCAGGCAACACAAGGTCAAAGCTGCTGAGCCCTGGAGAGAGCGCCATGGCTGCCAAACGAGCAAATCTCTGCCTGGAGCATCAAGCCCCATGAGGGAGTCACGGCAGATTGCCTCATTTAGGGAACACATGTGATGCATCGATGAGACAGATTGAGGACAATCCGGGCATCACGCTGAAAGCCTTCGACATCGATGCGGCAAGCAGAAGCAAAGCTATCTGATCTGCGGCAGATTAGCGCTACATACACCGCCATGATGAGACAATCTACATCACTCAATTGGGACCAAGAGCCATAGTCTTGAAGTGGCCGAAGTGCCACAAACACATGCCGTTTTGATTGAGACACCATGAATGAACGATTTCGCGTGATGCAAAGGCAGCCACGCCGTATCTCCATCACCTTGAGCTATCACGTGCATGAAGCCCTTCTCTCTCGCTCAGAAGAAGAGGGGCGATCAGTCTCGAATCTCTGCGCCTTTCTACTGGAAGATGCCCTGAGAGAACCTGTCAGACAGTTTGTGGTCAGCGGCCCGCAAACAGCCAGCAGTCTTGCCAGTGGCAACGGAGCCAAACCAATGCGCATGATGCGAAATGGAAACTTTTAAATTCCTCTCAAGTCGATTCCACTAGGGATTGAAGCTGCAAGCGATCGCCTGCCCCTCTGTCCAATCAACCATGACCACTCCATTGGGCCCATGCTTTGACAAGCATGGGCCTTTTTGCTGAGCTTGCCCGCAGCAACAAGCCGGCAACCTTTGGGTTGTTTCGCTAGGGATTGAGCTGGGGCTCAAGCCGCCGCCGCAACTTGTTAAGCGCCACTTTTTCAAGCCTCTGAACCTGATCTTTACTCAGGCCTGTCAGCCCCGAAATCTTGGCAAACGAGTGGCAATCGTCTCCGCCATAGCGAAGGCTCAAGATCGAGCGCTCGAGCTCATCGAGCTGGTTCAGCTGGTCATGCATCCAACGGTAATCATCGACCAGCTGGGGCTCGTCATGACTGCGCACCGTATCAAGCAGGGTCAACTCTTGATCTGAGGTACTGATCTGCTGGTCGAGGGACTGCACCTGACCGCGCTGCACTGCATCCATCGCAAAGCGCAGCCGCCTGTGGGTTTGGCCCAATTGACCCGCAATCAGCCTGGCATCAAGCTGCTCTTGCTGGCTGCCCTGCAGCAGCCGCGCTTTGTGAACCAAATCAATCACCGTAATTGGCAAGCGAATTGAACTGCTGTTTTCCTGCAGATAGCGATTAATGGATTGGCGAATCCACCAATATCCATAGGTTGAAAACTTATAACCGCGGCTCGGGTCAAATTTCTCAACAGCTCTGATCAATCCCAAATTTCCAGCCTGAATGAGATCAAGCGGATCATGATTCAAATGCTGAATTCGGCGGTTCTGGCGCATCACAACCGCCACCACCAGCCTCAGGTTGGCACTCACCATGCGCTCAAGCGCGCGTCGACCGCGCCGGGCCAATGCAGTCGACGGCTGGGAGTGATCCTGCCAACTGCGGACGAGGGTGCCAAGATGAACTTCTTCTGCAGGAGTGAGAACAGGAATCCGACCAATGGACTTGAGATAATCACCAAAAGAATCCGACATTTAGCGATTTGAATCCACCCCAAGATCCTGAAGCAAGCAGAACGGCGGGGACCGGCCTGCGACCGCTTTACAGCGTCATCGCAGCAGCAAAATCTGGAAGCTCACACACACGCGGTCGCATTGAACGATAGACATCTGTCACACTCTTTTTGGAGAGCACAAACTGCCAAAGCTGCCCTTGTGCTGAACGGAAAAATCCTGCGCACGAAAGCAAGTAATACTTCCATAATCGATAAAATTTTGCATCAACTTCAGAGGCAAGCATTGGCCAAAAGCGCTCAAAATTGAGCCACCATGCCATCAAAGTCCTGTCATAATCGAAGCCAAAATTTTCCCAATCCTGAAGCAGGAACCAGGGCTCAAAACCATCGCACACCTGGCTAGCCGAAGGCAAACGACCATTAGGGAAAATGTAGGCGTCGATCCAGGGATCAAGCGCGCTGTTGGTGTCATGTGAGCCGATGGTCTGAATCAACAGCAAACCATCAGCCCTCAGCAAACGATCGAGAACCTGAAAATAGGTTCGATCGTTCAGGCGTCCGACATGCTCCAGCATGCCGATCGACACAATGCGATCAAAGGGCTCCAGTTCCAGCAGCTCGCTGGCGCGGTAATCGCAAAGCCGCACCTCAACGGGTAGATCGCTGAAGCTTTGCTGGCAGTACTGGGCCTGCTCGGCCGAAACCGTGATCCCGACCACCTCAACGCCGAAGTGACGGGCGGCATAGGCGGCCAAGCCACCCCAACCACAACCCACATCGAGCAGGCGCATCCCGGGGCTGAGCTCAAGCTTCTGGCAGATCAGCTGAAGCTTGTGAGCTTGGGCTGTCTCCAGATCATCGGCGGCATGCCAATAAGCGCAGCTGTAGATCCGCCGCGAATCAAGCATGGCGGCATAGACCCGAGGATCAATGTCGTAGTGCTGCTTGCCAACCGCAAAAGAGCGCCGGCGCGACTGCCAGTTGATCGTGCCTTCAAGCCAACGCTGCAATGCAGCCAGCAGCCGGGATCGAGCGGTAAAACCCGCCGCTGCTGATCGACTGGCCGGTGCCCTCAGCAAACGGGTGAACAGCTGATCGAGAGCATCACAGTCCCAGCGTCCATTGACATAGCCCTCTCCAAGGGCAAGGCTGCCGCGGCGCAGCAGATCGCCATACAGCGCAGGATCGTGAACCCTTAGATCCCAGGGGCGCTCACCGGCAAAACCGATATCGAGCGGCTCGGTGAGAGCCTCGATCACCGCAGGGGGTTGGTGCATGACAGCTTGATTGACTGCCCAAGCCCAACATCTGAGCGGCACCACCACGAACGGCAGCGCTGCATCTGCCGCAAATGTGTCGCCACCAGGCCGCAACACCCAGGGACTCCATAGGTTCAAAGCGCATCGGCACGACGGCGTGGCACGGTTTCATTGGCAACACGAACCCCTCTGGAGCAATCGCACAGTCGCTGGCCTGGCCCTGGCCCAACAGCTCCAGGCCTGGCGGGGTCGCAGCCCTGACACCACCGTGATTGGCCTGCCCAGGGGAGGCATTGCCGTTGCTGCAGCTGCAGCGATGCAACTGCAGTTGCCGTTGGCCAGCTGGGCCGTGCGCAAACTGACGTTGCCCAGCCAAAGCGAATACGCCATTGGCGCTATTGCCGCCGGCCCCGCGGTGGCTTGGAACACCTCCGCCCTGCGCCAGTTCGGCCTCACCCAACAAAGACTGCAAGCCTGCATCGCCGGCGAAAGCGCCGAACTGTTGCGGCGACAACAGCTCTACGGCGACCCGCCGATGGCCGATCTCAAAGGACGGAACTTGCTGGTTGTTGACGATGGAATCGCCACAGGCATGACCGCCGAAGCAGCGGTGCTGTCGCTGCGGCAGGTGCAACCAGCAGCTTTGGTGCTGGCGGTACCGGTGCTTGACCGGCAGGTTGCCATCAAACTGCGCCCCCTGGTCGATCAATTGATCGCCGTGGCCGAGGTTGACGATCTGCAAGCGGTCGGCGCCTACTACGAGACCTTTGAGCAGCTCAGCGATGCGACTGTGCTGAGCTTGCTTGAGCAAGCCAATGCCAAGACCAAGCAACGGGCATGAGCAAGCAGCGCTGGAGCCAACGGGTCACACGCAGCAGCCATGCGCTTGAGCTCCAGCCTGGGGTCTTCTGCCTTGAGGACCCTGGTGCCATTGCCCGCTCTCTGTGGCAATCATCGCAGCAGAGCCCCCGCAAAAAACGCACCACCTATGGCAGTGCAATGGCGATGCTGTGCTTCTACATGAACCGTGCAGGCAGCAGACTGAGCCCAGCTCGGCTGCAACTGTTGACGCAGGCCAAGCACGAACTGCGGCACTTGCGGAGGCAACACGCAGCCGCCTCCGCAACACCTTTGGCTCAGCCACCCAACGCAACCAACAAGCCTCAGCCCTCGACCGGAACCTGCAGCGCCTGAGCGGGACTCTGCTCGATCTTGGGAAGATCCACCTCAAGCAGTCCATTGTGGAAGCTTGCCTTGAGATGGGCTTCATCGACATTGCTTGGCAAGGTAAAGCTGCGCATGAAATGCCCATAAGAGCGCTCCATGCGGTGGTAGCGCCATCCCTTTTCTTCCCGCTCTTGACGGCGCTCGCCCTGCAAGGTCAGAACGCCATTCTCGAGGCTGACCTTGACGTCGTCTTTGTCGATGCCGGGGATCTCAGCCTTGATGACAAAAGCGTCGTCATTTTCACTGACATCAACCCGCGGCGCCCATCCGCCGTTGGCAAAGATGTCTGAGCCGCTACGAGAGAAGGGCATGGCCAGCGAGCGGCTGTAGCGATCAAAAAAATCTTCGATTTCACGCAGAGGCTCCCACTTGGTCAATTCCATGATTAGTGACTCCAGAATGGACACCATCAACCTAATGATTGACGCGAGCCAAAGAGTCCACATAGAACCCACACAAGTGCTGCAGATCAGCGACACACAAGCACCAGCCAAAGAGGCAAATTATTCAGCCAGAAGACGCGCAATTTGATTGCGACCGTTGTTCTTAGCAAGAAACAGCGCCTGTTCAGCGCGGCCATAAATGTCCTGAAACTGACGATCCGTCGAACTCAGACTACTAATTCCACCACTGATACAGATATGGTAGTCAGACGTCGAAAAAACCCCATGCATCTGCGTAACTGAATGCCGCACCAATTCAGCCAATGCAAGCGCCGCGGCATCATCTTTACCCAAAATCAGCACACAAAATTCCTCGTCATAAATTCGCGCCATCAAATCATCTTCATCGAGCATGCCCAAACAAAGCGCAACGAGATCAATCAGAACCTGATCGCCAGCAGCATGGCCCCAGCGCATGTTGATCTGTCGAAAATTATCAACATCAAAGCTCAGCAAAGCCATGGGCCAGCCGTTCGCCTGAGCACGTTCAAATTCCCGTTGTGCCAAGTCAAAAAACGAGTCGCGGCGATGCAGGCCTGTCAGCGGACACAAGCGGCTCTGATGCCGCCACTCAATCTCACGCATCACAACAGCAGCCAACGACGACAAGCGCCAGCGCTGATGATCTGAAAATGATTTGGCCTTGGTATCAATCACACAAAGCGTTCCCAGATTGTAGCCGCGCAGCGTCTGCAAAGGGCAGCCCGCATAAAAACGCACATGCGGCGGACCAAGCACTAGAGGGTTGTTAGAAAAGCGCTCATCTTCGAGCGCATTCTCAACAACAAATACGCTTTCGCCAGCAATTGCATGCGCACAGAATGCCATCTGCTTTGGTGTCGAACGCACCTCCAAGCCATGACGACAAAGAAAGCGCTGACAGTGGTCATCCACCAACGAAATCAGTCCGATTGGCACCTCCAGCACATCAGCTGTTAGCTCAAGAATGCGGCACAAATGCGGATCATCGCTGCCATCATCGAGCCCATAACGCTCGAGCTCACGCAAGCGGTGGGGTTCATTAATGGGAACCGGAAAATCAGGGTAGGGAGCCATCGCCGTCACAACCGCTTGGAGCTGTTTTTTGACCCTATAAAGAGCTGTTGAGCGCAGCACGCGATCCCGCCGAACTGCAGCAGGGATGCCGTGGAGTCGGTCAACGCATCCCGTGCTTTTGCAACCTGCGCCATGCCGCTGCCACCCAGTCATGCGATCTGGAGCCTGGAGCGCGCCCAGGTGCTGCAGGCCCTCGAGACAACGGAGCGCGGATTGAGCCAAAGCGAAGCGCAACGGCGGCTGCAGCGCTGCGGTCCCAATCGGCTGCCGCCAGCGCCCGCAAGACCCCTGCTGCGGCGACTCGGCGATCAACTGCTGCATCTGATGGCCCTGTTGCTCTGGGTGGCAGGCGCTCTGGCCTTGCTGGCCGGCACCCCAGAGCTCGCCGTGGCGATCTGGGCCGTGGTGCTGATCAATGGAATCTTCTCCTTCTGGCAGGAGTACCAGGCCGAGCGCACCATGGCGGCGCTGCTCAAGGCCTTGCCTCAGCAGGTGACGCTGTGGCGCGGCGGCCAGCTCAGGCAACTACCGGCCGAGGCCGTGGTGCCGGGTGATTGTCTGCTGCTGGAGGCGGGCGATCAGGTGCCAGCCGATGGCCGGCTGATCGATGCCCAGGAGCTGTATCTCGACCTTTCAGCGCTCACCGGTGAGTCGTTGCCGGTGGCACGTCACGCCGCAGCACTCAATCACCCGCCGTTGAGCACGAGCGAGCGGGCCAACCTGGTGCTGGCCGGCACGAGTGTGGCCTCGGGTCGCGGCACCGCCGTGGTCTATGCGACGGGCAGCGAAACCGAGTTCGGCCATGTGGCCCGTCTGTCAGCCCAGACACCTCGCAGCCCCAGCACCCTGGAGCAGCAGGTCGCGCAGATCGTGCGCACCATCACAGCCATCGCCCTTGGCCTGGGGACGCTGATTTATCTGCTCAGCAGGGTCCTGGTGGGCATGGGCAACCAGGACAGCCTGATCTTTGCGATCGGCATCATCGTGGCCAACGTGCCCGAGGGCCTATTGCCCACGGTGACGCTCTCGTTGGCGATTGCCGTACAACGCATGGCGCGGCGCCAGGCGTTGGTGCGGCGGCTCTCGGCCGTTGAAACGCTGGGCTCGCTGAGCGTGATCTGCAGCGACAAGACCGGCACCCTCACCGCCGGGCAGATGGCGCTTGACACGCTCTGGCTACCACCTGCAAGCACGCAGACCGAGCAGGACCTACTGCGCTGGGTGTGTCTGTGCTCCAACGCCAGACTGAACGAGGAGCCTACGCGCCATGAGCCGTGGCGCGCTGTCGGCGACAGCACCGAAACAGCACTGCTTGGCGCCGCGCTTGCAGCAGGGCTCTCACCCGCCACGCTGCAACAGCAGCAGCCAAGGCTGCAGGAGGTGCCATTTGATTCGCATCGGCGCCGCATGAGCGTGGTTGTGCGCTCTGGCGGCGCCGCGCTGCTGATCTGCAAAGGCGCCCCAGCCGAGGTGCTCGCCGCCTGCAGCGATGCCCAAAGCGCGCATCAGCTGCAAGCCGACCACATGGCCAGCCAGGGACTGCGGGTGCTGGCTGTCGCCCTACGGCAGCTCGAGCCCTCTTGGACAGAGTTGTCCAACAACGCGCTCGAGCAGCAGCTGAGTTTTGTGGGCCTGGTGGGTCTGCTCGACCCCCCCCGGCCCCAGGTGCCTGCCGCCATTGCCGCCTGCCGGCAGGCGGGCATCAAGGTGACGATGGTCACCGGCGACAGCGGACTGACGGCGCAGGCCATTGCCCGCCAAATCGGGTTGCTCGAGTCCGCGCAGGTCGTCGAGGGCCATGAGCTGGCGCGGCTGGGCCCTGCGCAGCTGCGGCAGTTGCTGCGGTTTCGCAGCAGCCTGGTGTTTGCGCGGGTCACCCCCGAGCAAAAGCTGCAACTGGTGCAGGCCTACCGCAGCCTGGGTGAGGTGGTGGCTGTCACCGGCGACGGGGTCAACGATGCCCCGGCCTTGCGGGCTGCCGATGTGGGCATTGCCATGGGGCGCAGCGGCAGCGATGTGGCCCGCGAAGCCGCCGACATCGTGCTGCTCGACGACAACTTCGCCACGATCGTCGAGGCGGTGCGCCACGGACGCGCCGTTGTGGCCAACATCGGCCGCTTTCTGACTTACGTGATCACCTCGAACGTCGCTGAAATGCTGCCGTTCGTGGCCATGGTGATCCTGCAGATTCCAGCGGCGCTGACGGTGCTGCAGGTGCTGGCTGTGGATCTGGGCACCGATCTGCTGCCGGCCTTGGGGCTCGGCGCTGAACCGCCTGAACCGGGCGTCATGCGACGAGCGCCGCGGCGGCGCGGTGCGCCGCTGCTGGATCGCGCCGTTCTGGTGCGCGCCTATCTGGTGCTCGGCATGGCCGAGGCCCTGGTCGCCATGGCGGGCTTTGGCCTGGTCTGGCTGCACCAGGGCATCGGTCTTGATCAACTGCAGTCCCTGGCGCAGCCACTGCTGCGCCAGGGCACCGATGCTGCAACGCAAAGCCTGGCCCGTCAGGCCTCAACCATGACCTTTGCGCTGATCGTGGCCGGGCAAATGGGCGCCTTGGTGGCCTGCCGCAGCCGTGAGGCGATCTTTTGGGATCGCCTGCGGGTGACCAATGGCCTGTTCTGGTTAGGGCTGCTGAGCGAACCGCTGGTGGCCGGCGTACTGATGCTGACTCCAGCGCTGGCCCCGGTCTTTGGGCTGACCACACTGCCGCCAAGCTGGCTGGGCTGGCTGGTGGTGGCACCGGCGGCCGTGCTGCTGGCCGACACTCTGCACAAAGGCTGGCAACGCCTCAGGCAGGCTCGCCGTGCAACTCGCGCTTGAGCAACGCAAACAGGTAATCAGGATCGCGGTACTGGTTGGGCAAGCAGGTGTGCAGGGTCTCGAGGCGTTGCCAACAAACGGTGCGGCGCACCTTATTGATCGATTTGCCTTCCCGGATCAACAACCGCAGCGCTTTGCAGTACAGGGAGTAATTGGCCTCGAGCTCACCAATGGTGAGTGCTGCTGTTTCCGGACTCATCGGATTGTTCCCGGCGTCTGTGACGCCCTACTGGCCTGGTTGGATCAACTGTCGGCCGAGACGCCTCACCGGCGAGCCCCCCATACGGGGACAATCCCCGCAGCCATTTCACAATTGGACCATGCCGCAGCGCATTCCTTTGAGAACAGCCTGCAGACGGTTACTCACATCGAGTGTGCGTAGCAGTCGCTTGGTGTAGGTCTTGGCGGTTTCTTCAGAGACCACCAGCTTCTGGGCGATCTCACGGTCGCTCAGGCCACTGGCCAACAGATCAAGCACCTCGTATTCGCGCGGCGTCAGCCGCGGGCAGCTCAAATAGGGCAGGCTGCCGGTGCGCAGCGATGGGCTGCGGTACGAGTGCCCACCCATGACCGCCATGACAGCGGCCTGCAGCGGACGCTGATCGCCGATGAAATCGGCCTCGGCCACGACCGCTTCGAGCCAGGGCGCTTCGCTGTACTCAGCTGGGATCAGGTCACCCAAAGCCAGGACCACCACCTTGAGCCTTGGCAACACCCGACGCGCTTTGCGGGCGAGTTCGAACCCGTTGCCAACCTCCAAAAAATCGGTGCAGATCAGCAGCTCATAGGGTTCACGCTCCAGGTAAGCCAGGCAGCTCGGTTCATCGGTGACCGCGCAGCCGATGCGGCTGCGGTCTTGAAAGCTTTCGCAGACCGAGCGCAGCAGAAAGCGCCCCTTCATGGCAATCGCCACCTTGCCCGCAATCGCCACCGACAGCAGCACCTCATCGAGGGCGGTGCCCTCAAGGGTCTGCAGAAAGGGCGTGAGGTCCATGGCACAACCGATGAACCTCCGACAAGCCAGATGGCTGATCGGTGGTTCTTCAACCTAGGCCGCCACAGGATGCGCAAGCTGCATCAGCAGATCCGCGGCAGCATTTCGCCACTGAAGGGCGGCAGCACCCGCTCGCTACCGAGGGCCGTACGCAAGCGCACCTGGGGCTGCACACCTACCGGCTGCTGCATGTCGCCCACCAGCCGCGCACCCCAGGGGGCCAGCACAGCCGCAGCGCGAGCAGCCTGCTCAGCGGCCAGAACGGCCACAAAACGGCCTTCGTTGGCCAGATGCAACGGCTCAAGGCCGAGCAGCGCGCAGCTCGCGTCCACCCCTGGTGCCAGGGGCAGCTCGGTCTCCAGCAACAGACCGTCGCAACCGCTGCTTGCGGCCAGTTCGGCCAGGGCCGTGCCCAGGCCGCCTCGGGTCAGATCGCGCAGGCCGTGGGGCGTGATGCCCGCCTCGAGCAAGGCCTTGACCTGGGGCCACAAAGGGGCGCAATCGCTGCTCGGCAGCGGCTCGAGGGCGAGCCCATGGCGCGCCGCCAGAATCGCCAGACCGTGGCGTCCCAGATCACCGCTGATCAACAGCTGATCGCCCGCTCTGATCGCGCTTGGCGCAATGCGCGCAGGGGCCACAAGCAAGCCGATACCGCTGGTGCTGATGAACACCCCATCGGCCTTGCCCCGCTCAACCACCTTGGTGTCGCCAGTGACGATGGTGACGCCTGAGGCTGCTGCCGCTTCTGCCATCGAAGCCACCAATCGCCGCAGCAGCGCTAGCGGCAGCCCCTCTTCCAAAATGAGCGAAACGCTCAGGTGCAGCGGCCGCGCGCCGACCATCGCCAGGTCGTTGGCCGTGCCGATTACCGCCAGCTTGCCGATGTCACCGCCCGCAAATTCGAGCGGCTGCACCACATAGCCATCGCTGCTAAAGGCGAGCTGGCCGTGGGGCAGCGCCAAGGTGGCGGCATCGAGATCCAACTGGGCCGGATCGCTGTACAGGGGGGCCAGCTCGGTGGCGATCAGCTCCTGCATCAGGCTGCCGCCACCGCCATGGCCCAGCACAACGCGCTCAACCATGGCGGCCACTGCGCTGCATGTAGGCAGCGCAGGCCCCCTCGGCCGACACCATCGGCGCACCGAGCGGATGGTGCGGGGTGCAGGCGGTGCCAAAGCTGGGGCATTCGCTGGGCCGCAGCAGCCCCTGCAGGACCTGATCGGCCCGGCAGCGCGGTTCCAAGCAGACGCGCTCAGGTGCGTCTATGGGGCTGCTCAGGCCAAAGCGCACACGGGCATCGAGGTGCCGGTAAGCCGCTCGCAGCTGCAGCACACCACCTGCCACGCTGCCCAGCCCGCGCCAGGGGCCATCGGCCACGGCAAACACCTGACGCAGCAACGCCTGGGCCGCTGGATTGCCCTGCGGCCGCACCACCTGGGCGTAGGCGTTGTGCAGCCGCGGCGTGCCCGCCTCGAGCAGCCGCACGCAGGCCAGCACCCCCTGCAGCAGCTCGAGCGGCGCAAAGCCCGTGATCACAACCGGAATCTGCTGACGCATGGCCAGCTGCTCCAGCTCGCCATGACCCATGACCGCAGCCACATGGCCAGCCGCCAGGAATCCCTGCACGCGGCGCTCTGGCGCCGCGGCAATGGCGGCCATGGCGGGCACCACCCGGGCCTGGGCCAGCAGCAGCGACAGGTTGCTCAAGCCCAGAGCGCAGGCCTGCTCGGCCAGCAGGGCCACAGCAGGCGCCGTGGTTTCAAAGCCCACCGCCAGCAGTACTACCTGCCGCTCGGGCTGCCGTCGGGCCAGCTCGAGCACCTGGTGTGGCCGGGTGATCACGCGCACATTGCCGCCAGCAGCGCGGACCTGTTGGAGATCACAGGTGCCTCCAGCGCTGCCGGCGGGCACCCGCAACATGTCACCGAAGCTGCACAGGAGCACCTCAGGGCGCATCGCCAGCTCAAGCGCCTGCTCGATGGTCTGCGCTGGTGTGACGCACACCGGACAGCCCGGCCCATGAACCAGCTCGAGCGCATCAGGCAGCAGTTGATCCAGCCCCCAGCGCACGATGCTGTGGGTCTGGCCGCCGCAGACCTCCATCAGCGTCCAGGGGCGCGTGAGGATCGCCTGCAGCTCAGCCAGCACAGCCGATGGTTCACGGGTCATCGCGCACCACGCTGAGGGCAAACCCCACATGCACCAGCACCTGATCGCCAACGCGGGCCTGCGGTAAACAGGCCAGGCTCACGGTCTGGCTGAGGCCGCCAAAGTCGACCTCTGCGCAGCGCCAAAGTGCTGGATCACCCGCTGCTGCGGTGCTGATCGACAGGATGCGTCCGCAAACCGCCAGGCACATGGCCGCCACGCTCCAGCCAGCTCTTGTTGAGGTTTAGAGATCGGCGCCTGGCCGTGGACCGCTCTGCAGCGCCAATGCGGCGTCTCAGGCCCCGGCCAGCCGTGCCGCAGCCACCTGCCCGACGGCCAGAGCCCCATCGGAGCAGGGCAGCTGCTGGGCCCAAACCGGCTCAAGGCCAGCACCCTGCAAGGCCCCGATCAGACCTTCAAGCAACAGACGGTTCTGAAAGCACCCCCCCGCCAGCACCACGCGCCGCACACCGGTCGCCGCTGCTGCCCTGGCCGCCCAGAGCGAGAGCGCCTCGATCAGAGCGCGGTGAAACGCCAAGGCGCTGAGCGCTGCATCAACGCCGCCGGCGCGCTGCTCCAGCAGGGTCTCGATGAGCGGCTGCCAGTCGAGCCACTGCCTTGCCCCTGAGCCAGGCGCTGCTGGCACCAGAGGCAGGCGCATGGAGCTGGGCTGCGGTGACGCGCCCAAGCCGGCGGCAAGGGCGCTGGCCGCAGCGCCCTGCAGCAACAACCCGCCTTCGCCCTCGTAGCTCTGGCGTTGCACCAGGGCCAGCAACGAGGCCGCCCCGTCAAACAAACGACCCAGGCTGCTGCACTGGGGCCAGCACCCCCCCCGGAGCGCTTGCAACAACAACGAGCGCTCAGCAGGTTCAAAGGCCTCATGCACCGCCTGGGCCCCGGCATGCGCCAGCGCGTCCTCACCCAGCGCAGCCACAAGGGCCAGAGCACTGCGCCTGGGTTCGCGCTGGGCCAGCTCGCCACCAACCAAGGCGATGGGGCGCAGGCTCAGCAGCCGCGAGGCCTCGCCAGCGGCGTCGAGCAACAGCCCCTCACCGCCCCAAAGTGGGTCAGCTGCCTCGCCATAGCCGAGCCCATCGCAGGCCAGCAGCAGTGCCGGCGGCGCCACACCGGCCTCAGCCAACGCCGCCAGACCATGGGCGCGGTGGTGCTGAACGCCAAACAACTGGCGTGTTGGCTCGGCCCACGCCCACTGCTGGGCCCAGCGGCGCGAGACATAGCCGGGGTGCAGATCACACACCATCGTCTCGATCGCTGCGTCATGGCGAGCGAGCAACGCTGCCAGCCCCTGCTGCCAGCGCTCGTGCAGCGCGGCAGCGGCCAGATCACCCAACTGAGGGGCCAGCCACACCTGCTTGCCGCTGGCCAAAGCAGGCGCGGCCTTGAGGTCACCCCCCAGAGCCAACAACGGGCGATCGCCACTGGCCCACCCAGGCAAAGCCAAGGGCAAAGGCGCATAGCCGCGAGCGCGGCGCAGCATCTGGGGCCTGCCTGCGCTCCAGCGCAGCAGCGAATCATCGAGGCCCCGGGCGATGGCGCGGTTGTGGGTCAACCAGCCATCAGCCACCGCACCGCCAGCTGCACCTGGCCCCAGCCGCTGCCAGGCCTCCGCCAGGTTCAGGCAAAGCGGCTCACCACTGTGGTTGCCGCTGGTGCACACCAGCGGCCCGCCAAAGCCCTCTACCAGCAGCACATGCAACGGCGAGGCCGGCAACATGACGCCCAGCTCAGCGCAACCCGGGGCCACCTCAGCCGGCCATGCGGGCTCTGAACAGCGCCGCCTGAGCAGCACGATCGGCGCCTCAACGCCCTGCAGCAGCGCGCGTTCAGGAGCGCTCAACACGCACCATGGCTCCACCCAGGAGACATCAGCCACAAGCACGGCGAACGGTTTGCGCGCACGCCGCTTGCGCTGCCGCAGCCGCGCGATCGCAGCGGGGCTTGCAGCATCGACCAGCAACTGAAAGCCGCCCACCCCCTGCAGCGCCAGGATCCCCCCTTGGCGCAGCAGGGCGATCGCTGCCTGCAGAGCGGCCTCGGCTTGGGCATCAGCGGCTTGGGCATCAGCTCCTGCTGCTGCCCCTGCCTGCACGCGCCAGGCCAGCTGCGGACCGCAGCCAGGGCAGGCGATGGTCTCGGCGTGAAAGCGGCGGCTGGCTGGGTCGGCGAACTCGTGTTCACACGCTGCGCACAAGCCAAACGGAGCCATGGTGGTGTGGGCGCGGGCATAGGGCTCGGCCGTGGCAATGCTGAAACGGGGCCCGCAGCGGCTGCAGCTGATCAAGGGGTAGCGGTAGCGGCGATCGGCCGGATCGCGCAACTCGGCCAAACAAGCGGAGCAGGGCGCCAGGTCGGGCACCAGGGCCCTAGCCACCAGAGCCGCCCCCAGCGGCTGGGCAGGGGCAGCGGCAATGCTCAACCTCCTGGGCGCAGGGTGTTGTGGTGCCATCCATCGGGGCTCGAGGGGATCGAGGCGCGCAGGGGGATGCACGGCGGCCGGCAGGCGCTGCAGCAACTGCTCCAGCTGCCGGCGCTCGCCCTGCAAATCGAGCTTCACCGCGCCAGCCAGGTTGCGCAGCTCGCCCACCAACCCCAGTTCGCTGGCCAGGCCATGCACCAGCGGCCGAAAGCCAACCCCCTGCACCACACCGCGGCAGAGCAGCTCCAGGCGCGCCTGGCTCACCGTGCTGGCACGCCCACGAGCGCGCTCAAGGCGTCACTAAGCGCGTCAAAGCCTGCGCCGCTGACGGCCGAGATCTCAAGCACCTTGGCCTCAGGCGCCACCTGGCGCAGATGCCGGTAGGTGAGCGAGCGATCAAACCCAACCACATCCGCCAGGTCGATCTTGTTGATCAACACCAGATCAGCCGAGGCAAACAACCCGGGGTACTTGAGCGGCTTGTCTTCGCCCTCTCCCACCGCCAGCAGGGCAACCCGCAGCGTTTCACCCAGGTCAAACAAAGCGGGGCACACCAGGTTGCCGACGTTCTCAATCACCAGCAGATTCAGCGCCTCAAGATCGAGGCGATCGAGGGCTGCAGCCAGCAGCGCCGCCGGCAGGTGGCACAGCTGGCCGGTGCTGACCTGCACGGCCTGCAGACCAACTGCCTGGAGGCGTCGGGCGTCGTTGTCGGTGGCCAGATCGGCCACCACCACCCCCAGGCGCTGCGGCGCTGGCCACAGGCGCGCCAGCTGCTCAAGCACCGCTGTTTTGCCCGAACCCGGCGCCGACAGCAGATTGATCACCGGCAGTGCCGCCGCGGCAAAACGCTGCCGCAACGCACTGGCCTGCGCGCTGTTGCGCTGCAGCAGGGGCTGGGCCAACTCGAGCATCACGTTGGCCGGCTCAGAAGCTGGCGGGTCTTGGCAACCGCAGGAGCCGCACATGGCTACTGCAGCTCAAGGGCAGCCAGCTCAAGCGATCGCCCTGTGGTGCGCTGCAACTGCAGCGCGGCCCCTTCGAGCGGTGTTCCAGCCATCGTGCAGTCAAAGGCGAGAGCTAGAGCATCGCCATCGACGCACGCAGCTTCGCCAATGCGCAGCACCACAGCGACCACTCTGCGGCGTTGGTGCAGCTGAAGCTGCAGCTGAGCCTGCTCGCGCAGCTCCTGCATGAGACTGAGCTCATGCATGCAGCTCACGTAGCCACTGCTTGAGCAGCACCCTGGCCTTGGGCAGGGCCTGCTGCAGCGAGCTCGACAAGCTGATGCCATGGCCAAAGGCTTGGGCCGGCACCCGCAGCAGATGGGCCCGCGGAGCGCGGCCATACAACGCCTGGGCGAGCCCCAGCAACGCACATGGCTCCAGCCGATGGCTCTGCAGGCGTGCTGGCTGCGGGCGCAAGGGGATCAGCGCCGGCTCCAAGCCTTCGGGTGCCTCCCAAGCATCAATGAACAGCACCGCCTCAAGGGCGGCCAGTTCAGCGGCCAGCTCAGGGGTGAGTTGCTGCACGCTGCGCACCGCCACCGGCCCCTGGGCATCGGCGGCGGTGATCACCGCCGCCTGCTCAGCCAACAGGGCACCGGCGCCATCGTCAGAGCGCAGGGGGTTGCCAATGCCGATCACCAGTGCGGCCTGCATCAGCTGCGGACCCCTTGGGCCAGCAGCTGGCCGTTGCTGGTGCGCAGCTCAACCCGCAGCGGCATCTGGCCCAAGGCGTGGGTGCTGCAGCTCAGGCAGGGGTCAAAGCAGCGAATGCCCGCCTCCAGCCGGTTGAGCAGCGGCTCGTCGATGAGCTGTCCTGGTTGCAGCGGCCAGGGAATCCAAGTGCGCGCGATCTGCTCGATCGTGCGGTTCATCGCCAGGTTGTTCTGGCCTGTAGCGATCAGCAGATTGACGTGCTCGAGCACGCCATCACGATCGACCCTGTAGTGATGAAACAGGGTGCCCCGCGGCGCTTCGCTCACACCGACAGCCTCACGCACAGCCAGGGGGCCATGGGCCTGCAGGGGCCCCTCGAGAGCAGCGGGCTCCTGCAGCAGCGCCTCGATCGCCTCGAGCACCGCGACGATTTCCACCAAGCGCGCATGGTGGTAGGCAAACGATGCCGTCACGATGCGCCCGCCACTGGCCGCGCTGCCATGGCAGGTGCGAAAGCGCTGCAGCTCGCGATCAGCATGCGGGGTACCGATCGTCGAGCACACATTGAGCCGCGCCAACGGTCCCACCCTGTAGATCCCTGCTGGATGGCCCCAAGGCCTGTAGTAGGGGCTCTTGAGGTAGGTCCAGCCCAGGCTGAGCTCTGCCAAAAAGTTGGCGTAGTTGTCTTCCAACAAGCCATCGGCTACCACCACGCCACTGCTGTCCACCACGCGCAGCGACCCGCCCAGGCAGCTCCAGCGGCCATCGGGGTGCACCAGCGCCATGAACAGCGACTCGAAGGTGCCAAAGCTGACCAGCTCCTTGGACAGAACGCCATCGAGCAGGGGCACAAAGCGATCGAGCGCCAGCGCCGCAGCAGCGCGCGCAGCAGGCAACTGCGCCAGGATCGCAAGGCGATCGTCGCTCGACAGCGCGCTCAGCACACCACCAGGCACCAGCCAGCGCGCATGCAGACGCCGCCCAGCCAGCCGCTCGATCAGCTCCTGACCGAAGCGGCGCAGGCCGATGCCGGCCCGGGCCAGTTCCGGATCGGCGGCAATCAGTCCAAACAGGTTGCGCCGCGCCGGATCGCTCTGCCAACCGAGCAACCAGTCGGGACTGCTGAGGTGAAAGAACGAGAGCGCGTGGGATTGGCAGATCTGGGCCAGGTTCACCAGCAGCCGCAGGCGCTGCGCCGCGGCCGGCACCTCGAGCGCCAGCAGCTTGTCGCCGCAGCGCGCTGCCGCCAGCTGGTGGCTCACCGGGCAGATCCCGCAGATGCGGGCGGTGATCGCCCCCATCTCGCTGAACAGCCGGCCTTCGCAAAACGCCTCAAAGCCGCGAAAGTCCTCGACATGAAAGCGGGCATGGCTCAGTTGGCCCGCGTCATCGACCGTCAGGGTGATGCGGGCATGACCCTCAATGCGGGTTAGCGGTGTCACGGTGATCGTGCGGCTCATGGCAGGAGCCGCTCCAGCAGGGCGGCGATCTGAGCCGCGGGGGGCGGACAGCCCGCCAGCACCGCATCGACCGTGATCACCCGGTGCAAGGGCAACACCACGCTCAACAGCGCCGGCTCAGCGGGCATGGCGCCGCCAGGTTCGGCCAGATCGCGGTAGGCGCGATCGAGCGCCACAGCCGCCCCATCGGCTGGGGCAGCACCGAGCAGGTTGCGCAGGGCTGGCACATTGCCGCGCAAGGCACAGTCGCCAAAGGCGACCACCAAGCGGGTGCGCTGACGGATTGTCAGAGCCAGCGTGTGGTCAGCCGTGGTAGCAACAGCGCCTTCCACCAGGCAGACGTCAACCCGCTCGGGATACACCTTGGTATCGCTGCCGATCGGCGAGTAGACGATCTCAGCGCGCACAGCAAGTGCGAGCAAGCCCTCATCGAGATCGAGCAGCGACATGTGACAGCCGCTGCAGCCGCTGAGCCAGGCGGTGGCCATGCGCCAGCGCGGGGTGGGGCTCATGGCGCCAGCTCCGGCTTGGCAAACAGGGCGCCGGTGGGGCACACCTCCACGCACAGGCCGCAGGAGGTGCAACTGTCCACCTCGCCCCAGGGCTGATCGAGCCCGGCGATCAGGCGGCAATCGCTGCCGCGGTAGGCCACGTCAAAGACGTGGGCCCCCTCGATCGCATCGCAGGCCCGCACGCAACGGGTGCAGAGGATGCAGCGATTGCGGTCGAGCACAAAGCGCGGATGCGAGGCATCGAGCGCGTGACGCGGGACTTGCTCAGCCAGCTGCAGCTGGTTGACGCCCAAAGTCACCGCCAGATCCTGCAGCTCGCAGGCCCCATCGGCCACACACACCGGGCAGATGTGGTTGCCTTCAGCCAGCAGCAGCTCGATCACCAGAGCGCGGTGTGACTGCAACGTCTCCGTTGCCGTCTGCACCACCATGCCCTCAAGCGCGGTCGTGATGCAGGCCGCCACCGGCCGCTCGCTCCCCTCAAGCTCCACCAGACACAACCGGCAGGCGGCCACCGGCGCCAGCTGCTCGTGATGGCACAGCAGCGGCAGCGTCGCCCCCGCGGCGCGGCAAGCCTCCAACAGGCTGCCCCCAGCAGGCACGGCTACCGCAGCCCCGTCGATCCGCAGGGTGATGACGCTCATGGGCCGCCACCGCTTGGCACCAGGTACTCCTGGCGAAAGTGGCGCAGGGTGCTGAGCACCGGGTTGGGCGCCGCCTGCCCCAGGCCGCAAAGGCTGGTGCTGGCCACCATGGTGCAGAGCTGCTCCAGCGCCGCCAGATCGGCAGCGCTGGCCCCCTGCTCGCCGATGCGCGCGAGCATCTGCTCGAGCTGCACCGTGCCGGCCCGGCAGGGCACGCATTGGCCGCAGCTCTCGTTGGCGCAAAAGCGCATGAAGTAGCGGGCCAGCTCGGGCATTGCCGTGGCCGCGCCGACCACCACCATGCCGCCTGAGCCCAGCCGCGCGCCCAAGCGCCGCAATGCCGCATCGGCCAGGGGGGTGTCGAGGGCGCTCGCGGGAATGCACCCGCCCGATGGCCCGCCGATCTGCACCGCCTTGATGCCGCCATGGCCATCGGCGCCAGCGGCCATGGTGAGCACCACCTGGCGCAGGGGCGTGCCGATCGGCACCTCGATCAGCCCCGTGCGTGCCACTGCACCCGAGAGCGAAAACACCTTGGTGCCGGGACTGCTCGCAGGCCCGATGGCGCTGTACCAGGCCGCGCCGCGCCGCACAATGGCTGGCACAGCAGCGAGGGTTTCGACGTTGTTGATCAACGTCGGCTGGCCTGCCAGACCATGCTGCGCGGGGTAGGGCGGCCGGGGGCGCGGGATGCCGCGGCGACCCTCGATCGAGGCGATCAGCGCGGTTTCCTCGCCGCACACATAGGCGCCGGCCCCCACCCGCACCTGCAGCTCCAGATCGAGCACCCGTTTGGCCTGGGCCTGAGCCACGGCGCGGCGCAGCCGCCGGATCGCCAGCGGGTATTCGGCCCGCACATACACCGTGGCGCGCTGGGCCCCCACTGCATAGGCGGCAATCGCCAGCCCCTCAAGCAGGCGATGCGGATCGCCTTCGAGCACAGCACGATCCATGAACGCACCGGGGTCGCCTTCGTCGGCGTTGCAGACCACCTGACGCGGACCGGTGGGCTGCAAGGCCACCGTGTCCCACTTGAGGCCCGTGGGGTAGCCCGCCCCACCGCGGCCGCGCAGACCGCTCTGGCGGATCTGCGCGCGCACCTGCTCGGGGCTGAGCGTGCTGCGGCAGCGCTGCAGCTGGCTGTAGGTGCCATGGGCCAGGGCATCGTCGATGCTGGTCGGATCCACAACCCCGCAGCCCTCAAGCACCACCGTTTGCTGCAGGGCAAAAAAGGGATCGTCAAGCGCAATCCGCCGGGTCTGAAGCGCGGCGGCCTCGCCCGGCTCAAGCGGCTCGCCCAGGGCCCAGGCCAGCAGGCTTGGCGCCTGTGCAGGCGGCACGGCGCCAAACAGGGCGCGCGATGAGCCATGGGACGCCACGGCGAGCAGAGGCCCGCCGCTACACAGCCGCAGGCATCCAACCGGCTTGATGCGCAACACCTCAGGGCCCGCTCCGCGGCGGTGAGCGACCTGGGCCAGCGCCCGGCGCAAGCGGCCAGCGCCAGCCAGGCGGCAACTGGTGGCACAGCAGCAGCGCAGCTCCAGCATCAGCGCGCCTCGGCCCCAAGGGCCGGCAATGACGTCACAACCCGCCCATCGCACAGCAGCAGCGGCGCCTGGGCGCAGGCCCCGACGCACCCCAGCCGCTCGAGCCGCCAACCTGGCTGCGCAGCCATCTCAAGGCGCTCAGCCACAACCGCCAGCAGCTGCTCTGCCCCCCGCAGCCAACAGGCGGTGCCCAGGCACACACCGATGCGGTGCACGGGCGGGGGCTGCAGCTCAAAGAGGTGATAAAACGTCGCCACCCCCTGCACCCGGCTGGGGGGTAGGGCCAGCTGCCGCGCCAGATCGAGCCGCGCCGGCGCGCTCAACCAGCCGTCGCGCCGCTGCAAGCGATGCAGCGCTTCGATCAGCTCGGTGGGAGCAGCGGCAGGCACAACACACAAACGTGCAGCTGCTCTTGGCCTACTGGCGCTTCAACGGCTCAGCGCTGCCTGCGGCAGATCAACTCACCAACTGCCGCCGCCCAGCATCTGGTCGTAACCCTCGTAGGGGTTGTATTCAGCCCAACCCGGGCTGGCCTGATCAAACAGGCCGTAGCGCGCAGCCTCGTCGTCCATCAGCGTGTTGCCGGTGGGCTGGGTGTCGCAACTCATGCCACCACCTGGGGTGCTCACGCAGTTGTCGAACGCCACCCCCGCACGGGCCGGAGCGGCGAGCAGCAGGGCCACCGCGGTCGCGACCGCAGCAATGGGATGATGGGATTTGAGGCTCGTCATCACCCGATGTACACCGACTGGACTGCCGTCATTCTGCTGCTGCTCACCGCGGCCCCCTTGGCAGCCGTTGTGGCGACGACAGCCTTCTTCATCTGGCGGCAGAAGAAGCAGCGTCCTTGACGCTCGGCCGCGGCCTGGCTGGGGCGAGCGATTCGCTGAGCACAGCGCCTGTCGTGGTCGCAGGCTCTAGTCCAGGCATTTGCCCCTGGCCCAGGCAATCGAGACAGGTGCGAAAGGTCTGATCGCCCAGGCGCAACATGCCGCTGCCGCCGCAGCTCGGACAGGGAATGGCTTGGCTCATGGGACAACATCTCGCGTTGGAGTCAGTGTGCTCCGGCTAAGGCCACTTGATCCCGAAACTTTCCTTAAGTCTTGGCGCATGCCGCCAGTGCGGTGGCAAGTCGGTCAGCACCAGGGGGCAGATCCGAATGGCGCCGGCGCAGCTCTTCAAGCAGCTCGGTGGCGCTCAGGCGTGAACCCTCAGGTACCAGAGCGAGGCTGGCAGCCAGCTGAGCGATCACCGCGGGCGCATCGTCACCGCGCTGGCGCGCTGCATCGAGACCCGCTGAGCCATCGCGCTTGCTGAGGCGCTGCCCTGCGGCATCGCGCCACAGAGGCACATGGCCATAGCGGGGCGGAGCAACGCCAAGCTGCTGCATCACCGCCACCTGGGCGGCCGTGGCGGCCCAAAGATCGGCCCCACGCACCACATCGCTGATGCCCAGTTCCAGTTCATCAAGTGCCGTGGCCAGGTGGTAAGCGATGTAGCCGTCGGCACGGCGCAGCACCACATCACCAACCGCCGAACCAGCATCAAGCTCACCAGGCTCTGCCAAGCGCTCACCCCAGCGCAGCTGGTCGGCTCCAACACGCAGCCTCCAGCTGGGCAAACGCCCTTCAACGGGGCCCCAACGCGGGGGCAGCCCACGGCAAAAGCCCGGATACACACTCAACGGGCCATGGGGCGCTGAGACATCGGCCAGCAAACGGCGCGAACAGCGGCACGGATACAGCGCGCCGGCGCGGCGCAGGGCCGAAAGCACATCGCTGTAGAAACCGCGCCGCTCGCTCTGACGCAGCAGCGGCCCATCCCAGCTCAGGCCCAGCCAGCTCAGATCAGCCACGATCCGCTCTTCGGCCCCAGTCACCACCCGGGGGGTGTCGAGATCGTCCATACGCAGCAACCACTGACCACCCGCCAGGCGGGCATCCAGCCAACTGAGCAGCGCGGTGCGCAGGTTGCCCCAGTGCAAGGCACCACTGGGAGATGGCGCATAACGGCCGCAATACCCCGCAGCCCGCAGGGCACAGCCCCGCTCCAGACGCGAGCGCAGGCGTTCAGGCAGCAGCGCAGGCAATGACAAAGGCAATGACCAAGGCGAGGAGGCCTGCCGCCACAAAAAAAGGCGGCCGTTCGGCCGCCTTCCAGCTTGGCGTTCTCGCCGCAGGCGTAGCGATCAGCCCTGCACGCGGTCCTTGAACATCTTGCCGGCGGTGAAAGCAGGCACGCGCTTGGCAGGGATCTTGATCTTTTGGCCGGTTTTGGGGTTCAGGCCCTGACGAGCAGAGCGCTCGCGGGGCTCAAACGAACCGAAGCCAAGGATGGAGACCTTCTTGCCTTCGACCACCGAATCAATGATGGTTTCGATGGTGGCGTCGACCACGGCCGACACATCGGTTTTGGTCAGCTCGGTGCGGGCAGCAACGAGGTTGACGAGATCAGCTTTGTTCATGGGAAAAGAATGTCTGCAGAGGTTGGGGGATGTGCCGCACGGCAGAACCGTTGGTTCAAACCGTGGTGCTGGTGGCGAATCGGCAATCCCCGACCGCCAAAAGAATGAGGCGCGCCAATGGTATGGAGCATCGCCTTGGCCTGCAACCAAAAAGGGGGCTGCTGCAACGGTTTTCGCGGTTTTTTGCGCAAAAGCGCATGAACCACAGCCCCCGCACCGAGCGCCCCTTAAGCGGCAGATCTATTGCGGCGCAAGCGATCTGAGCATTTCTGAGCCATTTGCGACGAGATGTTGCCCGCGCAAGGCGCCAAGACCCGCTCCACTCGCCAGCCAGTCGGGCGAGGAGGCCGGCAGCCACGCCCGCAGCCGCTGCACGCTGGCCAGCTGGCGGGACCAGTGAAAGGTGCGCGCCGACTGCAGCGGAGCCAGTCGTCCGGGGGCCAGCGGCACCAACAGACGCCCGCAAAACAAACCATCAACACCGGGGCGCTGCACATGCAACACGCAGGCACCGGGGCTGGGACCCGGGGTCCACAGCAGCCGCACCCCTGGTGCTGGCTCCGCGGTTGCGGCAAAGGCCTCAAGCCGCGGCACACCTGGTTGCAAGTAGGCCTCCTGCTCCTGCACCAACACCGGCCAACCCAGATGCTGCTGCAGGCGGCGCAGCTCGCCATGGCCGTCGCGGCCGGTGAGCACGATCAAGCCACCAGCGGCGCCAACCGCCTGAGCGCGCCGATCGAGCAGCTCGAGATTGGCGCCTGTGTAGGCCGGGCAATCGACCAGCAGATCGGGCTGACCGCACTGGGCATCGCCTTGCAGCAACCAGCTGCTGCCGCCCTGGGCAGCCCGGTTGGGGGCAAACAGCCACAACGCCTCAGTGAGCTGGCGCGGCGGGCGGCCTGGCTCAACGGCACGGTCAAACGGTGAAGACTGGTCGGTCAGAAAAGCCACGTGCACTGGTAGCGAGCCTGACATTGCCCGTAACTTGAGGGTGCCGCCCGAGCTCGCGCGTTGCCAGTGACATCTCTGCAACGAGCCCAAGGCCTGAAGGTGCGCAGCGGCAGGCCCTGGCCGCTGGGCGCCAGCGCCAGTGAGACGGGCATCAACTTTTCGGTGGTGGCACCCGATGCCACCCGCATCGAGCTGCTGCTGTTTGAGCACGGCGATGCCAGCGAACCCTGGGCCACGCTCGAACTGGAGCGCCAGCAGCATCGCTCAGGCGATCACTGGCACATCGAGCTTGAAGGCGACGGCGTCGGCATCGGCAGCTGCTACGGCTACCGGGTGTTTGGCCCCCTGCAAAGCGGGGCCCACGGGTTCAACCCATCGAAGCTGTTGCTCGATCCATGCGCGCGCGCCATCAGCGGCTGGAACGTCTACCAGCGCAGCCTGGCGATCGGAGCCATCCCTAACACCAGTTGCGCCCTCAAAGGCGTGGTGACTGAACGGGAGCGCTTCGACTTCGCCAGCGCGCCGCGGCCGCGGCACAGCTGGCAGCGCACCGTCATTTACGAGCTGCACGTAGGCGGCTTCACCCGGGGCCAAGGCTCACCGGTGCCTCACGAGCGGCAGGGCACGCTGCTGGGCTTGATCGACACGATCCCCTACCTCAAGGAGCTGGGCATCACCACGATCGAGCTGCTACCGGTGATGGCCTTTGATCCCCAAGATGCCCCCGGCGGCCGGCACAACCACTGGGGCTACAGCCCGCTGAGCTGGATGGCCCCCCATCCGGGCTATCTGGTTGGCGACGATCCGCTGCAGGCGCGCGAGCAGGTGCGCCAGCTCGTGCGCGCCGCCCACCAGGCCGGCATCGAGGTGCTGCTCGATGTTGTCTACAACCACACCAGCGAAGGCAACCAGGCCGGCCCCACCCTGAGCTGGCGGGGTCTGGCCGACAAGCTCTACTACCAACAAAACAGCGCAGGCGACTACCTCGATGTCAGTGGCTGCGGCAACACGATCGCCGCCAACCGCCCCCTGGTGCGGCGGCTGATTCTCGAATCACTGCGCTGCTGGGCCGTCGAGCTGGGCATCGACGGGTTTCGCTTTGACCTGGGCATTGCCCTGAGCCGCGGCGAGGAGCTCGCCCCGCTTGAGCAACCGCCGTTGTTTGAAGAGATGGAAGCCGACCCCGATCTGGCTGATCTCAAACTGATCAGCGAACCCTGGGACTGCGGCGGCCTCTACCGGCTCGCCGACTTTCCGGCGCGCCGGGTCGCCCCCTGGAACGGCCGCTGGCGCGATGACGTGCGCCGCTTCTGGAAAGGCGATGAGCGCAGCAGCTGGGCCTTGGGGCAGCGGCTCTCCGGCAACCCTGATCTGTTTAACAACAACGGCGCCAACCGGGACAACAGCACCTGCATCACCTTCTTAACCGCCCATGACGGCTTCACCCTGGCCGATCTGGTGAGTTACGGGCGCAAGCACAACCTCGCCAACGGCGAAGACAACCGGGACGGCGACAACCACAACAACAGCTGGAACCATGGCGTCGAAGGCCCCAGCAGTGATCACGCCGTCACCGCCCTGCGCAACAGGCAGCTGCGCAACTTTCTAGCCACCCTGCTGCTCTCCCCTGGGGTGCCGATGCTGCTGATGGGCGACGAGGTGCGCCGCAGCCAGGGGGGCAACAACAACACCTGGTGCCAGAACAATCCCTTGGGCTGGATGCACTGGCAACCCGATTCAGACGATCAGGCGCTGCGCACCTATGTGCAGCGCCTGCTGAGCCTGCGCCATCAGCTGGCACCGTTGCTCAACCCAGAGCATCCCGCACCCCACTGGCATGGGGTGGAGTTAAACAAGCCCGACTGGGCCGCCTGGTCGCACACCCTGGCCTGGAGCCTGCACAACAGCGCCGGGCAAGCGCTGCTGTGGTGCGGCATGAACGCCTACAGCCGCGCGATGCACTTTGAACTGCCGGCGTCAAGCCAGGGCTGGCTGCGTGTCATCGACACAGCCCTACCGCCAGGAGACGATCTGCCGGCAACGCCAACGGTATGGGAGCCATCGGGCGCCCCACTGGAGAGCCGCAGCCTGATGCTGCTGGCGGTGCCAGAGCTGCTGGGTGGGCCTTGCCAGGGGCCTGCTGCCTAGATGTAAAACATCGGCTGGGGTTGCCTGAGGTTGTCGCAGTCCTGCAATAGATCGGCCAGCGACAACCCAGACAGCACGGCTCGCCTGGCCCCGTCGACGCGCTCACCGAGCTGCTGCAGCACGGTGAACTCGGGCGAATCACGCTCGAGCTGCCGCTCGCCTTGGCCGGCCCCTTCAAGGGCATCCTCAACATCAGCCACGCTGATCAAGGCCGGATCGCGCGCCAGGGCAAACCCACCGCGCGGGCCGCGGATGCTGCGCAGCAGACCGTCTTTGCGCAGGGCGGTGAGCATCTGCTCGAGGTAGCGCTCCGGGATCCCATGACGCCGGCAGATCTCGGCGGTCTGCAGCAGATCACCCGAGCCATAGGCGGCGGCCAGCTCGATCAGCGCCACCAGGCCGTATTCGGTCTTGGCACTAAAGCCCATGCCACGTCGCCGCCATGGCCATTGTGGCAGATAAACAACGGTTAACCGGTAGGAAATAGCGTGCCCAGCGGCACTGGCTTAAGCCGGAGCACCAAACGCCACCGTGCAGGCCGCATTCAACAAGGCGGCATTGGGCCCCGAGACAGGCTGGCCATTGAGCAGCCCAGCTACACAATCACCGCTGGCGTTGAAGCTGAGGCCATTGCTCATGTAGGTAAAGCCAACGCCATTGCTTCCGATCGCCTGCACCGAGGCGTAATTGAGCTGAATCGAGCTCTGGGGAATCACAAACCAGACCGACTGCTGCGCTGCTGCGGCATTCACCGCGCTCGCCACAGCGGCCGTGCTGGCCACAGCACCCGCTCCCCACCAGGCCAGAGCGCTCGCGCCGTACCAACCCGCCGGCCAGGGCCGTGCCGCCCAATAACCGCCAGGCGTAGCCCAGGCCGAGTGATAGGCAGCCGCGCCATAGGCCGCTCCTGGTGCGCGGGTGAGCCCAGCCCCAGGAGCACCCCAGCCAGCGCCCGGCCTAACCCCAGCACCCGATGCCGGGCCGCCAACACCGCCTGCGCCAACTCCTGGAGCACCCCAGCCGGCGCCTGGGCGCACACCCGCGCCAGAGGCGGGGCCGCCATAGCCTCCCCCGCCCCGCGCCGGCCGGGCCTCAGCAGAGAGGGCAGGCAACAGCAACACAGCTGCCAAAACGGTCATCCAGAGGCGCCTGAGCATGGCCATCACCGTGGTGGGTACCTCCACTGTGACCACAAACGCGGCAACGCGCGCAGCCGCTGGTGGCGCGCCAACGCGCTGCCAGCAGGCAGTGACCTGAATCTCCAGTAAATTGGAGAGAATTGGAGGTGATTTCTCTCTTTGGCGCTGGAGATTCTGTTCATCCTGATCTTGATCCTGGCCAACGGAGTCTTCTCTGGAGCTGAAATCGCGATCGTCTCCTCACGCAAGCACCGGCTTGAGCAATTGGCCGAGAAAGGCCGGCGCTCAGCCAGAGCTGCGTTGCGATTGGCGGAATCGCCAAACGAATTTCTCTCAACTGTTCAGATCGGCATCACCCTGATCGGCATCCTCAGCGGTGCCGTCGGTGGGGCCACCCTGACGCGGCGCCTCGAGGGCGTGCTTGAGCAGATCCCCTGGATCGATGGCTATAGCGAAGCGCTGAGCTTTGCCCTGGTGGTGGGAGCGATCACCTATCTCTCATTGCTCATTGGCGAGCTGGTGCCCAAGCGCATCGCCCTCGCCAACCCCGAGGAGCTGGCCTGCCAAACCGCACCCTCGATGCGCTGGCTCTCGCGCTGGAGTGCACCTGTGGTGCATCTGCTGAGCCGATCGAGCGACGCCCTGCTGCGGCTCATGGGGGTTTCCACTGAAGCCAGCTCCGACGTCTCAGAAGACGAGATCAAGGCGATGATCCGCCAGGGCGCTGAAACCGGTGTCTTCGAAGAGGCCGAACACGACATGATGCAGCGCGTCATGCGGCTGGGCGATCGGGCGATCAAAACCCTGATGACCCCGCGCACCGAGATCTGTTGGCTTGATCTCGATGAGCCGATCGAAGAAAACCTCAAAGAGGTTCTCGAGAGCACCCACTCCCAGTTCCCCGTGGCGCGCGAAAGCCTCGATGACTGCCTCGGCTTTGTGCGTGTGCGCCATCTGCTTTCAGCCAGGGTGAGCCAGCAACCGATCGACCTCGAGGCCCTGATCCAGCCGCCGCTGTTTCTAGCCGAAAGCACCCGAGCCCTCTCGGTGCTTGAAGAGTTCAAACGCACCGGTATTCACTTTGCGCTGGTCACCGACGAATTCGGTGGTGTGTCGGGGCTGGTCACCCTCAACGATCTGATGGAGGGGATCGTCGGCGATCTGCCCTCGATCGACGACCAAGAGGAACCCCTGGTCACCCAGCGCGACGACGGGTCCTGGCTGATCGATGGTGCACTCGATCTCGAGGCCTTCGCCGAAGTGATCGACGAAGACATCTTCGATATCGAGCAAGAACGCCGCTACCACACCATGGCGGGCTTCGTCATGCACATCTTGGAGCGCATTCCCCAGGAAGCCGACAGCTTCGAGTGGCAGGGCTACCGCTTTGAGGTGGTCGATATGGATGGCAAGCGCATCGACAAGCTGTTGATCAGCCCGCTTGCGCCATCAGAACTCCAGGAGCAGGGCGATCACGCCAACATCGACTAATTGGCGATCACTTGAGCAAGCGGGCGGCGGGAATCGAACCCGCATCATCAGCTTGGAAGGCTGAGGTTTTACCACTAAACTACGCCCGCGCGGCAAGGCCTGGCCTTGACCTGCAGCATTATGACCTGCGCCGTCGTGGGGCCCCTTGACCGCTGCGCTCCGTGACGCCGTTGACCTGCGCGGGTCTGCCCGCCAACGCCTGCTGTGGGCCTATGGCCTTGGCGATGTTGGCACCGGCATGGGCGCAGCCCTGATCGGCTTTTATCTGCTGCGCTTCTACGTGGCTGCAGGCCTGCCGCCCTGGGTCGCCGGGCTGGCCTATGGCCTCGGCCGGCTGTGGGATGCGCTCAACGACCCAATTGTGGGCTGGCTCAGCGACAAGACCAGCCGCCACCCCTGGGGCCCGCGGATCCCCTGGATCGTTTGGAGTGCGGTTCCGCTGGGGGGCGCCATGGCTGCCATGTGGTGGCTGCCGCCCTGGGCCAACAGCTGGAGCCGCTTCGCCATTTTTCTGGTGGTCTCGATCATCGCCAACAGCCTCTACACCTGCGTCAACCTGCCTTACACGGCGCTGGCAGCAGAGCTGAGCAGCGATGTCAACCTGCGCACCCGGCTCAACACCGCCCGTTTCACCGGCTCAATCCTGGCGACGATCACCGCCGCGCTGCTGGCTGGGGTGCTGGTGCGCGACCTCAGCGATCCACAGACCTACCTGCCGGTGGGCTTGGTCTCGGGTCTGATCATTGCGATCACGGCGCTGCTCTGCGGCTGGGGGCTACTGCCGATGGCCCGCCGCTGCCGCCGCCCCGAAGCCAGCCCAGGCACCACGCGCCGGTTGTTGCGCCGCGTCGGAAGCAATGGCCGCTTTCTGATGGTGCTTGGGCTGTATTTGCTGCTGTGGTGCGCCCTGCAGCTGATGCAGGCCGTGTCCCTGTTCTTTTTGCCTGTGGTGCTGCAGGTCCCCGAAGGACTCAGCAAGTTGATCCTGCTGCCGTTTCTGCTGAGTTCTCTGGGGGGCCTGTGGTTGTGGAGCGAGGTGGCCCGTCGCTACGGCCGCATCACAGCCTTGCGCTGGGGTGGGGGCCTGTGGGCCCTCTCCTGCGGCGCGGTCATGCTGCTGCAACCACTCGATGCCTCATCGGCGGTGCTGGGCTCAGCCGCCAACAGCCTCAAACTGGCAGCGCTGGTGGCAACCATCGTGGTGGCAGGCATGGGGGCGGCAACGGCCTACCTAATTCCCTGGTCGCTGCTGCCCGATGCCATCGACGTGGACCCTGAAAAACCGGCCGGCCAGTACAGCGCCTGGATGGTGCTGGCCCAAAAGGTGTGCATCAGCGCGGTCATTGCCCTTTTGGGGGTGCTGCTCAGCGCCAGCGGTTACAACGAAGCGCTGCCGGCCCAGGCCCAACCCAGCAGCGCCCTGGTGGCGATCCGCCTGTGCATGGGGCTGATCCCGGCCGTGTTGATCGCCGTGGGCCTGGTGGTGATGCGACGCTGGCCTGAAACCAGGCAACAGCCGGACCACCCCTTGGCATGAGCGCCCGCCGCACCAACCACCTGCTGCGCAACCGGCGCAGTCCCCGCTGGCTCAACCGGCTCGGTGCCAGTTGCTTGATCGGCGGCCAGGCCCTCAGCGCCATGGCCAAGGGCAAGATCAATACCAACGACCTGATGGCCGAGCTGATGGAAGCCGGCCCAGCAAGCTTTTTGATCGTGGTGATCACGGGCCTGGCGGCCGGCACCGTGTTCAACATTCAGGTGGCGGCCGAGCTGTCCAAACAGGGCGCCAGCGCCACCGTCGGCGGCCTGCTGTCCCTCGGCCTGGCCCGCGAGATTGCACCGATCCTGACCGCCACACTGATCACCGGCAAGGTGGCCACGGCCTATGCGGCCCAGCTGGGCACCATGAAGGTGACCGAGCAGATCGACGCGATCACCATGCTGCGCACCGATCCGGTCGAGTACCTGGTAGTGCCGCGGGTGCTCGCCATGGTGATCATGGCGCCGGTGCAATGCCTGCTGTTCTTTTGGGTGGGGATCTGGTCCGGGCAGGTGAGCAGCACCCTGCTGTACCGGATTCCACCCTCGGTGTTCTGGAACTCGGTGCGCACCTGGATGGAGCCCTCCGACCTGCCGGCGATGCTGCTCAAGGCCGTGGTGTTCGGCCTGCAGATCGCCGTCATTTCTTGCGGTTGGGGACTCACCACCAAGGGCGGCCCCAAAGAGGTGGGCAGCAGCACCACCGGCGCCGTGGTGATGATCCTGGTGAGCGTGGCGCTGATGGATGCCCTGCTCACCAAGATTCTGTTTGGCTGAATCAGCCAAAGCCAATCAGCCAACGCATCGATCAAGCCATGAGCACTGAGTCCGCCGCACCGCCACCAACCACCGCCAGCGCTGCAGAGGGCGATGTGACGCTGGCGCCGCGTTATGGGGTGCCGCTTGGGGTTGTGGGGCTGGGGCTGGCGGCCCTGCCGCTTGCGCAGCTGTGGCAGCCGGCCTTGTGGATCAGCCTGGTGGTCAGCGTGTTTGGCCTGTTGTTGCTGCTGCAGAGCGTGCTGCTGCGGCTGACCTTCAGCGGCGAGGCGCTGCTGGTGCTGCGCCAGGGCACCCTGCTGCGCCGCTTTCCCTACAGCGACTGGCTGGGGTGGAAACTGTTCTGGCCAGCTTTGCCGGTGCTGTTCTATTTCCGTGAACGCAAGAGCATTCACCTGCTGCCGGTGTTGTTCGATGCAACCGTGTTGCGCGAGCAACTGGGGCAGCGGCTGAACCAGCTGAGCCAGCAGGAGTGATGACCCATGCCTGACGACCAGACAACCGAGCAGCCCGCCACCGATCCAGGTACTGGCCTCAGCAGCGGCGAGGCGCTGTTTGAGAGCGCCCTCAGCGAGCTCAACAGCAAGCGCCAGTCGCTGCTCGATGAGATCGCCCAACTCGAAGCGCGGCGTGAGCAGATCAGCCAAGAGATGGCCAGCAGCTTCAGCGGCCAGTCCGATCAGATCGCCCGGCGCATCAAGGGCTTTCAGGACTACATGGTGGGCGCTCTGCAGGATCTGGCCGTTGCCGCCGAGCAGATCGAGCTGGTGCCTCAAAAGGTGTTGGTGCAACCCTCGCCCTTGGATCAGCCGCAGGCTTCAGCAGCGGCACCGGCTGGTGGCGAAGCACAGGCTCCAGCCCCGGCGGCTGCGGGACTGTTCGCCGCCGATGCCGAGCTGATCCAAAGGCGACTGGCCGGCTATCAGGGGCAGCCCGATTTCTACGCCGATCCTTGGACGCTGCGCCGCAGCCTCGAGCCGCAGGCAGCGGCCCTGCTCGATGACTGGTTCCTGGGCCAGGGCGGACGCGGCGCGCAAAACAGCAGCGGCAGCCGCAGCCGCAATGCCCTGGTGGCCGCTACGGCGATCGCCATTTTGAGCGAGCTCTACGGCGAAAGGTTCCAAACCCTGGTGCTGGCCGGCGAACCAGAACGCCTGGGCGAGTGGCGCCGCGGCCTGCAGGACTGCCTGGGCCTCTCGCGTGAGGACTTTGGTCCCAGCAGCGGCATCGTGCTGTTCGAGCGGGCCGATGCCCTGATCGAGCGGGCCGACAGGCTCGAAGAGCGCGGCGAACTGCCGTTCATCGTGATCGATGCCGGCGTGAGCGCTGTCGAGATTCCTGTGCTGCAATTTCCCCTGTGGCTCGCCTTTGCCGCAGGCCCAGGCGAACTGCTCGACGAGCTGCCTCCCTACTGAGCCCCTGAAGCGATGCTGCCCAACCCCCTGCTGATTGTTGTGTTGCTGCTGCTCAGCTACCTGCTGGGCTCCATTCCCACGGGGTATTTGGCAGGCCGCTGGCTTGGCGGCATCGACATTCGCCAGCAAGGCTCAGGCTCGACCGGCGCCACCAACGTGCTGCGGGTGCTGGGCAAAGGGCCTGCACTGGTGGTGTTTCTGGTCGATGTGCTCAAAGGCACCGCGGCAGTGGCGGTGGCCAAGGCCCTGCTCGAGCCCCTGGGGCTGCCGCTTGGCCCCCAGGCCTGGCTGCTCGATACAGCCGTGGTGGCCTGCGGTTTGGCGGCACTTGCCGGCCACAGCTTCCCGATCTGGCTGGGAGGCAAAGGCGGCAAAGCTGTGGCCACAGGCCTGGGCATGCTGCTGGGCCTAGCGACGCCAGTGGGCCTGGCCTGCTTTGGGGTGTTTCTGGCGGTGCTGAGCCTCAGCCGCATCGTGTCGCTCTCGAGCATTGCCGCGGCCGTGTCGCTGCCTGTGCTCATGCTGCTGTGGTTTGCCGATGGCGCCATGGGGCTGCGCTGGCCCTATCTGGTGCTGGCGCTCCTGACCAGTGTGCTGGTCATCGCCCGGCACAGGGCCAACATCGAGCGGCTGCTCAAAGGCACCGAGCCCAAGCTGGGCCAGAAACGCGCCTAACCGCCTGCTAGTTCGCGGCTGCGCTGGGCTGCAGCCAGCACAGCTTCGATCAGCGCCGAGCGCAGTCCAGAGCGCTCGAGCTGACGCAGCCCGGCGATGGTGGTTCCGCCTGGGCTGCTGACCATGTCTTTGAGCTGACCTGGATGCAAACCCTGCTGCTGCAGCAAGGCCGCAGTGCCGGCCAGGGTCAGCGGTGCCAGCCGCAGGGCCAGGTCCCTGGGCAGACCAGCGGCCACGGCTCCATCGGCCATCGCTTCAGCCACCAGAGCCACAAAGGCAGGGCCGCTGCTGGTCAGGGCCAAAAAGGCATCGAGCTGGGGCTCAGGTAGCGGCAGCACCTCACCAACCGACGCAAACAGGCCCTCAAGCCAAACGCGCTCGGCCGGCTCAACCGCATCGCTGTAGCTGAGCCCAGTCAGGCCAGCGCGCACCAGCGCAGGGGTGTTGGGCACAGCGCGCACACAGCGCCACTGCGGAAACAGCTGCTGCAGCCGCGCCAGGGTGACCCCAGCCAGCACCGACACCAGCAGCCGGCCCGAGGGGCCCGCCTGGGCAGCAGCCGTTTGCGCCACAGCGTCGAGCTGCTGGGGCTTGACCGCCAGCAGCACCACCTGAGCGCCCCAGGCGGCAGCCGGATCGGTGCTCACCGCACAAGGGAGCTCAGCCGCAAGACGGTTAGCTGAGGCGCTGCGCGCCACCACCGCCTGCACTGCAGCCGCATCGAGCTGGCCAAGCTCAAGCCAGGGGCGCAACAAAGCCTGGGCCATGCGGCCCAGGCCAATCACCCCAAGAGTGGGCGTCACAGCGCGCTAGCCATCTCCTGACGGCCCCAGGCAGGGCTCGGTGCAGCCTCTTGGGTCTCGCCAAGGGTGCTGCTCGGCTGGGTCACCATGGTGGGCGATGCAGGCTCTTCAGCGCCGCTGGTGGTGACCGTCACGCAGCTGGGGGCAAACAGGAAAATGCTCTCGCCGACGCGCTCTTGATGGCCATCAATGGCAAAGGTGCCGCCGGCCACAAAATCAACCGCTCGCTGCGCCTGATCAGGATCCATCATCGTCAGATTGAGGATGACGGTCTTGCGCTCGCGCAGCGCCTGAATGGCGCGAGGCATTTCATCAAAACTGCGGGGCTCCATCAGCGCCACCTCGGCTGTGGCCGTGCTGAGGCCCGGCATGCCAATCACATTGGTGCCGGCAAAAGGATCATCTGCCTTGAACTCACTGAACGGCACCAACGCATTGGAATTGGCGACAGGGGTGTGATCAGGCAGTTCGCCACCGTCGTAGTCGAGCTCGTCATCAAATTCACCGTCGTAGTAATCATCGCCAGAGACGACGGCACGCAGGCGGGAGAACAACGACACGAAGACAACCTCAATGGTCCTAGAACCCTAAATAGCGTCTCAGCAAAGACCAGGCAAGGGTTGCAAGGCCCCAGTTCAGTGTCTTGAACCAAACAATGCGCTGCCAATGCGCACCCACGTGCTGCCAGCCAATGCAGCCGCGCGCCAATCGCCGCTCATGCCCATCGAACACTCGGCCAGACCCAGCGCATTGGCCAGAGCGCGGCATTCGCCAAACACCGCCTCACTCTCGTTGGCCGAGAGCCCCAGCGGGGTGATGGTCATCAGCCCAACCACCACAGCTGGAGCCAGATCCTGCAGCTGCGGCCAATGCGCTTGCAGCTCCTCAGGGCTCAAGCCGCCCTTCGACGGGTCAGGGCGGAATTTCACCTGCAACAGCAGCCGTGGCGAGAGGCCCTCTTCGCCTGCGATGCGGGCCACCCGCAGGGCCAACTCAAGGCTATCGATCGAGTGGATCGTGCCGAAAGCCTTGAGCACCGGCCGCACCTTGTTGGCCTGCAGCCGACCGATGAAATGCCAATCGAGCGGCTCAAGATCAGACAGCTCGGCCTGTTTGACGAGCGCCTCCTGCAGCCGGCTCTCGCCAAAACTGCGCTGAGCCAAGGCCGCCGCCTGGCGAATGGCAGCTGAACTCTGGCCCTTGCTAACAGCCAAAAGGCGCGTGTGGGGCGGCAGTGCAGAGCGAATCTCAGCCAACCGCGCGGCGAGGCCGCCATGGGGTTCAGCTGCTGCCACGCCGTGGTTGATCAAATGAAAGTCTGATCAAAAACCTGACGCCACTGCGCGTGGACGTCAGGGCCCTCACGGCGCGCGCGGCTCAAATTTTGCTCTGCCAAATGACGGGCGTCCATCAACGGAATCACCTCAAAAGTGGCCCCGCGGTTTTGCAGCGTGACCACAAAGAAGATGCGCTGCGCATAAAGCGTGGCGTAAAGATCCCGACCCTCCCCCGCGGGTGCCACCCGGTAGAGCATGCCGAAGGTCGGGTGATTGAGATAACGCTCAGCGCTCAATGGCCAGGGCGCCGGCGCGCCATCCACTCAAAACCATTAAAGATCACCGACTTTCCAGCGCAACAAAATCAGCAACAACAAACCAACCACGGCCGCAGTATTGAGCGCTTTGGCTGTGCTCTGGCGCTGATACAACAGTGAAGGAGCTAGCAGCCGCCCCCCCCGCGCCACCAGGGCGTCGGCCCCCTGCTCAGCGCGCAGCAGCACGTTGGCCAGCAACCGCTCCCCGATGGCCAGCACGAGGCCCAGCGCGCCTCGCCAGCCCAGGCGCTTGAGCACCACGGCGCGGGTGGCCAGCGCGCGCAGCAGGTTTTGCAGCTCTTCCTGCACCAAAGGCAAAAAGCGCAACGCCAGCAGCAGGGTGAACCCCAACCGCTCCACCGGCACCCCCAGCCGCCCCAATGGCGCCATCCACCAGCTGATCGCCCACACCAGTTGCTCAGGGGGCGTGCTCAACAGCATCAGGTTGGCGCTGTGCACCAAGGTGAACAGCAAGGTGCCGCCGCTGATGCCCAGCTCAAGCGAGCGCCGCGTCACCTGCAACGGGCCCAAACGCCACAGCTCCCAGGCCTGACCGCTGCTGCTGGGCGGCGGGCTCTGCGGTTTACCAGGCTCCAGCCGCAGCTCGGCTGGAGGCCGCTGCAGCGCAGCCGCCGGAAAAGCCCCCGCTGGCAGCACCGCCGCCAGCGCGCCAACAGCCAGCGACAAGGCCAGCAGCAGCGCTGCTCCCCTGGCCCAGAGGCGCGGCGGCAGCCCGCTGAACGCCGTGATCACCAGCAACAGCGCCACCAAAGCCAGGCGCCAGATCGACCCGGCCAGAATCGGCGTCAGCAAAAAAGCCACGGTCCAGGCGAGCTTGAGCCGCGGGTCGAGCTGCCGCAGCCAGCCACCGGCGCCATCAACGTATTGCCCGATCGGCAGCTGCCGCAGCCAGTCCATGACGCCTGCTCAGCGCCCCCGACTCGATTGCCGCGCCAGGTCGCGCTCGGCATCGCGCTGCTGCTTGCCGCGCCAGAACAACTTGATGGGGGAGCCTTCAAAACCAAGCCCCTCGCGAATCTGCCGCTCCACATAGCGGCGGTAGGTGTCGCCGAACAGCTTGGGATCGTTGACAAACAAGGTGAAGCTGGGCGGGCGGGTCGCCACCTGGGTGCCGTAGTAGAGCTTGCCTTGACGGCCGCCGCGGCTGGTGGGCGGGGTGCGCCAGCTCAGCGCTTCGGTGAGTACTTCATTGACCACGGAAGTGCTCACGCGCCGGCGGTGCTGCTCAACGGCCAACAGGGCCAACGCAAAGATGCTCTGCACCCGCTGACCGGTCAGGGCCGAGGTGAACAGCATCGGCGCCCAGTCGAGGAAATAGAGCTTGGCTCTGAGCTCTTTTTCCATAGCCGGCAGGGTGTGGGAGTCCTTTTCAATGGCATCCCATTTGTTCACCACCACCACGCAGGCGCGGCCGTCCTCTTCGATGCGGCCCGCCAGGCGCTGATCCTGCTCGGTGACGCCATCAAGCGCGTCGATCACCAGCACGCACACGTCGCTGCGCTCGATCGCCTTGAAGCTGCGGTTGATGCCGAAGAACTCAGGGCCGTAGTTGACCGAGCGCTTGCGGCGGATGCCGGCGGTGTCGAGAATCTTCCAGGTTTTGTTTTCGCGCTCGATCGTCGTGTCGATCGTGTCGCGGGTGGTGCCGCGAATCGGGCTGACGATGGCCCGCTTCTCGCCGCAAATGGCGTTGAGCAAGCTCGATTTGCCGACATTGGGCCGGCCAATAATCGCCAGCTGAATGGGTTCTTCGCCCTCCTGCTCATCGCTGGGCGGCAGAAAGCCGACCACCTGATCGAGCAGATCACCGGTGCCGGCACCATGAATCGCCGAAATGGGATGGGGTTCGCCCAGCCCCAGCCCCCAAAACTCGGCCGCCATGGCCAGACCCGCATCGGGCGACTCGCATTTGTTGACCGCAAGCAGAACGGGGAGCTTGTGGCCGCGCAGCCAGGTGGCGATCGACTCGTCGGCCGCGGTGCAGCCCTGTTGACCGTCGACGATCACCAGAGCCACCGAGGCTTCGGCCAGGGCCAGATTGGCCTGCTCGCGAATCTCGGGCAGAAATTCGCTGTCGTCGTCGAACACCAGCCCGCCGGTGTCGACCACCTTGAAACTGCGGTCGCGCCAGAACCCCTCTTGATAGGTGCGATCGCGCGTGACGCCTGGCTCGTCGTGCACGATCGCGTCACGGCTGCGGCACAGCCGGTTCACCAGAGTCGATTTGCCCACATTGGGGCGGCCAATGATGGCCACTACCGGAAGCGCCAAAACCGCTTATCGCAACAACTGTCCTGTTTTGACCTTACAGGCCGGCACCAGAAGCGTGATCCTGGCCCAACAGCTCTGCCAAGGCCGTGGCTTCGATCGTTCGCCTGCTGCATCAGCGCCATCAGTACTACCGGGCGCTGCTGGTGGTTGAGGTGCTGGTGCTGATCAGCCTCAGCAGCCTGCAGCGGGCCCCGCGGCTGGTGGGCGTTCTCTATGTGTTGATCACCGGGGTCGTGGTGGTGCTCGATTCGCCCCTGCTGCCCAAAAACAGGCTGGAGCGCAACGCCTTTGGCTGGGTGTCAGGCCAGCTCAAAAGCCGCATCGAGCGCGTCATGCTCAGGCGCCAGGTGATCGTGCTGGGCTGGTTGCTGTGCCTGGTGACGGAGATCATCTGGCAGGCCGCACTGGAGTTCAATCCACCACTGGCCGTGCAGCTGAGCGGCCTGCACCTGGTGGTCTGGCTGGCGTTGATCCTGCAGATGCTCTGGGGTCTGGTTAATGCTCTGGCCGCAGAGCCTGAGTTCAGCGGTTCGGTGCTCATGGGTGCGGCGGCCGGGTCTATGGCCGCACCATGGAGTTCGGACAGCCCCTCAACAGTGATGCAG
>JBMSMG010000009.1:0-40907 GCA_049421025.1 Prochlorococcaceae cyanobacterium | reverse complement strand
AGAGCAGCCTGCGCAGCCGCGGTATCGAAGCCACCAGCTACGTGGCGATGCGCTATTGGCACCCCTTCACCGAATCAGCCGTGGCCGACATCAAGGCCGACGGCATCGATGAAGTGGTGGTGCTGCCGCTGTACCCGCATTTTTCGATCAGCACCAGCGGCTCGAGCTTCCGCGAGCTGCAGCGTCTGCGCCAAGCCGACCCGGCCTTTGCCCGCCTGCCGTTGCGCTGCATTCGCAGCTATTTCGACCATCCGGGCTACATCGATGCGATGGCCAGGCTGATCGCCAGGGAGGTTCAGGCCTGCAGCACGCCTGCTTCGGCCCACGTGTTCTTCAGCGCCCATGGCGTGCCCAAGAGCTATGTGGAAGAGGCCGGCGATCCCTATCAGCGTGAGATCGAGGCCTGCACCGGGCAGATCATGCAGCGACTCGCTGAGCTCGTGGGTCACGCCAACCCCCACACGCTTGCCTACCAGAGCCGGGTGGGTCCGGTCGAATGGCTGCGTCCTTATACCGATGACGCGCTCAACGAACTCGGCGAGGCAGGTGTCAAGGATCTGGTGGTGGTGCCGATCAGCTTTGTCAGCGAGCACATCGAGACCCTCGAAGAAATTGACATCGAGTACCGCGAGATCGCCCATGAAGCGGGGATCAGCAATTTCAGGCGGGTGCCGGCTCTCGACACCGACAGCACCTTCATTGCCGCGCTCAGCGATCTGGTTCAACACGCCCTGGCTGGGCCTGAGGTGAACCTCGATCAAGCGGCCGCCTTGCCGACCAAGGTGAAGCTCTATCCCCAGGACAAATGGGCCTGGGGCTGGAACAACAGTTCTGAAGTCTGGAACGGACGCTTGGCGATGCTCGGGTTTTCCGCTTTCCTGTTGGAGCTGATCAGCGGCCGCGGTCCGCTCCATGCCCTCGGTCTGCTTTAAAGCGCTCTGTGCTGCCCTGCTCAGTGCCCAGCTGCCGCTGGCTGTGTTGCTTGCCGGCCAGGGGTGGTCGCAGCCGCTCAGCAGCAGCGGTCGCTGGCGCCTGGGGGTGTTCCCGGTCGCCAGTTTTGTGCGCTTCACCAGTCACTACGGCAGCCGCATCGGTCCTGGCGGCAGCGTTGAACCCCATTACGGGCTTGATATCGCTGCCCCCCTCGGATCGGCGATTCACAGTTGGTGGGGCGGGGTTGTGCAGGAGCTCATCAACGACGGCGCCTGTGGGGTTGGCTTGGTCATTCGCTCGGGCTCTTACGAGCACATCTATTGCCACCTGGCAGGGAGCACCTGGGGGGGCACATACCGCAGCGGGCCGGTGAGCCTGAGTCAGGGGCAGGCTGTCGCCACGGGTCAGTTGATCGGCCATGTGGGCCTTTCAGGGCGCACCAGCGGCCCCCATTTGCACTGGGGTGTGCGCTACCGGGGTCAATGGCTGGACCCGGCGCGTGTGCTGCGGGCCATGGTGGCCAGTCGCGGGGCCTCAAAACGCCAACCGGCGCCTAGGGTTGGAGGCATCTGATTCAATCCAGCCGCGCTGGCACGCCGCAGCCGTGACGCTCACGCCTCTCACCCCTGCCGCCACGGCGGACCCCCTCAGCACCACCTCGGCCGCAGCGCCCGTGAGGCTCAAAGGGTCTGATGCCCTCATGGACGCCCTGCACCGCCACGGCGTTGAGGTGATTTTTGGATACCCGGGCGGCGCGATCCTGCCCATCTACGACGCGCTGCACCGCGCCGAGGCCAAGGGCTGGCTGCGCCACATCCTGGTGCGGCACGAGCAGGGCGGCACCCATGCGGCCGACGCCTACGCCCGCGCCACCGGCCGCGTTGGGGTCTGTTTTGGCACCTCGGGCCCTGGCGCCACCAACCTGGTCACCGGCATCGCTACCGCCCAGATGGATTCGGTGCCCATGGTGGTGATCACCGGTCAGGTGCCGCGCGCGGCGATCGGCACCGATGCCTTCCAGGAGACCGACATCTTCGGCATCACCCTGCCCATCGTGAAGCACTCGTGGGTGGTGCGCGATCCCCGCGACATCGGCCGCATCGTGGCGGAAGCCTTCTTGATTGCGGCCAGCGGCCGGCCCGGCCCGGTCCTGATCGATGTGCCCAAGGATGTCGGCACCGAGGAATTTGACTACATCCCGGTGGAGCCAGGCAGCGTCAAGCCTGCTGGGTTCCGTGTGCCGCCGCAGCCTGAAGCTCGCGCCATCGACGAGGCGCTGCAGTTGATCCGCCAGGCGCGGCGCCCGTTGCTGTATGTGGGCGGCGGTGCCATCAGCAGCGGTGCCCATGGGCAGGTGCTGCAGCTGGCCGAGCGTTTCAGGCTGCCGGTCACCACCACCTTGATGGGCAAGGGTGCATTTGACGAAAACCATTCGCTTTCGGTTGGCATGCTCGGCATGCATGGCACCGCCTATGCCAACTTTGCGGTGACTGAATGCGATCTGCTGATCGCTGCCGGCGCTCGCTTTGACGACCGGGTTACCGGCCGGCTTGATGGCTTTGCGCCGCGCGCCCAGGTGATCCACATCGACATCGATGCCGCTGAATTGGGCAAAACCCGCGTGCCAGAGGTGCCGGTGGTGTCCGACGTGGCCGCCGCCCTTGAGCAGATGCTTGAGCGCTCGGCGGGTGAAGATTCACAGGGCCGGACCGAGGCCTGGCTCGATCGCATCAACACCTGGAAGCAGAACTACCCGCTGGTGGTCCCCACCCCTGAAGGGGACATCGCCCCGCAGGAGGTGGTGATCGCCTTGCGCGATCTGGCTCCCAACGCCTACTACACCACCGACGTCGGCCAGCATCAGATGTGGGCTGCCCAGTATCTGCGCAACGGACCTCGCCGCTGGATCAGCAGTGCGGGCCTTGGCACCATGGGTTTTGGCATGCCTGCAGCCATGGGTGTGCAGACCGCTTTTCCGGGTGAGCAGGTGATCTGCGTGGCTGGTGATGCTTCGATCCTGATGAACATCCAGGAGCTGGGCACCCTCAGCCAGTACGACCTGCCGGTGAAAGTGGTCGTGCTCAACAACGGCTGGCAGGGCATGGTGCGCCAGTGGCAGGAGAGCTTCTATGACGAGCGCTACTCCGCCTCCGAAATGACCGGCGGCATGCCCGACTTCGTGGCGCTGGCCGAGGCCTTTGGGGTGCGCGGGGTTCAGATCAACGAGCGCGCAACACTGCGGGCGCAGTTGGCTGAAGCCCTGGCTCACCCAGGACCCGCGTTCATTGATGTGCGGGTGCGGCGTAACGAAAACTGCTACCCGATGGTGCCCCCAGGGGCCAGCAATGCCCAGATGGTCGGTCTGCCCAGCCATCCAGAGCTGGCGATCGACACCAGCCGCCAGTGCGGCAGCTGCGGGGCCACCACCGCCAGCGCGCACCTGTTCTGCCCCAGCTGCGGCGCGCGGCTTTGAAGCCGCTGGCACCATCGCCTTTGCGGCGCCTGCTGGGCGGCTTGCTGGCTTTGTGCTTGCTGCTGCCGTTGGGGTTGGCGCCAAGGGCTGCTGCAGCGGCCGAGGTGTTGCAGGTGCGCAGCGCCACGTTGCTGCAGGTGGGTGATCAGAACCGCAGCTATGGCGTTGAGCTGGCCTGCCTGGTGCTCAACCCAGAGCAGCAGCAGCAGGCCACCGACTGGTTGCGGCAGGACTTGCCGCGCCGCACCCGCGTCAACCTGCGGCCGCGCGGCTCCGATCAGGGGCTGCTGCTGGCCCAGGTTGAACGCCTGGACCGCAGCACCGATGTCGCACGCGATCTGGTAGCGGCTGGCTATGGCTCCTTGCAGCAGGGGTGCGGGCCTTGAGCCTCAACCGCACCGCCAAAGGCATCGTGCTGGTGCCCTCATTGCTGCTCGGTGGGGCCTTTTTGGCGGCTGGAGTCTGGGCTGATGGTCCAGCCGCTGCCAACCGCACCTTGGCCCTGGGTCTAGGCGGAGTGCTCATGGCGGCGGGCCTGCTGGCCCAGCTGCTGCCTGAAGGGCAGCGCCAGGACGACTGAAGACCTGGCCATCAGGGGTGTGAGATCAGGGCTTGGCTGCCGCTGGTTTGCCGCCGCCGGCTTTTTGCTGCAGTTGCTGCTGCTCCTGCACCAGGTTGAAGTAATCGGGCGTTGGGAAAAAGACGAACACATCGTCCTTGGCCTTGATGATCTCGCGTAGGGCTGCAGTCAGATCTGCGGCCTGCGGCTCAAGCTTTTTGGCATCGGGAAGGGCAGCCAAGGCTTTTTGCATTTCGTCGTAGCGGAAGAAGAACACCCCGCGCTGGCCTTCCGGGGTGTTGATCGTCAGGAACGGCTTGGTGAAGAACACCGGGGTGTTCAGGCCATCTTGAATTTGCTTGTCGGTGAGGCCCTGCTTTTTGAGAATGGCAACGGCCTGCTCACGGTCTTGATCGCGGGTGACGATCGGTGCCACCAGCGTGCGGCCGTCCTTGAGCTGCTTGTTGAGTTCGTCCACCTTTTCGGTGGCCACGTTGAGCGGCAGGGCCAGCACCTGGGCCTTGAGCTGCGGATTGGCCTTGCGGAAGTTGGCGAGCTCGCGATCAGCCATGCTCCGCTCGAGATACATCGGCAGGATCAGGGTCTTGTCGCGCGGAATCGGCAGCGGCACACCCTGATCGTTGGTGAGCACAAACACCGGGATCACCGACAGCTTCTTGATGGCTTCAGCCTCGGGGATGGCCAGGGCCGCCGGGGCCAGCAGCGCTGGAGCTCCACCAACGAAGGTGGCGGCCGCCAGCAGCGGACCGCTCAGCAGCGACAGGGTGCGACGAAGCATCAACAGACATGGAGCAGCAGCAGCAGCCTAAGCAGTGGTGCTCATCTGCACCAGCTCCCCAACGCCAGGCGTTGAGCTGGTCACAGTGAAGCCTCTGGAGGTGTGGCCGTGGGCGATCTGGTGGTGCCGCTGGCAGCTGTGGGCCGTGAGGCCATCGCCCAGGTGGGAGGCAAGAACGCGTCGCTGGGCGAGCTGATCCGCCAGCTCTCGCCGCAGGGCATCGCTGTTCCGCCCGGCTTTGCGCTGACGGCAGCGGCCTACCGGCTTGTGTTGCAGCAGAGCCATCCGCTGAGAGGCACCAGCGTTGCTGAGGCCCTCGAGGCGCTGCTTGGCGAGCTGGATACCACTGATCTGGCGGCCTTGCAGGTTGCCGGTGCGTCAGCTCGCACGCTGCTGCTCGCGCTCGAGTTGCCCGAGCTGTTGCGGCAGGAGCTGCTCGAGGCCTACCGCGAGCTGGGCGGCGGAGCTGTGGCTGTGCGCTCCAGTGCTACGGCCGAAGACCTGCCTGAAGCCAGTTTTGCCGGCCAGCAGGAGACGTTTCTCAACATTGCCGGGGAGGCGGCGCTGCTTGCGGCCGTGCGCCGCTGCTACGCCTCGCTGTTCACCGACCGGGCCATGGCTTACCGGGCCCATCACGGCTTCGGCCCATTGCAGGTGGCGCTTTCGATTGGGGTGCAGCGCATGGTGCGCAGCGATCTGGCCTGCTCAGGGGTGATGTTCAGCCTGGATACCGAAACCGGCTTCCCCAATGCCGTGCTGATCAATGCGGCGTACGGCCTGGGTGAAAACGTGGTCCAAGGGGCGCTCAGCCCCGACGAGATCGTGGTGTTCAAGCCCACCCTGGAGCAGGGCTACGCGCCAATTCTCAGCAAACGGCTCGGCAGCAAAGCGCTGCGCCTGGTGCTCTCTGAGCCAGGCAGCACCGAGCCGCTGCACAACACGGCGGTGAGTGAGGCTGAGCAACGCCGTTTTGCCCTCAGCGACGCTGAGATTGTGCAGTTGGCTCGCTGGGCGGTGTTGATCGAGCGCCACTACGGCGTGCCGATGGACATCGAATGGGCCAAAGATGGTCTCAATGGGCAGCTGTTCATCCTGCAGGCGCGCCCTGAAACGGTGCAATCGCAGCGTCATGGGCTGGTGCTGCGCAGCTGGCATCTCGACGGTGCTGGCGCGATCATCGCCACGGGCCGGGCCATTGGCACTGCGATCAGCTCGGGGCGGGCGCGGCTGCTGCGCTCACCAGCTGAGATGGCGCGGTTTGAACAAGGGGATCTGCTTGTATCGCGGCGCACCGATCCCGATTGGGAGCCGATCTTGAGGCTGGCGGCTGGTGTGGTGACCGACGAAGGTGGTCGCACCTGCCATGCGGCGATTCTGGCCCGTGAAATGGGGATCACCGCCATCGTTGGAACCGGCGATGGCACCCGCCGCATCGTCGATGGCGAGCAGATCACGCTGAGCTGCGCTCAAGGTGATGTGGGCCGCGTGTATCGCGGTGCCTTGCCGTTTCACTGCGATGAGCAACAGCTAGACGCGCTGCCCCCCACCCGCACCCAGCTGCTGATCAATGTGGGCAATCCAGAAGAAGCCTTTCGCTTGGCGGCCCTGCCGTGCGACGGCGTCGGGCTGGCGCGGCTTGAGTTCATCATTGCCAACCACATCGGTGTGCACCCGCTGGCTCTGCTGCAGCCCCAGCAGGTTGCTGATCCGGCCGAACGCGCGGCAATCGCCGCGCGCGTCAGCGGCTACAGCGAACCTGTGGCCTACTACTGCGAGCGCCTGGCTGAGGGAATGGCCCGCATCGCGGCGGCCTTTTACCCGCGGCCTGTGGTTCTGCGTTTTTCCGATTTCAAAAGCAACGAGTACGCCCGCCTGCTGGGCGGGCTGTCGTTCGAGCCCCAAGAAGAGAACCCGATGCTGGGCTGGCGCGGCGCAGCGCGTTACTGCTCGAGCGAGTTTCGTGCGGCCTTCGCGCTCGAATGCCGTGCCCTCAAGCGGGTGCGCGAGCACATGGGGCTCACCAACCTGATCGCCATGATTCCTTTTTGCCGCACTCCGGCTGAGGCAGACCGGGTGTTGGCTGAAATGGCCAGCCACGGCCTGGTGCGCGGCGAGGCTGGCCTGCAGGTCTATGGGATGGTCGAGCTGCCAAGCAACGTGCTTGCTGCTGAAGCCTTCGCTGAACGGTTCGATGGTTTTTCAATCGGCTCCAACGACCTCACCCAGCTCACCTTGGGGCTCGACCGCGATTCAGCCCGCGTTGCCGATTTGTTTGATGAGTGCGAACCGGCGGTGCTTTCGATGATCCAGCTGGCCATTGAAACGGCGCACCGCTGCGGCCGCCGCATTGGCATTTGCGGTCAGGCTCCCAGCGACAACCCTGTGTTCTTGCAGTGGTTGCTCGAGCAGGGTATCGATTCGATCAGTCTCAACCCTGATGCCTTCATCCGTGGGCGATTGCGGGTCGCAGCCCTCGAGCAGGAGCTTGACGCGGGCTTGGCAGTTCAGCCTTGAGCGACCACAGCATCACGGCGTGGGCCATGAAGCGCAGGGCGCTCAGCACGGCCAGGCCAATGCACAGCGGGCAATGGGTGATCGACATGGTCGCCGGTGAGCTGCCGCCACCCTGACAGGGGCAGTGCCGGGCGGGGTGCTGCTGAAATGAATCAATAGCGGGACGCAGCGCCGGTGGTGCAACAGGGCATGCAGGGCTGGCGAGTGAGTGGGTTGCGGCTGCCGCTGGATCACAGCGACGCTGACCTGCCGGCGGCCATTTGCCGGCGTTTGCAGCTGGGCCCGCAGCAGTTGAGCCGCTGGCGATTGGTCAAGCGCAGCGTTGATGCCCGCCGTCATGGGCAGATCCGGCTGGTGTACAGCGTTGATGTGGAGCTCAACTTGGAGCCCCAGCGTTGGCGCCAACTGCAGCGGCGCTTCGCCAACGACCGCCAGCTCCAGCCCATTCCTCAAAGCGACTATGGCTTTGTGCTGGCGCAGCCAACCGATCTGCAGGCTCCACGGCCGCTGGTGGTTGGAGCTGGACCATGCGGTTACTTTGCCGCGCTGCTACTAGCCCAGATGGGCCTGCGCCCTGTGTTGCTGGAGCGCGGCAAGGCGGTCAAGCAACGCACGGCTGACACCTTCGGGTTTTGGCGCGGGTCGCGCCCGTTTGATCCTGAATCGAATGCCCAGTTCGGCGAAGGAGGGGCCGGCACCTTCTCCGACGGCAAGCTCTACAGCCAGGTCAGTGAACCTCTGCCGTACCAGCGCAAGGTTCTTGAGGAGCTGGTGGCGGCTGGTGCTAATCCCGACATTTTGACCCTGCATCACCCCCATATCGGCACGTTCAAGCTCGCCACCGTGGTGCGCGGCCTGCGCCGGCGCATTGAAGAGCTTGGTGGCTCGATTCACTTTGAAAGCCGCGTCGAGCAGCTGCTGCTCGATGCCGATGAGCGGCGGGTGCTGGGGGTGCAGCTCGCCAATGGCGACACCCTGGCGGCCAGGCAGGTGGTGCTGGCGCCGGGTCACAGCGCCCGCGATCTGTTTGCCGCCTTGCAGCGTCAGGGCGTGCATTTGGAGGCCAAACCCTTTGCCATGGGTGTACGGATCGAGCATCCCCAGGCCCTGATTGACCGTGCCCGCTGGGGGGCTGCAGCTGGCCATCCGCGTTTGGGCCCAGCCGAATACAAGCTCGTGCATCACTGCCGCGGCCCTGGGCTTGAGGGGCGCTCGGTCTGGAGTTTCTGCATGTGTCCCGGTGGCTTGGTGGTTGGTGCCACCTCCGAAGCCGGCATGGTCGTGACCAATGGCATGAGCCAGCACAGCCGCAACGAGCGCAACGCCAACAGCGGCCTGGTCGTCAACGTGACGCTCGACGATCTTGCCCCCTATGGCAACGCGCCAGGAGATCCGCTGGCCGGGGTTGCCTTCCAGCGCCATTGGGAAAGCAAAGCATTTGCCCTGGCGGGAGGGTCCTACGCCGCCCCAAGCCAGAGCGTCGGTGCTTTTCTGGCGGCTGGGCACTGCAGCGAGCCTCCCCAGGTGCAGGCGTCGTATCAGCCGGCCGTGATCGCCTGCGATCTGGCCGCCTGCCTGCCTGACTTTGTCAGCGCAGCCCTGCGCGAAGCTCTGGTCGCATTTGAGGGTTCGATCGCTGGCTACGCCGATCCAGGTGCGCGGCTCACGGCGGTCGAGACCCGCACCTCATCGCCGGTGCGGATCAGCCGTGATGCTGCAACGCTTGAGAGCGTCAACACCCCGGGCTTGTACCCAGCTGGCGAGGGAGCCGGCTACGCCGGCGGCATCCTTTCAGCTGCGATCGATGGCATCAAGGTGGCTGAGCAGGTGGCGCTGGCGCAGCACCAGCGTTGAGATCACTCTTCCTCGTCTTCGGCGCCCAGAGGCACCAGGCGAATCATTTTGCGGCCCAGTTTGATTTCGAACTCATCACCGGGTTTGAGGTCAAGCATGGCGGTGTAAGCCTTGCCCACCATCAAGTTGCCGTTGAACTGAATTTTGGTGCTGTAGCTGAGTTTGCGGCCGCCGCGGCGTCCTTTGGGGGAACCGCTGCCCAGATCAAGCCCTTTGGCGTTGAGCAGGGCCTCGTAAAAAGCCGTGAAATTGAGTCGCTCACTGCCGTCCTTTTTGTGAGAGACATACCCACAGGCGCGGACGAGATCAGATTTGCTGACATCGCCGAGTTCCTTGACTTTGGCGAGCAGGTCGGCACCGGTGAGCATGAATGTGGACGCAGTATGCAACCGATGCATTATGCCGTTCCGCAGGACCCAGGCAAGAGATCCCCGTTGGCCTGGTTGTGCATCAGGCCTGCGAAACGATGCCGCTCCATTGCACAGCCTTGCGCTGATCACGCCGCCACGAGTGAAACAACAGCGGCTCGCTGTAGGTGCACAGCGGGCAGCGATGGATGTGATCAGCTTTGACGCCCAGCTGCTGCAGTTGCAGTTCTGCAGCGCCGCGTATATCGAGCCGCCAGCGCCCCGGCTGTTGGTCTGGTTGCAGGGCGCCCGCCTGCTCTAGTTCAGGTGCTGCGCTGGGGCCAGCATCGAGCGAGGCGGCGATCGCCTCCACCACCGGCGCATCGACCTGGTAGTGCGTCCCGTCGATGGCTGGCCCCAGGGCCACCAGCAGATCGGCCGCTCGGCAGCCCTGTCGCTCAAGCTGCGCCACGGCCACGGCGAGGATGCCGCCTGCGACGCCACGCCAGCCGGCGTGAGCAGCGGCCACCTGGCCGCTGAGCGGATCGGCAATCAGCACCGGCGTGCAGTCGGCCCCGCAGACCCACAGGCTCTGAGCGCCACTGTCGCTAACCAGACCATCGGCTTCAGGCCAGGGTGCGCTGCGGGCGCCTGAGGCCGCCAGCACAGTCGCGCTGTGCACCTGCTGGGGGCGGTGCACGCTAATGCCGGCACTCAGGTAGCCAGCCAGCTCATCGGGCCCGCGGCCGTGCCACTGCCGCGTAAAAAAGCCGTGCTCAAAGGCCGCCAGGGCATCGGCCTGCAAGTAGTAGCCGCCGTAGCAGCCGATCCAGCTCCAACCCTCCAGCTGGTTGAAGCTGGCGTCGGGCCTATCAAACGGTGGATCAACCGCTTCGGCCATCAGCGATCTGGGAGATCGCGCAGCATCCAGAAGCCACTGAAGCGCTGATCGCTGGGGCTGGCCTGCACCGCCAAAAACTGCAGCCCGCCGCACTGCTCGCGCGCCGCACGCAGTGCGGCGGCGGCTTCGGGGGCTTCTTCGCTGCTCAAATCGCTGAGCAGCCAGCGATCCTCGAGGCCGGCTTCAAGCACCAGCTGACGCCCGTCGACCTCGAGCCTGACCGGCTCAAGCCCGGCGATCCAGCCGGCAATGGCCAGTGCGCGGCTGCCGCCAAACAGGCGAATGCCGGGTACGGTTGCCCCCTCGCTAGCCGCCTGCGGCAGCGGTGTCAGCCCGGCAAAGTCGATGGGCCATTGCTGCGCCTCGGCGAGCGCCTCCAGCGGCAGCGATGCCCAGGCCCAGCTGTCGCCCCGCGCCGTTTCGGGAATGGGCAAGGCCATGGACCGAATCGGTTCGGGCGGCGGCGCCAGCGGCCCGGCCAAGTACCCCTCCTCGGCGGGGTACACCGTTTGCTCGCGCTGCTGCAGCCAGTTCACCAGCGCGTAGCAGCGGCGGCTTGGCACCAGCTCGAGGCCCAGTCCTTCGGCGGCGCGCTGCACCATCGTTCGCATGGCGCCGCGCCAGCAACGCAGACGGCGGGGCCGCCCCAGCCCCTGTGCTGCGGCATCGGCGATGGCCTGCTCAAGCGCATCGCGCAGCCAGATCGAGTTGACGCTGGCGGCTGGGCAGGCCATGACCCACTCGAAGGCGGGCTTGTGCTCGCTTGCGCTAGGGGTGCTGCAGATCAGCAGCTCCCAGCGCTTTTTGCCGTCGGCATCAACGATCGGTCTGGAGTAGTAGTCGAGCTCCCAATCGGGAGCAGCCAAAGCGCTCATCCAGCTGTCTGTTCCTGTTGGCGCAGCAGCGAACGTGCCTTGTTGGCCCGGTCTTCGGCTTCGGCTTGGAGCTTGTCTTTCTCGATCAGAATTTCGCCGGGCTGGGCCTCGAGCAGGGCGGTGTTGAGGGCAATGCGCCCGCGCCCTGCATCGAGTTCGGTGATCAAGGCGCGCACCCGCTCGCCCGCACTGAACACCTCACGCAGATCGCGCAGCTGGCCGCCGCTGACGCAGCTTTGATGCAGCAGGCCGCTGATGCCCCCAAGGTCGATGAAGTAGCCGTAGGGCTTGATCGAGGCGACGACCCCCTCGACCAGCTGGCCGACCTGCAGCTCGGCAAAGCGTGCTGCGGTGGCGGCTTTTTTCTCTGACAACACCAGCTTGCGGGTCTCGGGATTCACCTCCAAGAAGGTGACCCCCAGGGTCTTGCCCACCAACGCTTCGTGCTGCTCGCCCTGCTGCAACTGCGAGCGCGGAATGAAGGCACGCAGTCCCTCGAGGTCACAGGTGACACCGCCGCGGTTGAAGCCGTTGATCTTGACCTGCAGAACCTTGCCCTCTTTCTCCATTTGGCGGACCTTCTCCCAGCTCTGGCGCAGGGCCAGCGCGCGGGCGCTGATGGTCACCATGCCATCGGCGTTCTGCTCGCGGGTGACCAGCACTTCCACCTCGAGCCCCTTGGGAAAGCGCTCTTTGATGTTGGTGATCACGCCCAGGGCTGCTTCCTTTTTGGGCATGAAGCCGGGCGCTTTGCCGCCGATATCGACATAGACGCCGTCGCTCTCGACGCCAATCACGACCCCTTTGACCACTTCACCTGTGGTGCCGACCGGTTCGTTTTCATCGAGGGCGGCGAGGAAGGCCTCTTCGTCAAAGTCGAAGTCATCGACGCTGCGGCGCACCGCCTCGCTGGCGCGCTGCGTCTGAGGGGTGCGGCGCTGCTGGTCGGCAGGGCCGAGCAGATCGGCCATGCTCAGACCCTCCATGCCGCCCATGTCAAAGAGCTCCTCGTCGCTGCGCTGCTTCGCAGGGGCGGCGGGGGCAGCTGCGACCGGTGCCGCAGCAGCAGCGGCTGTCTGGCTTTCTGGGGCTGCTTGCGCGTTCTCCGCAGCGGTCTCATCTGCAGCGGGGGCGTCTTTTTTGATCAGCAGCACCTGCGGTGGCTTGCGCAGGGGCGGCTCGCTCGGCCGGCGCAGCTCGCCGGGGGGCACAGGCCGTGGCGAAGGAGCAGAGGACGCGTTGCCGGATCCGGCCATCACCACGCTTAAGACTGGGGATCCCACACTGTAGAGATCCAGTCCGGCAGCGATGGCCAGGTGTCTTAGCGAGCTCAGCAGCCCGGCGGTGGCGGCCGCAGCCGCGCGAGCCGGCAGCACGGTGGTTTGGCCCTGGGGTGCGCACGAGCAGCACGGGCCGCACTTGCCGCTTGGCACCGATGCGCTGTTTGCCGATCGCCTGCTCGATCGGGTTTTGGCCCTGCTGCCAGCGGAGCTGCCGCTGTGGCGGCTGCCGCTGCAGAGCCTGGGCTTCTCGCCCGAGCATCAGGCCTTTGCCGGTACCTTGAGCTTGCCGGCCGAGCTGCTGATCGCCCAGGTGGTGGCGTTGGGCAACCAGCTCGCGGCACTGGGCTTCAAGCGTCTGGTGCTCTTCAACGCCCACGGCGGGCAGATCGCCCTGCTGCAGGTGGCGGCGCGGCAGCTCAGGGCCCAGTCGCCCCAGCTGGCCGTGCTGCCCTGTTTTGTCTGGAGCGGACCTGAGGGGGTGTCCGATCTGATTGCTGAGCCGGAGCGCAGCAATGGCCTGCATGCAGGCCTGGCTGAAACCAGCCTGATGCTGCACCTGGCCCCCGACCTGGTCGGAGCGCTGCCGCCGGCCGATGGCCAGCGCGGCGGCGCACCCCCCCAAGGCTGGAGCCTTGAGGGTGCGGTTCCTACGGCCTGGCTGACCTCAGAGCTCAGCAGCAGTGGCGTGATCGGGGATCCAGCGGGTGCCAGTGCTGAGCTGGGCGAACAGTTGGCCCAGCGGCTGGTTCTGGGCTGGCGCGACCTGTTTCAACGGCTGATGGACAGCAACTGGCCCCAGAGCAGCGCAAGGTCGTTACAGTCACCTGATCCCAGAACACAGCTGTAGCCATGGCGACCGTTGCCTCACCGCTGGCAGCCACTCCTGATGGCGTCTCCCTGCCTGACTTTGCAAGCGAGATCTACAAGGACGCCTACAGCCGCATCAACGCCATCGTCATCGAGGGCGAGCAGGAAGCCCACGACAACTACATCTCCATTGGCACCCTGATCCCTGATCAGGCCGAGGAGCTCGCTCGCCTGGCGCGGATGGAGCTGAAGCACATGAAAGGCTTCACCGCCTGCGCCAACAACCTGGGCGTTACGGCAGACATGCCGTTCGCACGTGATTTCTTTGCGCCGTTGCGCAACAACTTTCAACAGGCGCTGGCCGAAGGCAAGGTCGTGACCTGCCTGTTGATTCAGGCCATCTTGATCGAAGCCTTCGCCATTTCGGCGTATCACATCTACATTCCGGTCGCTGATCCCTTTGCCCGCAAGATCACTGAGGGGGTCGTCAAGGACGAGTACACCCACCTCAACTACGGGCAGGAGTGGCTCAAGGCCAACCTCGAGACGATTCGCGAGGAATTTGAGCAAGCCAACCGCGACAACCTGCCGCTGGTGCGCACCATGCTCGAGCAGGTGGCCGCCGATGCCGCCGTGCTGCAGATGGACAAGGAAGATCTGATGGCTGATTTCCTGGGCTCCTACCAAGACGCCCTGCTGGAAATTGGCTTCAGCAACCGTGAGATCGCCAAGCTGGCTGCTGCAGCCCTGGTGGGCTGATCCCTACTTGCAGCTGTGTGCTGGGCTACAGAAAGGCGTGGCAGGATGCAGCTCTTAGCGGGTTCTGGATCCGCTTTCGCCTGAGTTCATGTTCGGTCTGATCGGCCACTCAACAAGCTTTGCCGAAGCCAGGGCCAACGCCCGCAACCTCGGTTACGACGACTACGCCGACGGCGATCTCGACATGTGGTGTGCGGCGCCGCCGCAGTTGCTCGAGCGGGTCAACGTCACCAGTCAGACCGGCAAGACCATCGAAGGTGCGTACATCGACTCGGTGTTCGTGCCCGAGATGCTGCGCCGCTTCAAAACCGCCAAGCGCAAGGTGCTCAAGGCGATGGAACTGGCCCAAAAGAGCGGCATCGACATCACCGCTCTGGGGGGCTTCACCTCGATCATTTTCGAGGACATGAACCTGCTCAAGGAAGAGCGTGTCAGTGCCGTCGAACTCGACTGGCAGCGCTTCACCACCGGCAACACCCACACCGCATGGGTGATCTGCCAGCAGGTGCTCCACAATGCCCCGCGCCTCGGCATCGATCTGGCCACCGCCAAAGTGGCTGTGGTGGGTGCCAGCGGTGACATCGGCAGTGCCGTTTGCCGCTGGCTGCAGCGTCAGGGCGTTGGTGAGCTGCTCTTGGTGGCCCGCCGGCCTCAGCCCCTGATCGATCTGCAGGCCAGCCTTGGTGAGGGGCGCATTCTCAGCATTGACGAAGCGCTGGCCGAAGCGCAGGTGGTGGTCTGGGTTGCCAGCCTGCCTGAGAGCCTGCAGATCAACCTCGATGCGCTGCCCAAGCCCTGTCTGATGATCGACGGTGGTTACCCCAAGAACCTCGACAGCAAGGCCGCCTGCGACGGGGTACATGTGCTCAAGGGCGGCATTGTTGAGTTCTGGCAGGACATCGGTTGGCAGATGATGGAGGTGGCTGAGATGGCCAAACCCCAGCGCCAGATGTTTGCCTGCTTTGCTGAAGCGATGCTGCTCGATTTTGAGGAGCGCCACACCAATTTCAGCTGGGGCCGCAACAACATCACCCTCGAGTCCATGGACTGGATCGGTGAGGCGTCGCTGCGTCATGGCTACCGGGCCCTCTCGCTTGAGGACCAGCACTTGCCCGCCCTGGCGCTGGCTACAGCCTGAGCTCTTTGTTGTCCGCCTGACTTCGCAATCCCATGGCCCGCCGCGCCCTGCTCGAGTTTGAAAAGCCGTTGGTCGAGCTCGAGGAGCAGATCGAGCAGATTCGCCAGCTGGCCCGCGACTCGGAGGTCGATGTCAGCCAGCAGCTGCTGCAGCTTGAAACCCTGGCAACCAGGCGCCGCACCGAAATCTTTGCGTCGTTGACGCCAGCCCAAAAGATCCAGGTGGCGCGCCACCCCCAGCGACCCAGCACCCTGGACTACATCCAGGTGCTCACCGATCAGTTCTTTGAACTGCATGGCGATCGCCGCGGCAGCGACGACCAGGCGCTGGTGGGCGGTGTGGGCCGCATTGGCGAGCAGGGCGTGGTGCTGCTTGGGCACCAGAAGGGCCGTGACACCAAAGAAAACGTGGCCCGTAACTTTGGTATGGCTTCGCCGGGCGGCTACCGCAAGGCGATGCGGCTGATGGATCACGCCGACCGCTTTGGCCTGCCGATCATCAGCTTCATCGACACCCCAGGGGCCTATGCCGGTCTGCTGGCTGAAGAGCAGGGCCAAGGCGAGGCCATCGCCGTCAACCTGCGCGAGATGTTCAGGCTCAGGGTGCCGATCTTGGCGACCGTCATCGGAGAGGGCGGCTCAGGCGGTGCCCTGGGCATCGGCGTGGCCGATCGCCTGCTGATGTTCGAGCACAGCGTCTACACGGTGGCCAGTCCTGAGGCTTGCGCCTCGATCCTGTGGCGCGACGCCGCTAAGGCTCCAGAAGCGGCCGAGGCGCTGCGCATCACCGGCAGCGATCTGCTGCAGCTTGAACTGGTGGACCGGGTGCTCGATGAACCCTGTGGTGGTAACCATTGGGCACCCCTGCAGGCCGCCCAGACCCTCAAAACGGCGTTGCTCGAAGAGCTGGCCGTGCTGCAGGCCCTCAGCACGGCTGAGCTGCAGCAGCAGCGCTATGCCAAGTTTCGCCGCATGGGGCGCTTTTTGGAGGGGGGGCAGAGCCAAAGCTCCAGCGCCAGCTCTGACACCAGCCTGGGCAACTGAGCGTGCCGACTGCCCTGATCACCGGCGCCAGCCGCGGCATCGGCGCCGCCACAGCCAGGCTGCTGGCCCAAGCGGGTTACGACCTGCTGCTGGTCGCGCGCTCGAGCGATGCACTCGAGCAGCTCGCCGCCGAGTTGCGCAGCCTGGGCCGGCGCGTTGAGACCGCGGCGATTGATCTGTCGGTGCCAGAGGCGATCGAGGCGCCCATTGCTGAGCTCTGCAGCCGCGGACTCACGCCAGAGATCGTGATCAACAACGCCGGTGCGGCCTACACCGGCGGGTTGTGTGCCATGCCCCTGGCGCAGTGGCAATGGCTGCTGCAGCTCAACCTCACCAGTGTGTTTCAGGTGTGCCGGGTGGTGGTCCCCTTGCTGCGCCAGGCCGGCGGCGGCCTGATCGTTAACGTCAGCAGCCACGCGGCCCGCAACGCGTTCCCCGAATGGGGCGCCTATTGCGTCAGCAAGGCTGCACTGGCCAGCTTCAGCCGCTGCCTGGCAGAAGAGGAGCGAGCCCATGGCATTCGGGTCAGCACGCTCACCCTTGGTGCGGTGAATACGCCTCTTTGGGACAGCGAAACGGTCGACAGTTGCTTTGATCGGCGTGCCATGCTTGACCCTCAGCAGGTGGCACAGGCCGTGCTTCACCTGGCCCAACAGCCCGCCACGCAGGTGTCGGAAGATCTGACCCTGATGCCCGCAGCGGGCGCTTTATAGACCTATGACCTCGACCCTCCCGTCCAGTCTGCCCGCCGCAGAGGCCCGCAGCGGCGCAGTGCCAAGTGCGGTTCCGGCTCCGGTGAGCGTGCGCATCCGCCAGCGCCTGGAGCAGGCCGGGGTCCCCTTTCTGGCTAACGACAACATTGCCGAGCATCTGCTCGATGGCGAACTCGATCAGCTCGAGATCGAGGTGGCCGGCAAGGTGCGTGAGTTGTTGCGCAGCCTGGTGATCGACATCGAGAACGATCACAACACCGAGGAAACGGCAGAGCGAGTTGCTCGCATGTATCTGCACGAGGTGTTCAAGGGTCGCTATCACCAGCAGCCCAAGATCGCCAGTTTCCCGAACGTCAAAAAGCTCGACGAGATCTATACCGTCGGACCGATTTCGGTCCGTTCAGCCTGCTCACACCACCTGGTTCCGATTCTCGGCAACTGCTGGATCGGCATCAAACCCGGTGAGCGCGTGATTGGCCTCTCCAAGTTCTCCCGTGTGGCTGACTGGGTGTTTTCGCGGCCTCACATTCAAGAGGAAGCGGTGATGATCCTCGCCGATGAGATCGAGCGCTTGTGTGAGCCCCAGGGTCTGGCGATCCTGGTCAAGGCGCAGCACTACTGCATGAAGTGGCGCGGGGTCAAAGAACCCCAGACCAGCATGGTGAACTCGGTGGTGCGCGGCGATTTCCGCCACGACCCCAGCCTCAAGGCCGAGTTCTTTGAGTTGGTCAAGCAGCAGGAATCGCTGCTGATGGTCTGATCAGCTCTGCCCTGCGTTGACAGGCCCCACCGGCGACGAGGCCTGGCGCTGGCTGCCGCTGGCCGTGGGAACGGCGATCACCACCATGAGCTGAGCGCCCACATCGGCGCTCTGCAGCCGGTAATTGGGACCGCTGGCGCCGTTGATCAGCACCCAGGTGCTGCTGCCAGCGGGCAGCCGGTACCAATGAAAGGCCGCAGGCGGCAGTTTGATCAGGGGGTCCTGGTTGAGCCCGGCGCCCAGGTTGGCCATCAGCAGAGCGCCTTGGGTCAGCTCGCCCACCAGCACCAGTTGCTGCAGCCCTTCGATGCGCTGCTCAACGGCATTTTCCAGCTGCTGATCCGTGGCGATCTGCTGGCGCAGGTCGTCAATTTGCGTTTTGGGATCGGCCGTCACGCCCGGCACGCACTGCAAGGTGCCGCCCACGAGCTGACAGCCGCTCAGCATCTCCTGAGCCCTCAGCTGCGCTGCACCGTTGCTGAAGCTGGCAAGTGTTGCCCCCAGCACGGCCGCAACGGCTGGTGCAAGGTGGCGAGCGGGCGAAGCAACCATGGCGTGCCTGATGGGCAAGTTCAATGGCCCTGATCCTGCCTTGCCGCGCTCACCACGGCCAGCAGCTGGCGCACCCGTTCAAGATCTTTGACTCCAGGACTGGTCTCGAGCGCGCTCGAAGCATCGAGCCCATCAGGCCGAAGCCGCTGCAGCGCAGCGCCGGCTGTCGCAGCGCAAATGCCGCCGGCCAGCCACCAGGGCAGCTGCGGCTCAAACCCATCGAGCCAATCGAGCGGCAGCTGCTGGCCGGTGCCCCCCAGCGCCCCCGGTGCCCAGGCATCGAGCAGCACGGCATCGACCACCTGCGTGTAAAGCGCCACCTGGTCCAGATCCTGGGGGCTGCGAATGCGCAAGGCTTTCCACAGGGCAACGCCGCTCAGCTGCCCGCGCAAGTGCTCGCAGCGCTCGGGAGTCTCAGCGCCATGCAGCTGCACAACCCGGTGCCCGCGGCTCGCCTGCAGAGCATCGAGTTCGTGATCTGCCGGATCGGCCACCACCAGCACGCCGGCGCAGTTGGGGTTGGCGCCGCTGGCGGCAGCAAACAGTTCGGGCCGTTGCAGCGGCGGCACATAGCGCGGTGAGCCGCTCACGGCGATCACGCCGATGGCCTCGACCCCCAGCTCGGCAATCGCGGCAGCCTGAGCGGAGTGCTTCAGACCGCAGATTTTGAGCTGGGGCATGGCCAAGGCGAGCGCCCGAAGGTCAAAGCATTTCTAGGATTGCAGCAATGACCGCGGCCGCTGGGCCCACACACCTGCACCGAAGGCCCGTGGGAGATGGCTGGACCCTGTTGACGATCCGCGGCATTCCGCTGCGCATCCATCCGAGCTGGTTTGTGATTTTGCTGCTCGCCACCTTGGCGTTTCAGCAGCACTACAGCCAGGCCTTGAGCCCGGCGCCGGCCGAGCCCCTGCGCTGGGCCCTGGCGCTGATCACCGCTGTGCTGCTGTTTGTCTCGGTGTTGCTGCACGAGTTGGGGCACGCCCTGGTGGCCCTGGCCCAGGGGGTCAAGGTGCGCAGCATCACGTTGTTTTTGCTGGGCGGTGTGGCCAGTGTCGAGCGCGAGTGCAGCACGGCCCGCGGCGCCTTGTTGGTGGCGGCAGCTGGCCCGGCGGTGAGCCTGGCGCTGGGGGCTGGCCTGCTCGCATCGAGCCATGGGGCCGCGCACCTCTCGCCCGCGTTGGGGGCCATGACCGCCGAGCTGGGCGGGCTCAACATGGTGCTGGCGTTGTTCAACCTGCTGCCTGGGCTGCCGCTCGATGGCGGCCTCATTGTCAAAGCGCTGGTGTGGCAGGTGAGCGGCAGCCAACGCAAGGGGCTGCAGGTGGCCAATGCCACAGGCAGCTTTTTGGCCTATTTGGCGATTGGTCTTGGCGCGGTGCTGTTACTGCGCGGCGCCGGCATCGGTGGTGCTTGGTTGATTTTGTTGGGTTGGTTTGGTCTGGGGGCAGCTCGCAACCAACGCCAACTGCTGGTGCTGCAGCAGCTGCTCAAGGAGCTGCGCGTGCGCGACGCCTCGGCGCGACGGTTTCGCGTGCTCGAAGCGCGCACCAGCCTGCGCGAGCTCAGCCGTCTGCAGCTTGATGACAAGCGCGACGCCGCCAGCCGCGATTGGCTGCTGGTGACCGATCGCGGCCGCTGGCAGGGGCTGATCGACGACAAGCCCCTCCAAGAGCTGCCGGTGCAGTGTTGGGACCAGGGCACCGTGGGCGAGCACGTGCGCCCCTTGAGCGAGCTGGCCTCGATCGCCGATAGCGCCCCGCTCTGGCAGGCGGTGCAGCTGTTTGAAGAGCGCGGCGTGCAGCGCTTGCTGGTGCTCAGCCCAGCTGGTTTGCCCTGCGGCACCCTCGAGCGCAGCGAGCTGGGTTTGGCACTGCTGCAGCGTCTGGGGCTGCGGCTGCCGCCACCGTTGCTCGAGGCGGCCCGCCGCCAGCAGGGCTATCCGTTGGGTTTGGCTCTGCCCCAGGTGGTTGGCGCCATGGTCGCCAGCGGCGAGGTGAGCGCCGAACCTCAGCCGCAGCAGCGGTAGCGCTCGAGCTGCTCGCCGGCCAGGCTCAGCAGCGCAGCAGGCAGCGGCAGGGCCTGGTAGGGCAGCGCCAGCCAGCGGCGGGCGTGCTCGAGCAGATGCTCGGCCAGCTCCTCGGCCCCCAGAGCCAAGGGCGCCAGCTGTGGGGCCGGCCGCCCCAGCAGCAGCTGCCAGCGCTCAGGCGTTGGCTTGAGCTGGATGCTGCCGTGCTGCAGCAGGCATCCGCGCTGCCAGCGCTGGGCACTGCCGATGCGCTTGTGGCCATCTGCGTTGAGCAGATCGGCCGCGGTGCTGCGGGCAAAGCAATCGCCCCCGGCTGCGGCGCGCTCATCGCCAAAGTGCAACGGTTCGCCCAGCTGGGCAAAGGCGTGTTGCAGCCAACCGCACACCTGCTGGTAGGCCTGGTGGCGGCTGCCGGGTGGATCGGGCCAGATCAGCGCATAACAGAGATCGCCATCGTGCACGACCGCCCCGCCGCCAGTGGGCCGCCGCACCAGATCGCCCCCGCCTTGCTGCTGCCAGTTGAGCCAGTGGGGCTCGCTGGCTTGGTGATACCCCAGTGACAGGGTGGGCCGGCTCCAGCGGTAAAAGCGCAGCACCGGCTGGCGCTGCTCAAGCAGGGCAGCATCAAGCGCCATCTGCCAGCAGCCGCTGAGCGTGGTGGTGGCGAGCAGGTTGGTCGCCATCGGCGATGCTGGGGCCTGTGCCATTGGGAGCGCCATGGAGCTCACGCTCTGGAGTCTGCTGCCCTTGGCGTTGCTTGGGGTGCTGGCCGGGCTCATGTCAGGCCTGCTGGGCATTGGCGGTGGGCTGGTCTTTTCGCCTTTGCTGTTGCTGCTGGGCCTCGACCCGCATCAGGCGCTCGCCACGAGCAGCCTGGCGATTGTGCCCACCACCTTTGGCGGAACCTGGAGCCATGTGAGGAGCCGCAGCCTGCCGCTGCGCTCAGCGCTGGCGATCGCCCTTGGCGCCGGCAGTGCGTCGTTGCTGTTTAGCCAGTTGGGCCGCTTCACCCATGGCGGGTTGCTGTTGGCCCTGCAGGCCCTCATGTACGGCGTGTTGACCCTGGTGATGGATCCAGCGCGGGTCGAGCATGAGCAGGCCTCAACCGCCCAGGCTCCGCCGGCTGCACTCAGTGCTGTTGGACTGGTAGCCGGCATGGCTACAGGCCTGTTAGGCCTTGGCGGCGGGCTGGTGATGGTGCCGTTGATGACAACGCTGCTCAAGCAGCCAGTGCGCCTGGCCATTCGCCTGAGCACGTTGGCGGTGCTGGTTTCGGCTGCGGTGGCGGCACCGGTGTTCATCAGTGATGAGCGCGGGCTTTGGCCGGTTGCCTTGGTGCTGGGTCTGTGCGCCGCCGCTGGGGCGAGCTGGTCGGCAGCCCGGCTCAACAAGGTGGGCGAAGACACCCTGGTGTGGCTGCTGCGCGCCTTGACCTTGCTGTTGACCGTTGACAGCGGCAGGCGGGCTCTGGCTCTGCTGCTGGGTTAAGGCAGCAGATCCCAGAACGCGGGATCAAGCTCATAGCCCAGCACAGCTGCCATGTGCGCGAGGTTCTGGCGGCAGTTCAGACCGTGAGCTCTGGACCACAGATCCAGCCCAAAGAGGCGGTGGGTGATCCACAACTCGAGCGACTCACTGGCAAAGCGAAGCCCTTCGCTACGGCTAAAGCTGTGCGGCAGCAGCATGGCGACATGCCGTGCCAGCTGCCCGCTGCTGCGCTCCAGCAGCAGCGGCAGCCAGGGGCAGGCGGCATCGGCCCGCAGGCTCCAGAGCCGCAGCTCTGCGATTTCGGAGAGTTCGCGTGGGTCGTCGTCGCTGCGGGGCCAGTCAAATTGCAGCGTCAGGCTGGCGCTGTGCTGCAGCAGCTGGCTTGCTGGCAGCGCTGCCCAGGGCTCCAGAGCGCTGATGTCCAGTGCCCTGGCGGCTTCTGCCGTGATCACCAGATCGCTGGGCGATGGGTCGGAAGCCATCAAGAGCTGTAACAGCAAGGCGTCTGGGGCTCGACCGTAGCCACCTGCGCGCCAACAATGGTGGTCGTTGTTGTCTTTGACGCTGCTGCCATGGTCACCTCCATCACCCAGGCCGAGATCCTGATCGCCCTTGTGGTGGCGGCCCATGCCGGTGTGCTGGCCGTGCGGCTGTGCTTCAGCCTGTACAAGGCCTGATCCTGCCCTTGGCAAGTGCGGCAGGGGGAGCTAGAAGCGTGGCAAGCAGATCGTCCGCTCTGCCTCCCCCCGCACTGTGACTGTGCCTGCTTCCCCAACGGCAGCCCGCGTCAAGCCTGAGCGGCGTCGCCGCCGCAGCGCTGCAGCCGAGCCCCGCAGCCGTGATCAGCTCCATGCTGCCGCTGCTGTTCAGCCCAGGCATGCTGTGTTTTCAGCCGACGGAAGCTTGATCGGCGTCTCGAGCGAGCGTCAGGAACTGCTCTGCAGCCTGATCGGCTTGCTGGTGAAGTGTTCGCTGGTCACCGTGGTGAGCATCAGCTTGCTGCGCCTGGCTGTGGCTTACCAGGAGCGCATGGACCGTCAAGGCGAGCTCAGTGCCGTGCTTGAGATTGAGCAGGGCAAGTTGGCCAAGGCACGCGAGCGTTTTGATCAGCTCTTTGGCATTGGCGGCGAACAGCAACTGATCCGTGAGCAAAGCCAGTGGATCGCCCCCAACCGGCTACGGGTGCTGTGGAACCAGCCCCCTGCGAGCACCCCAGGTACGTAAGTTGGGGCGCCGCAATCGTTGCGCTTCCCCATGTCGACCCCCGCTCCAGCTGGCACCGTCTTGATCACTGGCACCACCAGTGGCGTGGGGCTCAACGCGGTCAAGGCCCTGGTGGAGCGCGGCTGGAACGTCGTCACCGCCAACCGCGATCCCGTGCGCGCCGCTGAAGCAGCCGAACAGCTCGGCATTCCCTCGGCTCCGCTCACCCATTTGCGCATTGACCTGGGTGATCTCGACAGTGTGCGCAGCGGTGTCGAAACCCTGGTCGCCTCGCTGCCTCGCCCGCTCGATGCGCTGGTCATCAACGCAGCGGTCTACAAGCCGCGGCTCAAGCAGCCCGAGCGCTCGCCCCAGGGCTATGAGATCTCGATGGCGACCAACCATCTGGGGCATTTTTTGTTGATTCAGCTGTTGCTGGATGACCTCAAGCGCTCGCAGCACCCCTCCAAGCGCGTGGTGATTTTGGGCACGGTGACCGCCAACTCCAAGGAACTGGGCGGCAAGATCCCCATTCCGGCGCCGGCCGATCTGGGCGATCTCAGTGGCTTTAAGGCTGGCTTCAAGGCACCAGTCGCCATGGCCAATGGCAAGGCCTTCAAGCCGGGTAAGGCCTACAAGGACAGCAAGCTCTGCAACATGATCACCACCCAGGAGCTGCACCGCCGCCTGCACAGTGAAACCGGCATTGTGTTCAGCTCGCTGTACCCAGGTTGCGTCGCCGATACGCCCCTGTTTCGCAACACGCCGCGCGCGTTTCAAACCATCTTCCCCTGGTTCCAGAAGAACATCACCGGCGGTTATGTGAGCCAGGCCCTGGCCGGTGAGCGCGTGGCGCAGGTGGTGGCCGATCCCGACTTTGCTGTTTCAGGTGTGCACTGGAGCTGGGGCAACCGCCAGAAGCAGGGCGGCAAGCAGTTCAGCCAGGAGCTCTCCGACAAGGCCAGCAACCCTGAAACAGCCAGCGGAGTTTGGGACCTGTCGCTGAAGCTGGTGGGCCTGGGCTGAGATGGCACCTCGCCCGCCGGCGATTCTGGGCATCGGCAAGAACTATGCCGACCATGCCGCCGAACTCGGTGGCGCCCTGGGCTCAGAGCTGCCTGCGCATCCGGTGGTGTTCTTCAAAAACCCAGCCAGCGTCATTGCCAGCGGTGAGGCGATCGAGCTGCCGCCTGTGGTGCAGACCGAGCACAACGATCCGCCCCTGGGTGTCGATTACGAAGGCGAGCTCGCGGTGATCCTGGGCTCTGACGCCCGCGATGTGCCCCAGGCGCAGGCCCGCGAGGTGATCGCCGCTGTTGCCTGTGCTAACGATGTCAGCCAGCGCTGGTGGCAGTGGCAGGCCGGCGGCGGTCAGTGGAGCCGGGGCAAGAGCTTTGACACGTTTTGCCCTTTGGGGGAGCCCGCGTCCATCGCGGCCCTAGGCGATCTGCAGAACCTGGAGCTCATCACCCGGCTCAATGGCCAGGTGGTGCAGCAAGCCAATACGGGGCAGATGCTCTTTTCGGTGGCACGCCTGATCGCCGAGCTCAGCCGCGGCACCACCCTGCTGGCCGGCACGGTGATCCTCACCGGCACACCCGCTGGCGTGGGCGCCGGGCGCAGGCCACCGCGTTTCCTGCGCGATGGCGATGAGCTCGAGGTTGAGATCAGCGGTGTTGGCTTGCTGCGCAACCCGGTGGTGCAGATCGGCTGATCAATCAAACCCCAGCAGATCAAAAATCTCTCGGTCTTTGAGCGGTTCGGCTTCCAGCGGCTGAACGCTCTCGAGCATGCGCCGGGCCAGATTGAGGTATTCGTTTTGCACCGCTTCAACCTCGGGGGTGGCCTCCATTTCAAAAATGGTGCACTTCTTGAGGCGTGAGCGCCGGATCGCGTCCAAATCAGGAAAGTGGGCCATGGTCTTCATGCCCACACGATCGTTGAAACGGTCGATCTGATCGGTGTCTTTGGAGCGGTTGGCGACCACACCGCCCAGGCGCACCTTGTAGTTTTTGGCCTTGGCCTGGATCGCGGCGATGATCCGGTTCATCGCAAAGATCGAGTCAAAGTCGTTGGCCGTGACGATCAGGCAGTAATCGGCATGCTGCAGCGGCGCGGCAAAACCACCGCAGACCACATCGCCCAACACATCAAAGATCACCACATCGGTGTCTTCGAGCAGATGGTGCTCTTTGAGCAGCTTGACGGTCTGACCGGTCACGTAGCCGCCGCAGCCAGTGCCGGCCGGCGGGCCGCCCGACTCGACGCACTGCACGCCGTTGAAGCCCTCGAACACGAAGTCTTCAGGGCGTAGCTCTTCGGTGTGAAAGTCGACGGTTTCGAGAATGTCGATCACCGTCGGCACCATTTGCTTGGTGAGGGTGAAGGTGGAGTCGTGCTTGGGATCACAGCCGATCTGCAGCACCCGTTTGCCCAGTTTGGAAAAGGCGGCCGAGAGGTTTGAGCTGGTGGTGCTCTTGCCAATCCCGCCTTTGCCGTAGACAGCGATCACCAGGGCCCCCTCGGCAATGTTGAGCGAGGGGTCCTGGTGCACCTGAACGCTGCCCTCACCATCAGGGCGGCTGAGTGTGGTGGTCATGGGCAGGCGCAGGCGCGTGGAATCCACCTTCATCCAACAACTGTGCGATGCGCTCAACCACCAATCCGTGCAAAGCGAAACAGAGTTGATGCTGGCACCAACACCATGCCGATCACATTTGCTGAGTTTTTGGGTATTTCTGCTTAGCGAAAGCGCTCTTGCGCTTGGTCGCGCTGCTGCAGCGCTGATTCCAGCAAAAACGCCGACAAGTTGCTGACAGAGCGCCCCTCTTGTTGGCTGCGCGTCACCAAAGCTTCAACAACATGGTGTGCGAGGGTGATGGAGATGCGTTGCGGTGCTCGAAAGCAGGCTTGCTGTTGATTGCTGCTAATAGCCATGGAGCAGATGCAAGGGCCTGTTTGAGGTCTATTGCAACAGATTTCTTTTGTCGCTCCTGAATATTGGTCCCAATTGGGATATCCCAGAACTGGGATTGAGTGGTGGGTTCAAAATAATATTGGTTGTTGATCAGCGATGCGGTTTTTGATCGTTGATGATCACCTGATGGTGGCCGAGACCATCGCTTCGTTGCTCTCAGAATTTTGCGCCCTTGAGCTGGTTGGCATCTGCCCAACGGTCAGTTCTGCCAAGGAGCTCCTGGTGGAGCGGCGTGCTGATTTGATGCTGCTTGATTTGATGCTGCCCGGGGAGTCGTGGCAGGAGGCTGCTGAGGCCTTTCTCAAGCAGAACCCATCGGGCGCGATCGTGGTTCTCTCTGCCAATGCTGCTGAGTTCGAACCGCCTTCCCGTTTTCAAGCTTCCATCGTTGCTGTGATTGACAAGACCTGCGGCTGGCAGGAGCTGCTCGATCAGATCACCGCATGGGTGCTGCGACAACCGCGCCCAATTCGGCCCCTGGTTTTGCCTGCATTCCAGCTTTCATCGCTCAATGAACGCGAATTGCGCTTGCTTGAGGCCCTTGGTCGCGGCGCGCTCAACCGCGAGATTGCCGAGGAGCTGGGTCTGACTGTGGCAACGGTTGAGACCTATCGCAAAGTCATTGCCAGTAAGTTGGGGTTGAGCGGCAAGCAGTTGGTTCGTTTGGCTGTGTTGCAGCGTTTGCTTCCTCATTAATGGGTTGAATGGCTTGACAGTGGTAGGCGTACACAGACCTCGGCGCCGCCACACTGAGCACTGCGTCCCAAAGCCAGGGTGCCGCCATGGTCGATGGCGATCTGGTTGGCGATGAACAGTCCCATCCCCAGACCATTGGCTTTGCTGCTGCGCAGCCGCACTGCCTCAAGGGTCTTGTTTTTAAACCCCATTGCACTGTCTGCCACCTTGAGCTCGGCTTGGCCCCTTGACTCGAGCACGCGCAAGTGGATCATCAGGGTTCGCTTCTGATCAGCAACGGCAGCAAGGGCTTCGATGCCATTGCCGATCAGGTTGTTGATCAGCAAGTTCAACTGGCTGGCATCGGCTTTGATCCAAATCTCCTGAGGCTCGATGTGGCAGTGGAGTTCGATCTGGGCGTCCGTGCAGGCTCGGGCCTGTTGGGCGGCGGACTGGCGCAGCAGCGCCGCCCAATCAATGCAGCTGGCATTGTTGGTGGTGCCTACGCGCAGCAGCGTGGTTGCCGCCTCAGTGGCGTTGGCGAGAGCCTGGCTCGCCTGCGCCAGGGTGTTGATCCCCTGTTGCAGCTTGGCTGCGTCCAGGTCTTGCTGCTCATGCTGCAGCAGCAGGTTTCGGCTTTGATGCAGCAGCAGGCTGATCGGCTGCTTGATCTCGTGAATCAAGGCTGCGGCTTTGAGGCTCTTGGTCAGGGCGAGCTCGAGCTCCTGCTGGCTCTTTTGCAGCAGGTATCGCCATTGTGCCGCCAAGATGCACAGCACAACGGCGATGGTCTCGACCGCCAAATCGAACGGCCAATCGTTTGTGACCAGCAATGCTGGCTCTGTGGCCCAAACGATCGCTGCCGGTTTGAGTGCCAGCGTCACAATCCCAACAAGGACCATCCCTTTTGGCCCCAGCCAAAAGAGTGAGAGCAGAAATGGCAGGAACACCAGATCCAGCAAGTGCTGCTCGCTGTGTTGGGCGTGCTGCAGGTCAAGGGCAAAGGCGCCACTGCAAGCCAGCAGAGATGCTGCCAAGCAAGCGCGTGTGTTGCCTGCAACGTGCCGCTGAGCCCAGCGCGCGGCCGCTCCTCGTGCTGCCAAAACCCTCATCAAACCTCAGCGTGCTGCATTGCTGCATTGCTGCATTGCTGCATTGCTGCATTGCTGCATTGCTGCATTGTGCTGGGTTTAGCGGTTCCTCGGGTTGTGACCTGGTTGTCTTGTGGTGTTCTGTAGCTCACCACATGGGGCAGCTCCAGCCGCCCATGGCTCCGCCGCCATAGCGATGCCAGCCGGGCATGCCGATGGGGTATCCCCGTTCGCAGCGCTCGAGCTCCTGCAGAGTCTTGGCTTGGTTGATGCAGCGGCTGCGGGTTTCTAAAACCGATTGCTGCTGCACATTGATCTGCCGCATCAATGCCTGACGTTCGGCCAGTGTGGTGGGGATGCTCCCCCCGCGGGGTTGTGCCAGGCTGAGCGGTGTAGCCAGGACCGTCAGCACAGCTGCGCTGAGGGCAACCTGGCACGCCGCAGTGGGGGTGCTAGCCATGGGCATGCAGGCTCCAGCAATCTCTGCTGCTGGCCTAAGCAGCCGCACGGCAAGCGGCAGGCGTTCGCCGGTTGTTTGCGGCTCCGTTGCTGCACATGGCGTTCAGGGTTAGGCCCCGATCGTGGCCCCATGGCTGATCGAGCTTTCGAGCAGATAGGCCGCCAGATTGCTCAGCGAACGGCCCTCATCGTCGCAGCGCTCCTGCAGTGTGCAGGCGACATGGTGGGGCAGGGTGATGGAGATGCGGCGCGAGCAGCGGAAGGCTGGTGCCAGATTGCCTTGATCGAGATGCATGGTGATTCAGAGGTGAACCTGGCTTCAGTGTTTGGCCTCAGAGACGCTTCTGAATAGCTCCCGATTGTGGGAGTCCTGCAATCGGGACGTCGAAGCAGCGGTTTGCTCAGGGCAGTGCTTGAGCAAAGGCCATGGCACCGCCGCTGAGCTGTTTGGTTGTCGATGATCACCGCCTGGTGGGCCAAGCCGTTGGGGGCCTGCTCAGTGAGTTGTGTGCCCTCGAGCTGGTCGCGGTTTGCAACAGCGTTGCCGAGGCGCTCGCCCACATCGAGCGTCAGTGCCCTGATTTGTTGATTCTTGATGTGCATTTACCCGGTGAGCACTGGCAAGACGCCGCCATGGCCCTGAAGCATCACAACCCTGATGCGCGGGTTGTCTTTCTCACGGCAGCAGGGGAGACGTTCAAACCGCCCATGGCCTTTGCCTCCATGGTGCTGGCTGTTGTGCCTAAGGCGCATGCGTGGAGCGATCTCGTTGCCGTGGTGCAGAGCTGGCAGCAGAGCAGGTTGGCACGTTCTGCAGATCAACAGCCTCGCGACCCTCTGCAGGTGTTGTCACCCCGTGAGGCACGGGTGTTTGGGGCTCTGGGCCGGGGTCTGCTCAACAAGCAGATTGCCCAAGAACTCGGGCTGAGCGTGGCCACGGTGGAGACCTATCGCAAGGCCATCAGCACCAAGCTCAACCTCAGTGGTGCCGAACTGGTGCGTGCTGCGGTGCTGCATCGCGCCTCGGCAGCAGGTCTGGCTTCAGGGCTGGAAAGCTGATCAGTACCTCTGCTCCTCCAAGCTCTTTGGAGCGTGCCAGCTCGAGTTTGGCGCCCATCTGCTCCAGCATCACTTTGGCGGTAAACAGGCCCAAGCCCATGCCCCCTGGCTTACGAGACTGCAGCTCCAAGGCCGAAACATCGGCCGTATGAAAACCTGCGCCTGAATCAGCCACGGTCAGCTCAATGCGGCTGCCCGCCCGCTGAACGCGGACCAGCAGGAGGCGTTGCCGCTGCGATGTCTGCTGCAACGACTCAATGGCGTTGTTGATCAAGTTGCGAACGACGATTTTGATCTCTTCTGGTTGGCCTGCGATCAACAGGGCTTGATCGAGCCCTTCACGGCGCACTGTGATGGCGGCTGCTTGTAGCGCTTGGCAAAACTGATGCCTGATCAGGTCGTTGAGCAGCGCCGCTAGATCGAGCTGTTGTTCGCTTTGGTGATGGGTTTGCAACAGCCGTGTCATCACGGTGACCGTGTGCCCCAGTTGATCGGCACTGCTGCTGAGGGCCTCCAGGTGCTCCATCAGCGTTGGGTCGTGGCTGTCTTGCCGCTCGAGTGCATGGCGCACCAGATTGGCTTGCACGAGCAGGGCTGTCAGCGGCTGGCGTATTTCATGGCCAAGCGCTGCCGCTTTGAGGCTGATCTCACGTTTGCGGCGCAGGTGCTCTGCCAGCCAGGTGCTCCACACGCACAGCCCCACAACCAGGGCGCGGCCGCCCTGCAACACCGCAAGCAAGGCGCTGGGTTCGGGCTGCGGCCCCAACCAGCGCAGGGCATCGAGGCCAAGAACAACTCCTGCCAGCACGATTTCTTGGCGTGTGTTCAAGGTCAAGCTGCCCAGCAGGGCAGGCAGCACGACCCACGCGCCCAGTGGAAGTCCATAAAGCGATTGGGTGCGCACTTCAACGCTGAAGGTCAGCACGCTCAGCAACACCAGCCCGCCCAACAGCAGCGGTTCGCCGCGGCGCGGCCAGTGAATTGCTAAGGCAGCCCCCATGCAACACAGACAGATGTCAAGGCTCTAGCTGGGCCCGTGGTCGCTGACGGGCTCTGCTGCACGTTGGCGGCGCTTTCAACGGCTGAAATGCGCCTTGGCTTCAAACAGCACCTCATCGGTAATGGCAGCGATGCCGCGTTCTTGGGCGAAGGTCTCGGTGTTGCGCCGCACCTTGGGCCGCACAAAAAAGGGAATCTTGGCCAGTTCGGCTTCGCCTTCGCTGGTCCACGCCGGGATGCCGGGTGTTGCAGCAGACGATCCAGCACCAAGCTCGATCTGTTGTTCGCCATGCATCGCAACAGCGCTGCTGTCAGCTGCGCCCTCGCCCAGATGGCTGCGGTGGCCGTCGACAAACTCAAAGTCATGGCGAAACATCCCGATCAGGTGTTCCTCCAGACCCATCATCAAGGGGTGCACCCAGGAATCAAAAATCACATTGGCCCCCTCAAAGCCCATCACAGGGCTGTAGCGGGCTGGCACGTCTTGCACATGCAATGGTGCACTGATCACCGCACAGGGGATGCCCAGTCGTTTGGCACTGTGGCGCTCCATTTGGGTGCCCAAGACCAACTCGGGTGCGGCTTCGGCCATGGCGGCTTCAACGGCCAGGTAGTCATCGGTGATCAGGGCCTCTAGACCCAGTTCAGCGGCAGCGGCGCGTACCTCACGCGCCAGTTCGCGGCTGTAGCTGCCCAGGCCAACCACCTTGAAACCGAGCTCGCGGCTGGCCATGCGCGCAGCGGCAATGGCGTGGGAGCCATCGCCAAAAACAAACACCCGCTTGCCGGTGAGATAGGTCGAATCCACCGAGCGCGAATACCAAGGCAACTGGGAGCGTTGTTCGACCTCCAACAGGCCATCGGCGCCCTCGATCAGCTCGCTTGGTAACGCCAGGTTCAACACGGCGTGCAGCTCGCGCAGAAACTCCACCGTCGCCCCAATGCCAATCGGTACGGTTTTGACCGTGGGCATGCCAAAGCTGCGCTCAAGCCAGCTGCACACCGCTCCGGCTACCTCGGGGTAAAGGCAAACATTGGCATCGGCGCTGGGTATGCGTTGTAGATCGGCCGGACGTGCCCCAAGCGGTGCCGCCACTGTCACATCGATGCCGTAGCCATCGAGCAGCGTGGTGATTTCGCGCACGTCATCGCGGCAGCGAAAGCCCAAGCGGCTTGGGCCCAGCAGGTTGACGCGGGGCCGCCGGCCCTCGGCGCGCCAGCGGCTTGCATCGGGTTTGGCTGCACCCGCAGGCGGTAGCTGCGCTTTGAGCAGGTTGCGCACCAGTTGGTAAAAGGTCTCTGCAGCACCCCAGTTTTCTTTTTTGGAGTAAGCAGGCAGCTCCAAATTGACCATGGGGATGCCGCCGAGGTCCATGCCGGCAGCCAAGGCCCCGGGCTGATCCTGGATCAGCTCGGCTGTGCAGCTTTCACCCACCAGCAGCGCTTCGGGTTTGAAGCGCGCCACCGCATCGGCAATCGAGCGTTTGACCAGCTCGGCGGTGTCGCCGCCCAGATCACGCGCCTGAAAGGTGGTGTAGGTGACGGGCGGCCTGCGCTGCTGCCGCTCGATCATGGTGAACAGCAGATCGGCGTAGGTGTCGCCCTGGGGTGCGTGCAGCACGTAGTGCACACCTTCCATGGAGTCGGCGATCCGCATGGCGCCCACATGGGGCGGGCCTTCGTAGGTCCAGAGGGTCAGTTCCATGGGCTCACAGATGAGGTGATGGGCGGTGGGGTGAATCAGGCAAAGCTCAGGGCAGAGCGGCGGCGCAGGGGCCGGGCAAACAGTTCGGCCAGATCAGCCGCTTGATCAATGCCGTGGATGGGGCTGAACACCAGTTCGATCGACCATTTGGTTGCGATGCCCTTGGCCTCTAGTGGGTTAGCCAGCCCAAGCCCGCAGAGCACCAGATCGGGCTTTTGGGCTTCGAGACGCTGCAGCTGCTGCTCGACGTGCTGGCCTTCGCTGAGCTGGGTGCCCGGCGGCAGCAGCGCAAGGTCGCTGGCCATCAGCTGACGATCCAGATAGGGCGTGCCCACCTCCAGCAGCTCCATGCCGCATTCGCTGCTTAAGAACCGGGCCAAGGGGATCTCCAGTTGCGAATCGGGCAGAACAAAGAGCCGTTTGCCAGCCAAGGTCTCCTTGTAGGGAGCGATGGCCCGCTGGCTGCGCTCGACCAGTGGATCGAGCACCGCAGCGACACGCTCAGGGGCAATGCCAAAGGCCGCCGCCGCTGCTGCCATCCAGGCGCGGCTGCCCAGCGCCCCCAGTGGGTAAGGCGCCTCAATCAGCTCAGCCCCGCGATCGATCAGGGCGCGTGCGGTGCCGCTCAGGTAGGGCTGGGCCAGCAGCAGCTTGGTGCCAGGGCCAACGCTGGGTAGCTCGGTGGAGCGGCGCGGCGGCAGTGTTTTGACGCGCTCGATGCCGAGTTTGCCAAGCAGGTTGATCAACCGGTCTTCGACGGCATCGGCCAGGGTGCCAGCGATCAGCAGTTGCTGGGCTGCGTTGGGCTCGGCCGGGGCTGCTGGCATCAACGGGATCAGCGCTTGCAGCGCTCCGTCTTCGCCCTGGGTGAAGGTGGTCTCGATGCCGCTGCCGCTGTAGTTGAGCACGGTGACGCGGCCGCGGTGCTGCACGTTCAGCCGCTCGGCTGCCTTGGCCAGATCGAGCTTGATGACTTCACTAGGGCAGCTGCCCACCAGAAACAGGGTGCGGATCTCTGGGCGCCGTGCCAGCAGCTGGGCCACCAGCCGGTCGAGCTCTTCGTTGGCATCGGCCAGGCCAGCCAGGTCGCGCTCCCCCAGGATCGCGGTGCCAAAGCGCGGTTCGGCAAAGATCATCACCCCGGCGGCGCTCTGGATCAGATGCGCGCAGGTGCGCGAGCCCACCACCAAAAAAAATGCATCCGGCATCCGCCGGTGCAGCCAGACGATCGAGGTGAGTCCGCAGAACACCTCCCGCTGCCCGCTTTCTTTGATCAGCGGGGGCATCTCTTGGCTTGGTGCGTTGACTGCCATTCCCGGCCTCCTGCCGAGACTGCTCATCCTCGCTAGCGCGACCTGTGGGGGTAACGGAAGCGTTGTGGCATCAACCGTCACCACTGCGTGCTCAAAAGCACACAGCAGCGATCACGGATTGCACCAGCTGCACTGGCCCGGATCAGCCTTGAGCAGCCCGTCGCGGCGGGGCAGGCTGCGCTGCTCGCCGCAGCTGGGGCAGGCCCACAGTTCGCTGCGCGTCAGCGCCGTGGGTTCGCCGCACCAGCTGCAGGGCAGGCCCGCTTCGGTAGCGATCTGCCCCCAGCCTGGCCCGCCGCACCTGGGGCAGGGTGTGCGCAGACGCCGCACCAGGGCAAAGCCCAGCCGCCGAATCGACGCCATGCGCGTCGGATTCATGTGGGCGCGCATGTCGCTCTCGAGCCAGACCTCGGCGTTGGGGTCGGCCGCCCGGCAAATCTGCAGGGCCACCTCCAGTTCTGCCGCGCTGCGCAAGCCTTTGAACAACGGCGCCTCGCGCTCGTGTTCCAGGTTGGCTGCCGCGGGCCGTGCGATCACCCCATGGCGGGGAAAGCCCATCTGCTTAAGCCATGGGCTGGGGTCGTCATTAACCCCTAGACGCCTCTGGCTGTAGTTGGTGCGCAGCTCGAGGCGCTGCTCGAGCACCTCGATGCCTTGCTCCCGGTCAATGAACAGCAGAAGTTCTTGCCCAACCGGCAGCATGGCCGCCGCTGGATGGGGGCCAAAGCTGGCTTCGCTGGCCAGGCCGTAGCGCAGGCCGGTGGCCTCTAGACCCAGCATCACCTTGCGGCGTACGGCGCTGAGGGCATCGCCCTGGCGGGCGATCTCGCCGCTGAAGGTGCCCAGCTGGTCGGTGTCGCCTGGGTAAACCTGCAGCTGCAGGCCAAGCCCGGCAGCAAAGGGCCGCCTTAGGGCCTTGTCCTTGCCGTGGCGGGTGGTCAAACACAGCGGTTGGCCCTCAGAGCTGGTCATGGCGCGCCGTGTTGCCTAGAGCTCGGCATCGGCGCGGGCTCTGAGGCGCCACAGCCGCCACATCTTGTCTGCTTCCAAAAACACGAAGAACACCAGGCTGAAGCCGATGCACACCAGCAGATCGTCGAGTGCCAGCGGTTGGGTGCCAAAAAACGACGACAGCGCCGGCACATACAGCAGCAGCAGCTGCAGCACCGAGGTCAGCGCCACCGATGCCAGGAGGGCTGGGTTGCCGAGCGCATTGAGTTGAATCAACGGCAGGTTGCTGCGGCAGCTGAGGGCATGCCCCATTTGGGCGAGACACAGCGCTGTGAACACCATCGTGGGCCAGGGATCACCACGGCCGGCGGCGTGCAGCATCATCACAATCGTGATCAGACCAAACACCAGGCCTGTGCGCACGATGTAGCTGCCGGTGCCAGCCGCAAAGATCGACTCGCCGGGCCGTGCCGGTGGGCGCTGCATCAGCCCCTCTTCACCAGGCTCGAGCGCCAAGGCCAGGGCAGGCAGGCCGTCGGTGACCAGGTTCATCCACAGAATCTGCAGCGGGGTGAGCGGTACACCCACCAGCCCAAGGAGGGGTGCGGCCGCAATCGTCACCAGTTCACCGACGTTGCTGCCAAGGATGTATTTCACAAAGCGGCGGATGTTGGCGTAGACGAGTCGACCCTCTTCAACAGCGTTGACGATGGTGGCGAAGTTGTCGTCAAGCAGCACCATGTCGGCGGCTTCCTTGCTGACATCGGTGCCGGTGATGCCCATGGCCACCCCGATGTGGGCCTGCTTGAGGGCTGGGGCGTCGTTGACCCCATCGCCGGTCATCGCGACGATCTGCCCGCCGGCTTGCAGGGCTTTGACGATGCGCAGTTTTTGCTCAGGCGGAACCCGCGCGTACACGTTGCAGCGCTTTACCACCTCGTTGAGAGTGTCGTCGTCGAAGCCTTCGAGCTCACGGCCCAGCACCACCTCGCCATCGATTGGGCTCAGGCCGATCGAGCTGCCGATCGCCCGTGCTGTCAGCGGGTGATCGCCTGTGATCATGAGCGGGCGAATGCCGGCGCGGCGGCAGGTGGCCACCGCTTGGGCCACCTCGGGCCGGGCCGGGTCTTGCTGGGCCATCAACCCCAGCAACACCTGAGCCCCCAGTTCGTGCTCAGGGCTGTGGTGATGCGGCGCACAGGCAAAGGCCAGCACCCGCAGCCCGCGAGCGGCCAGCTGCTGGGCTTGAGCGAGCCACCACTGACGCTGCGGTTCGCTCAGCGCTGCGACCCCAGCGCCATCGACCCAGCGGTCGCATAGCGCCACGATCGCTTCAGGAGCTCCCTTGCTGATCAGCAGCCGGCTTGAGCCCGCAGCACTCTCGCCTAGAGGTGTCTGCAGAGTGCCCTTGGGGTCGTTGATCCACACCGCCATGAGTTGGCGTTCAGAACTGAACGGAATCTCGGCGGCGCGCGGGTAGTGGCTGCGCAGTTCAAAGTCGTCGATGCCCGCCTTGGCCGCTACCACTGACAGCGCGCCTTCGGTGGGATCGCCCAAGATGTGCCAGCGGCCGTTGCCGTCTTGCTTGTGCTCAGCATCGCTGCACAGCACCCCGGCCTCAAGCAGCAGTTGCTGTGACCCGGCTGCTGAACCAGCTGTGGCATCGCCAGGTCCGTCTAGCTCGATGGCGCTGAACGTGCCTACGGGGTCGTAGCCGTTGCCGCTGACCTCGACGGCCTGGGTGCCATGGCGCAGCTCCTGCACCACCATGCGGTTTTGCGTGAGGGTGCCGGTCTTGTCGGAGCAGATGACCGTGACCGAACCCAACCCTTCGACCGCCGGCAAGCGGCGAATCAAAGCCGCGCGCCGCACCATGCGCTGGGTGCCGATCGCCAGGGTGACGGTGATCACCGCCGGTAGCCCTTCGGGCACGATCGCCACCGCCATCGACAGCGACACCTCCAGCAGGTTCAAAACCGGCTGCCGCAGGATCACCCCGGCGACCAGCAGCACCAGGCCCACCAGCGCCAGGGCACCGGCGACGAGCACCTTGGCCAGGCCGTCGAGTCGCTCTTGCAGCGGCGTGGCTGCCGTTTCAGCTGTGTTGATCAGCTCGGCGATCTGGCCCAGTTCGGTCGCCATGCCGGTGGCAAAGACCACGGCCACGGCGCGGCCGCGCACCACCTCGGTGCCCTGGAACAGGCAGTTCTGACGGTCCAGTACGGGTGTCGTTGGCTCCAGCACCAAGGCGGCTTGTTTGAACACCGCCTCGGCCTCGCCGGTGAGTGCGGCTTCACGCACGGCCAGCTCGGCCTGCTCGAGCAGCCGTGCATCGGCGGGCACCCGATCACCGGCCTCGAGGCGGATCAGATCACCCGGCACCAGCTGCTCGCTGCTGCTGCGCTGCCATTGCCCATCGCGGCGCACCTGCACCATGGGCTGGGCCATGTTGCGCAACGCCAGCAGCGCTTTTTGCGCTTTGCTCTCCTGCACGTAACCCAGCAGGCCGTTCAGGATCACGATCACCAGAATCGCGATCGCATCTTTGGGAAAGGTCTGCTGATGCAGGTCGATGCCCGCCGAGACCGCTGCCACCACCAGCAGCAGGATCAGCATCACGTTGCTGAACTGATCCCAGAGAATCGCCAGTGTTGAGCGCCCTGCCTTGAGCTCGAGGCGGTTCAGGCCACTCTTGGCCAGCCGCCCGCTGACCTCTGCTGTGCTCAGCCCCTGCTCTGTGGCTTGCAGCGTCTCAAGAGCGGCCTGCGGCGTAAGGGCATGCCATGCGGTCAGCGGGCCTTGGGGCAAGGGCTTTGAGCATCCGACTCGAAGCTAGCCAGCGCCGCTGGGCTTGATCACGGTTGCGCTCAGGTTGTGATCACCCCAGCCATCAAGGCCATCACAAGCGCCACCAGCAGCACCTCCCAGAGCCCGATCATGCGCTCGTTCATGGCGGCTGCTTGAACAACACCAACCACACCATCAGAGATGCAAGGCCCCTGACTGTGTTCGTTGTCACCGTTGGCAGCGATGGCGCGGCACAATCGCCGCCATGCTTCCGTTTCACTGGCTCACCCAGACCATTGCTTTGGGTCTGGGGATCGCCTTCAGCCCGATCAACATTGCCCTGGTGGCGCTGCTGCTGCTGGGCCGTAACCCCCTGACGCGCTGCGCCACCTACCTGGGCGGTTGGATGCTGGCCAATGGCGGCGCTTTGGCGGCCGTGGTGTTGGTGGGCAGCCGGTTGAGTTGGGCCATGCACCTGGGCAGCCGCGGCCAGGTGCTCATGGATCTGATCGGCGCCGGCGCGCTGATGGCCCTGGGGCTGTTTCAGCTGACGCCGGCGGTGGCCCTGGGTGAAGAAAATTGGGCCATGCAGCTGATGGGTCAGCTGCCCGAACTCGACTGGTTGCCCTTGATGGGTCTTGGCGCCGGCTGCGCCCTGGTGAGCCCGGAAAATCTGGTCTTCTATGTCAAAGAAGGGGGCATGTTGCTCACCAACCACACCTCGCTGCGCGGGGATCTGGAGGTTGGTGCCGTGTTTGTGGCGGTGACCACCTCACTGCTGCTGCTGCCCCCGGCAGCTTGGCTGCTGAGCCACGGCCGCTTGCGTGAGCCGCTGACGCTGCTCAACGACTGGCTGGTGCACCGCGCCGAATGGCTGGTGGGGGTGTTTGCTTTGTTGCTTGGCCTGTATCTGGGCTGGCAAGGCATCGAGGGCCTGCATCAGATGACGCAGGCCGCGCTCTGACTCAGCTACTCAGCTGGGCTGCTCCAGCGCCGCAAGGTCCCCCTCGCCTGGTTCGCTTGGGATCACCAGGCGCAACAGGATCGGCGCCAAGAACGTGGTGCCGATCACCATCAGCAAAATGGCCGCTTCGAGCGCCGGCGTCAGGATGCCGGCCTGGCTGCCCAACCCCAAAAAGATCAGGCCGACCTCACCGCGGGGCATCATGCCTAGCCCCACCACCAGGCGATTGGTGGGCTCTTTGCTGAGGTAGCTCCAGCCGGTGGCCACCTTGCCGGCGATCGCGACCACCAGCAGAAAGGCGGCCACGATCAGACCTTCACGGTTGGCCGGATCAAACGGATTAAGCACCGACAGATCCATGCTGGTGCCGATCAGCACAAAGAACACGGTGGCGAACAGCGCTACCAGCGGCTTGACCGCCGCATCAATGTCATGGGTGTGCTTGGAGGCACTCAAAATCAAGCCGGCTGCAAAGGCACCAAGGGCGGCCTCAAGCCCGATCGCCTGAGCCGCAAAGCAGCACAGCGTCAGCACCACAAAGCTGGCGACCGCTACATCGCCGGGGGCTTTGAGCCGGTCGACGACCCAGTCAAAGGCTGGTGCGGCCTTGCGGCTCAAAAACAGGGCCACCCCCACAAAGGCAACGGCCGCGAGACACAGCTTGATCACCGGGCCAACGCTGAAGGCGCCGCCGCCCACGACAGCCACCACCACCGCCAAAATCACGATGCCCAAGATGTCGTCGAGCACGGCTGCGCCGATGACGATCTGACCCTCGCGGCGCTTGAGCCAGCGCAGCTCACCAAAGACGCTGGCCGTGATGCCGATGCTGGTGGCGGTCATGGCCGCCCCGGCAAAGACGGCCGGAATCAACGGCACATGGAACAGGACATAGAGGCCTGCGGTTCCAAGCGCAAACGGCAGCAGCACCCCCGTGACGGCGACGGTGCTGGCCTGCACACCCACCGCCACGAGCTCGTCGAGCTCGCTTTCAAGGCCGGTGAGAAACAGCAAGGCAAACAGCCCCAGCTGAGACACCGTCTGCAGGCTCGGGAAGGTTTCCACATTGATCTCGCGCACCGCATCGGGCGTGAGATCGGCTAGCGCACCCACGAACCCGGCAGCGGCAGCACTGAGCTGGGCCTGGGTTTCGGGCGGCACGATCAGGTGCAGACCCGAAATCCCAACCAAAACGCCGGCGACTAGTTCACCCAGGATGGTCGGCAGCTGCAGGCGCACCATCACTTCAGCGATGGCACGGGCAGCAATGAAGATCACCAAAAAGCGGCCCACCTGCAGCAGGGTTTCGGCAACTTCCAGCTGGTGGGGGCTGATCTCCAGCAGTTGTGGAGGCAGGGCGAGCATGGCTGCGCTCAGAACGGCGCCCTACTCATAGGAGCTGCAGCAGGTGGTTTGGGGGACCTGCTCGCTGATCGTCGACGCCAAGCTGCCGCGTAGGCACCAAGCCGCGGCGCCATGGGGCTTGATCAACGTGATGCCCTGTAGGACAGGTCTTGACTTTTTGGGGCAGAGCGAAGCCATCAATTGAAAGGCCAACCTTTTGCGTTGCATTCACATTCTTTCGCCTCAACTTTCACGTTGAATGGTTTGGCTTTTGCTTCGCGATGACTTCAATTTGATTGTTCAGACCCATTGGCCCATGGTGGCTTCAGAGCTTTGATAAGCGGTTCTGATCAAGCTGATTTGCTCTTCTCGTTGATCGCTTGCTCAAAACGCGCCCAAACCCTTTCGTAACTCTGTAGGGTTCCGCGAACTTCGACGGGTTCACCCCGCCAACCATGTCTGCGCCACAGAAGCTCTCACGCAGCAGCTGCGACGCCCTCGGCACTCACCTGCGCAACCTCGGCCGCATTCCGCTGCTGACCCACGAGGAGGAGATCACCCTCGCCCGTTCGGTGCAGAGCCTGCGCAGGCTCGATGAGATCGCCGAAGAACTCACCATGCGCTCTGGTGGGTTACCCCCAAGCCTGGAAACCTGGGCTGCAGAGGCCGGTCTGACGCCCCTTGAGCTGCTGCGCAGCCGCCGCCTCGGCGAACGGGCCAAGTGCCGCATGGTCTCGGCCAACTTGCGCCTGGTGGTCACAGTTGCGCGCAAATACGCCAATGCCCAGCTTGAACTTGAGGATCTGATCCAAGAGGGCAACATCGGTCTGATCAAAGCCGTCGAGCGCTTTGACCCCACCCGGGGCTACAAGTTTTCGACCTATGCCTACTGGTGGATCCGCGAGGGCATCGGCCGCGCTATCGCCGATCAGAGCCGCACCATTCGCCTGCCGGTGCATGTAGGTGAGGTGCTCAGCAAGCTGCGCCGGGTGCAGCAGAGCCTCACCCAGCAGTTGGGCCGCACGCCCTCCATCGCAGAATTGGCCGCCGAGAGCGGTTTGAAACCCCTTGATATCCAGGAGGTTTTCTTTCGTGCCCAGCAACCCGTCAGCCTCGATGCAGGCCTTTCACTTGAGTGTGAAGGCAGCCTGATCGATCGCATTCATTGCCCGGCAAGCCTTCCGGAAGAACGCTTGATGGGGCAGCTGCTCAGCCATGACTTCGAGCGGCTGTTGCATGAATTGCCTCCCCAGGAAGCCGAACTGCTGCGTTTGCGCTACGGCATGGGCGGCTGCGAACCGCAGAACCTCAGTGCCGTAGCTCGCCACATGGGTGTCACCCGCGACACGGCCCGTGGCATTGAGCGTCGCGCCCTGGCGGCGGTGCGTGGTCTCTCGCACAAGGTGCTGGACTACATCCAAGAGGCCTGAGCCAGCCCTGCTGGCCTGGCGCTGAGCTGCAATCGCATTGTTTAGGCGCTGTCCATGGATGGAATGGGCGACCCAATGTCTCCTGACACTCCCTAAGGTTCCGCGACTACAACTCCCTGTAGC
>JBMSMG010000008.1:0-42338 GCA_049421025.1 Prochlorococcaceae cyanobacterium | reverse complement strand
GTGATGCCGAACTTGGCCTGGGCACCGCCGTAGCTGATGCGGAAACCAGTCATCACCTCGTCAAACACCAACAGGGCGTCGTGCTCGCGGGTCAGTTCGCGGATGCCTTCGAGGAAGCCCGGCACCGGTGGAATGAAGCCGGCGTTGCCGACCACCGGCTCAAGAATCACACCGGCGATCTCGCCGGGATTTTCGGCAAACAGCTGTTTGACCGCTTCGAGATCGTTGTAAGGAGCGGTCAGGGTGCTGGCGGCCGTGGTGCGCGGTACGCCGGGTGAATCGGGCAGCCCCAGGGTGGCCACCCCAGAGCCGGCCTTCACCAGGAACATGTCGGCGTGCCCGTGGTAGCAGCCCTCAAACTTGATGATCTTTTCGCGACCGGTGAACGCGCGCATCAGGCGCAGCACCGACATGCAGGCTTCGGTGCCGCTGTTGACAAAGCGCACCATCTCGACGCTGGGAACTGCCTCGATCACCAGCTCGGCCAGGCGGTTTTCCAGGGCGCAGGGTGCGCCAAAGCTGGTGCCTTTCTCGAGGGCTTCGTGGAGCGCCGCAATCACCTCGGGATGCGCGTGGCCGCAGATCGCCGGACCCCAGCTACCGATGTAATCGATGTAGCGGTTGCCATCGACATCCCAGGCGTAAGCGCCCTTGACCCGATCAAAAACGACCGGGTTGCCGCCGACTGACTTAAACGCCCGAACCGGCGAGCTCACGCCTCCGGGCATCAGGGTCTGGGCAGCTTCAAACAACGCCTGGGACTGGGTGGTGTTGAAGGCAGGTGCCGAAAGGGAGGCCGAGGTCAAAGCAACCAGCAGCAAAGAAACCGGCGGCCATCCTGACCCAGAACCGGCCCTCGGCGCTTGTTTCGGTGCGGGAACTGTTGCCGCTCGGTAAGTTCAGGGTCGATTGGGGCGCGCCCTTGGCCATTGACTGGCGCCAGCTGGAGGGGGATCTCAGGCGCGTGTTGCCGGCGCGGGCGGTGGTCAGTGCCCCCCAGGAACTGCTCGCCTACGACTGCGATGGTCTGACCCTTGAGCGTCATCAGCCGCCGCTTGTGGTGTTGCCTGAGACCGCGCAGCAGGTGGCTGCGGCGGTGCGCCTGTGCCACCAGTTGTCGATTCCTTTTGTGGCGCGGGGTAGTGGCACGGGGCTCTCTGGGGGTGCTGTTGCCGAGAGCGAGGCCTTGGTCATTGCCACCAGCCGCATGCGCCGGATCCGCAGCATCGATCTGGAGAACCACACGATCACGGTTGAGCCTGGCGTGATCAACAGCTGGGTCACTCGCGCGGTTGCAGGCGATGGCTTTTATTACGCCCCCGATCCCTCCTCGCAGGTGGCCTGCAGCATCGGCGGCAACGTGGCCGAAAACTCGGGCGGGGTTCATTGCCTTAAATACGGCGTCACCAGCAACCACGTGCTGGGCCTTGAGGTGGTGCTGCCCGATGGCAGCGCCACTCAATTGGGCGGTGCGCTCGCCGAGACCCCCGAGCTTGATCTGCGCGGGGTCTTCATCGGCAGTGAGGGCACCTTGGGCATCGCCACGGCGGTGACGCTGCGCCTGTTGCGCGCACCTCAGAGCGTGGCCGTGGTGCTGGCCGACTTCAGCAGCATGGAGGCGGCAGGTGTGGCGGTGCGTCTGGTCACCGAGGCAGGGGTGCAGCCAGCGGGAATGGAAATGATGGATCGCCTCTGCCTGGAGGCGGTCAACGATTCACTTGGTCTTGAGGACTATCCCCGTGATGCCGCCGCCGTTCTGCTGATCGAGCTCGACGGTCAGCAGCGCGAGGTCGAGGCGGCGATTGCCGTTGCTAAGCGTCTGTGCCTTGAAGCCGGTGCCCGCCAGGTGCGCGAAGCCCGCGACCCCGAGACCTGTGCCCGCTTCTGGAAGGGCCGCAAGAACGCCATCACCGCGTTGGGTCGCCGCTACCCCAGCTATTACCTGCAGGATGGCGTCGTGCCCCGCAGCCAATTGCCGCGGGTGCTGGCCGAGATCGAGCGGCTCAGCGCCCAACACGGCCTGCCGGTGGGCAATGTCTTTCATGCCGGTGACGGCAACTTGCACCCGGTGGTGCTTTACGACCCCAAGGAGGCGGGCGTCGCCAAGCGGGTGAAGCAGCTGGGGGCTGCGATCTTGGGCCTCTGCATCGATGTGGGCGGCAGCATCAGCGGCGAGCACGGGGTGGGCAGTGACAAGCGCTGCTACCTCGACTGGATGTACGGCGGCGACGATCTCGCCACGATGCTGCTGGTGCGGCAGGCTTTCAATCCTGCCAATTTGGCTAACCCTGACAAGCAATTTCCAACGCCGCGCACCTGCGCTGAATCGATGCGCCGGGTGACCGTGCTCAAGGCCGATGGGGTCAGTCTGCCTGAGGCGGCTGTGGTGTTCTGATCACGTCGTGCAATGGCACGGCAAAGGTCGGCCGGTGCTCGGCCTTGAGGGGCCAGCGCCGCACCCAGGCGCAGTCGCAGCGGTCATCGACATTGATGACCTGATACGTGCGGCCAGGCTTTTTGGGCAGCCTGACCAGTGATCCAGGTTGTATGGCCATGGCCTGAGACTCGCGTGAGATCGAGCTAGATCCACTTAAGCCCATGGCCGCGCGCAAATCAGTACAAATGCTTAAGCGCTGACATTGGTGTTGTCTGCCGGCGGTTACTGCCAGCTCGCCTGCCCGTCCTCCTCGGAGCTCTCATCGCCAGGCCAGGCCAGGTTGACCACCACCGGCGCGTGGTCGCTGGGTTGCACGTTGCCGCGTTGCTCCTTGTGGATCACGCAACCTGTGGCGCACTGCTGCAGCTGCTCATCGAGATAGATGTGATCGATGCGCCAGCCCCGGCCCGTTTCCCAGGCCCCGGTGCGGTAGTCCCACCAGCTCCAGTGGCCACTGCCCGCTTCAAACAAGCGAAAGGCATCAGCCATGCGATCACCCAGCACGCGCTTGAGCGCTTCGCGCTCGGCGTCGCTGGCCATGATCGTGCCGCTCAGGCGCTCAGGGTCATGCAGGTCGCGAGCCTCAGGACCGATGTTGAAGTCGCCCACCATGCACAGCGGATCACCCTGCTGCTCCTGCTGCGCCAGATAGCGCTCCAGGCAGGCCAGCCAGGCCAGTTTGTAGGTGTATTTGTCGCTGCTGAGGGCGCTGCCATTGGGCACGTAGAGGTTGAGCACCCGGATGCCATCGATCAGGGCGCTGATCACCCGCTTTTGCTCGCTCAGCGTGCTGCTGTCGCTGCCCAGCAGGGCGTCAAAGCCGATCTGCACGTCGTCGAGCGGCAGCAGGCTGGCAATGGCGACGCCGTTGTAGGCCTTCTGCCCGCTGATCGCCACGTGGTAGCCCAGTGCTTCAAAGGCCTGCCTGGGAAACAGCTCGTCGGCCACCTTGGTTTCCTGCAGGCAGAGCACCTCGGGGCGTTCGCGCTCAAGCCAGGTCGTGATCTGATCGAGACGGGTGCGCACCGAATTCACGTTCCAGGTGGCAATGCGCATCACACCAAAGGCGGGCTCAGGGCTCCTTAGCATGCATCTCTCTGACCTTCTCCCGTTGAGGCCATGGCTTCTGCGCTGCGATTGCTGCCCGTGCTGCTGTCTGCAGGCCTGTTGAGCGGTGTCGCTCAGTTACCGGCTCTTGCGCAGCAACAGGGCTACGGCCAGACCATGGAAGGCGCCAGCGGCACCGGGGGCGGCGCTGCAGGTCTGGGCCCTGGCATGGGTACAGGCAAAAGCGGCAATGTGCTCGATGCGGTGAACCCGATTGATCTGATGAACCGGATTCGTCGCAATCAGGCGCTCGATGACGCCACCCCTCCAGGCGATGCCGTTGACCAGGCGCTTAGGGACTATCACGGTCAGACGTCTGCGCCGGCTTCGCCGTCTCAGACGCTGAAGGGGCCTTGAGCGCAGCCATGCCCCAGGCGCTGGCTACCCGGTCAAGCCTGGGGTCAACCTGAGCGGGCTTCAGGCTTTTGGCCTGCGCCAGCAGTTGCTGGGCCTGGGCCACCTTGCCCCGTTGCTGCAGCAGCAGAGCCCGTGCCAAGAGAGGCCGTTGGTCGGCCGGAAAGGTTGTGGCCAGCTTGATCAGCACGGCTTCGGCTTGTCCGGGTGAGCCCTGTTTGTCGAGTAGTTCAGCGAGCAGCAGTCCGACCCCCAGGGCCTCGGCCTTCACAGGTGGTTTGTTGAGGCGATCGAAGCTCAGCTGCACCCGCTGGCGTGCGTCAGCACCTTGGCCTTGCTCCAGCAGCAGCAGGCTGAGCAGCTGCAGGGCTTCGATCTGATCGGGCTGCTGATTGAGCAGCTGACGCAGCTCACGGCTGGCGCCGCTGGCATCGCCCAGGTCGCGCTTGAGTTCAGCGAGCAGCAGCCGCAGCCCCCAGCGCTGGGGTTGTTGATCAGCCAGCGTTTCAAGCAGCGCTGCGGCTTCGGCTTTGCGCTCAAGCGCGATCAGCAGCTCCAGCTGACGCTGTTGGCTCTCTGGTGTGGCGGCTTCGCCACTGTTTTGCTGCGTCAGTGCGGCGAGTTGCTGCTCGAGCGCGGCGCGGCTGCCGCTGCCCGAGGTTTTGCCGCCGGCCTGCTGGCGACCGAGCCACAGACCGCCGCCCAGGCAGAGGCCGGCGAGGCCTGCCGCCGCAGCCATCATCCAGAGATTCGGACGTGTGGACATGCTGACGGCTCAAACCGCTCTGAGGCGATCAGTCTGACCCAGTTAAATTCGCAGCCATGAGAGCGCATCCCATTTCCCCGGTCACCGAACCGATGCAGTACCGGGCCATCGGCGTGGTGCGCGGGGTCTATGAACCAGCTGATCCCGATCAGCCCACCCGCGGGGTGATCCGCACCGCAGGTGGTGAGGCCATTGAGGCCGTGGTGCTGGGCCGTTTGTTGACCCTGATGCGCCGGCATCTCGATTTGGCTCAACCCCACCTCTGGGTGGTGTACCCGCGTTCCCGTGAGCCTGAGGGCCTGCACCTGCAAATGGTTGGCGTGTGGGAGCCCTCCACCCTGGCGGCTGAGCCGGCGTCAGACGACCATGCCGATGCCCTGCCTGAAGGCGATGACTACTTTTCGGTGCGCGGTGAGCTGATCTACACCCGCCCTGAAACCGGCGATCTGGTGGTCAAGGTGCGGCAGCTGCCCCGCGCCGATGGCAGCCGGCCGATTCCGTTCAAGCTGCAGCTCAAAGGCGAGATCCCGCTCCAGCATCTGCGCCACTTCGTTGCCCTCGATCTGCGCCGCCAGGGTGAAACCCTGCAGCTCGAAAACGTCGAGGTGATCGCTCCGGTGGCCAGTCGCGGCACCCGTGGTGGCAAGGGCCGCCGCGAAGCCCCCCGCGGGCCGGCGCGCCGCGGGGCCGTGAGCCGTCCGGCGCGCTGAGCGGCGATGGCTGAGCCGCTTGGCGCCGGCATCGCCGTGGCCCTGGTGAGTGTGCTTGCGGTGCTGGCACCGCTGCTGGGCCTGTCGCCCTGGTTGATCACCCTGGTGGCGGCTCTGGCTCTGGGCAGCCTCACCGTCGATGCGGCGCGCTTCGGCGGCCGCGGCGGCCATCTGCTGGCCGAAGCGTTGCCAGGCGGGCAGAGCCGCCTGCGCCGCATTGCCGTGCACGAAGCGGGTCATTTGATGATTGCCGCTGCAGAGGCCATCGCGGTGCAGCGGGTGCTGGTCGGTTCGCTGGCCTGCCTGCGTGCGGGCATCAGCAGCGGCGGCTGCACCGAACTGCAGCCGCCTGTGTCGGCCAAGCTGCCCTTGGCTGAACTGCGCCGCTGGAGCAGGGTTTTGCAGGCCGGCATCGTCGCCGAGCACTTGCACTACGGCGAGGCGATTGGTGGCGCCGACGATCGCGCCCAGCTGGGCCGCCTCTGGGGGCTTTCGGGCTACGACGTGGAGACAGCCCAGCGCGAACAGCGCCAGGCGCGCCGTGAGGTCGAGCAGACCCTTAGAGCTTCAGAGCAGGTTCTGATCGCGCGCGCCGAGCAGTTGGCTCAAGCGGCCCCGCGGCTGGGACGGACCGCAGCTGCGGCAGCCTGACCATGCTGGCGCTGCTCGACTGTCCAACGGGCTTGGCGGGCAACATGCTCCTGGCGGCGGTGCTCGATCTGGGCGTGCCGCTTGAGGTGATCGAGCAGCCGCTTGATCAGCTGGGGCTGACAGGCCGTTACCGGCTGCAGGTGCAGGAGCGCAAGAGTGCTGGCCTGCGTGGCTTGCATGTGCAGGTCGAGCTGCTCGAGAGCGAACCTGCCCACCGCAGCTGGGCGACCATCGAGGCCGAGTTGCAGCAGGCCCCTTGGCCCGATGCCCTGCGCCAGCGGGTTCTGGCTGTGTTTGGTGTGCTGGCTGATGCCGAGGCGGCGGTGCATGGCATTGCGCCTGGGCAGGTGCATTTCCATGAGGTGGGGGCCGTCGATGCTTTGGTTGATGTGGTGGGGGTGTGTGCTGGCCTGCAGCACCTCGGCATCAGCCAGCTGATTTGCACCCCACCGCCAGCCGGTCACGGCCAGGTCCAAGCGGCCCATGGGCCGCTGCCGTTGCCTGCCCCGGCTGTGCTCGAGATCGCGCGGCGTCGCGCCATTCCCCTGGCCAGCGCCGCAGGCTTTGGCCCTGGTGAGCTCACCACCCCCACGGGTCTGGCGTTGGCGGCGTGCTGGGCCAGCGGTTTTGGCCCCATGCCAGCCATGCTGCCGCGCCAGTTGGGCGTGGGTTTGGGCAGCCGCAGCCTGGATCGGGCCAATGCGCTGCGGCTGGTGTTGGGTGATCCTTTAGATCCCGCCGGTGCGGCAGCCGCATGGGCCGAGACCCAGGGGGGTGCGGCGTCGCCCAGCCTTGAAACCGTGCTGGTGCAGCAGGCCCAGATCGATGACGCCAGCGCCGAAGATCTGGCCGCGCTGGTAGGCCTCCTGCGCCGCGGCGGGGCGCTCGATGTGCTGGTGCAGCCCGTCAGCATGAAGAAGGGACGCCTGGGCCACAGCGTCACCGTGATCGCCCGGCCGCAGCAGGCCGAAGCTCTGCGCCAGCTGTGGTGGCTGCACAGCAGCACCCTGGGGCTGCGCGAAACCCTGCAGCAGCGATGGGAGCTGCAGCGGCGTCAGTGGCAGCTCGACACCCCTTTGGGCCCGGTAGGCGTCAAAGAGGCCCTGCTGCCCAATGGCCGCTGGCGCAGCAAGCTGGAGCATGACGATCTTTGTGCCCTGGCTGAGCGCCATGGGTTGCCCCTGGCTGCGGTGCGCGAGATGGCGCTGGCCGCCTTGCTATCCCACCAACCCGAGCAGCCCTGCTGATCCGACCGTTGATGCCGACCCTGACCAGGCTCAAACGCAGCTTGCAGCGCCTCAAAGACTGGCTGCCGCCAGGTGTGGCGCGCTGGATCACGCTGCTGAGCCTTGGGTTTCTGCTGGCCTCGCTGCTTGGCCATGGTGCCCAGGTGTGGGCGCTGGCGCCTGATGCACAGGGCTGGCTGTGGTTGCTGCTGGGGGTGGGCGTCAGTGTGCTGAGCCTGTTGGGCAGCGGCGCTCTGCTGGCTCTGGTGCTGCGCTGGCTGGATCAGCAGGTGCGTTGGCAACCGCTGCTGCTCGCCTACCTCAGCAGCAACGCGCGCAAGTATCTGCCCGGGGGCATCTGGCATCTGGCAGCTCGACTGCAGCTGCTGCGCCGTGGTGGTGAGCTCAGTGCTGCCCCCATGCCCATGGGCCTGGCGCTGGCGGCTGTGCTGCTGGATCCCCTGGTGGCGGCGGTGGCGGCGCTTGTACTGGTGGTGTTTGGCGGTCTGCAGGGCGGGCTTGTGCTGGTGGCGTGGCTGCCGCTTGTGCTGCTGCATCCGCGCTGGCTGAGCTCAGTGCTCAGCTGGCTTGAGCGCCGCAAGGCTGGTGCCCTTGGGCTTGAGCCATCAGCAGAGCTGTTGCCGGGCTTGCCCCAGGGCTATCCCTGGCAGCCGCTGCTTGCGGCAGTGGGGTTTGTGCTGCTGCGTTTTGCTGGTTTTGCCTGCTGCGTGATGGCGCTTGATCTGCAGCCAGCCCTGGGCTGGGGCGGCTGGCTAGCGGGCTTTGCTTTGGCATGGACCGCGGGGCTGGTGGTGCCTGGGGCGCCTGCAGGGTTGGGAGTGTTTGAAGTGGTGTTGCTGCTGAGGCTTGGGGTGGCCCTGCCCGAGGCGCCGCTGTTGGCACTGGCGATTTGTTATCGGCTTGTGGTCAGCGCGGCCGATGGCCTGGCCGCTTTGTGCGCTGCTGCCGATCAGCGGGGCGGGGGCCTGGCCCGGATTCGCAACTGAGCCTATTGTTGAGAACAGAAGCGCTTCGCCGTGCAGGCCTCACCCCCCAGCGACGGGCTGCGCACCAGCCTTCACGATCGCGGTCAACGCCTGACGCCGCAGCGCCAGCGGGTGCTGCAGCTGTTTGAGCGCATCGGCGAAGGCAGTCACCTCAGCGCCGAAGAGGTGCATCAGCGGCTGCTGCGCAGCGACGAGCGCGTGTCGCTGGCCACGGTCTACCGCACGTTGCGGTTGCTCAGTTCGATGGGACTGCTGCAGGAGCTGGAGCTTCCTGAAGGGGGGCGCCGCTTCGAGCTGGCCAGTGATGCCCACCGCGATCACCACCACCTGGTGTGTGTGCGCTGCGGCCAGACCGAAGAATTCGAAAGCGATGCGGTGCTCAGTGCTGGCGAGCAGGCAGCGGCTGGGCACGGCTTTCGTCTGCTCGAGTGCGTGCTCAACGTGCGGGCACTGTGCCCGCGCTGCAGTGCTGCTGAACAGCTGTAAGTCCCGCTGTCAGGGTTCGACGATCCAGGCTCTGACGCCGCCGGCAAACCACCTCATAATCCGCGCACCGACACGCGGCACGACAAGACATTGCTCGCAACTGGGCCCGTCGAGGTGTGCTCGCTGAAGGTTTGTTGTCACGGTGGCCTCACCCATGCGCATCGCCCAGATCTCTCCGCTTCATGAGAGCGTGCCGCCCTTGCGTTACGGCGGCACCGAGCGCGTGGTCCACTACCTCACCGAAGAGTTGGTGAAGCGGGGCCATGAGGTGGTGCTGTTTGCCAGTGGTGATTCGAGCACCAGTGCTGAGCTCTACCCCTGCGTGCCTGAAGCGTTGCGACTGGCCGGCTACACCGGTGATCCAACGATTCATGAGGTGATCCAGCTCGATCAGGTGGTCGCCGAACTGGATCGCTTCGACATTCTTCATTTCCACACGGGGCATTTTCATTTCCCGCTGGCGAGCCGCCTGCCGGTGCCGTTTCTGAACACCCTGCATGGACCGCTCTCGGCCCCCGAGCAGCGCGACCTGTACCGCCGCTTCCAGGCGGTGCCGTTGGTGTCGATCTCCGATGCGCAGCGCTTGCCCGTGCCTGAAGCCCATTGGCTTGGCACCGTGTATCACGGCCTGCCGATGGACCTCTACCGTTTTGAGCCGAACCCACAGCCTTATCTGGCGTTCATCGGCAGGGTTTCACCTGAGAAACGGCTCGATCGCGCCATAGAGATTGCCACCGCCCTGGGCCTGCCGTTGAAAGTGGCCGCCAAGATCGATCGCGCCGACAACGTCTACTACCGCGAGGTGATTGAGCCGATGCTGCAGGGCAACCCCCTGGTTGAGTTCATTGGTGAGGTCGACGATGCCGGCAAGCAGGAGCTGCTCGGTAATGCACTGGCGCTGCTGTTCCCGATCGATTGGCCCGAGCCCTTTGGCTTGGTCATGATCGAAGCCAACGCCTGCGGCACCCCTGTGGTGGCCTGGCGCAATGGCTCCACCCCCGAGGTGATCGAAGAGGGCATCAACGGCACCCTGGTCGAGTCGATCGACGAGGCCATTGAGGCCGTGCGCCACATCGAGGGCCTCGAGCGTGAGCGCGTGCGCGCCAACTTTGAGGTGCGCTTCAGCGCGGCCCGGCAAGCAGAAGACTATGAAAACCTTTACCACCACCTGATCCAGGCGCGCCGTAGCCAGACTCAGATGGTCGTGCCAACGCTGCATGCCGCATGACCAGTTACCCCCGTTCGTGCTCAAGGACGGGGAAACCTTTGCCATGCTCGATGGGCGGGGTGAGATCTGCCCTGAAACCCATCCTGATTCGGGCATTTTTCACCGTGGCACGCGTCATCTAAGTCGCCTGCAGCTGTTGCTGTGGGGGCAGTCAGCAGCGGTGCTCAGCTCGACCGAGCGCGGCGAGATGGGTGTGCATGTCAGCCATCTCACCAACGACAACAGTCGCCATGGCCCGCCGCAGGGCGTGGTGCATCTCGAGCGCAGCACCGTGCTTACCCCCAGTGCCTGCCTGCAAGAGATCAGCTTCACCAATTACGGCGAACGCGCGCTGCAGGTGCCCCTGAGCGTGCGCTGTGATGCCGACTTCCGCGACATCTTTGAGGTGCGCGGTGCCAAGCGTCAGCAGCGCGGCAGCACCGTGCTCAGCTGCAGTGGCGATGCGCTCGAGTGGCGCTACAGAGGCCTCGATCAGTGCGAGCGCCGCACCCTGGTGCGACTCAGTGCGCCGGTGGAGCAGGTCAGTGACGATCAGCTCAGCCTCAGCCTGACGCTGGAGCCGCGCCAGCCCCAACGGCTGGTGCTGGAGCTGCAGTTTGTGCAGGCCGATGCGTCGGTGGTTTTTGCCTGCCCGCCTGAGGAGGCCTTCAACAAGGCATTGACTGGAACGATCGCCCGCTTTCGCGAGGCGCGCAAACGTTCAGCTCTGATCAGCAGCGACAACCCCGCCTTCAACGCCTGGCTGGCGCGCTCCTACTCCGATGTGCATCTGCTCTCAAGTGAGCTCGAGCATGGCCTCTACCCCTACGCCGGGGTGCCCTGGTTCAGCTGCCCCTTTGGCCGCGACGGCTTGATCACAGCCCGTCAGATGCTGCTGGTCGAGCCCAGGCTGGCGCGGGGGGTGCTTGGTTTTCTGGCCGATCAGCAAGCCACATTCAGCGATCTCAGCAGCGATGCTCAGCCCGGAAAGATCCTGCATGAGGCGCGTCAGGGCGAAATGGCGGCCCTCGGTGAGGTGCCATTTGCGCGGTACTACGGCACGGTCGATGCGTCGCCGTTGTTTGTGATCGTCGCGGCCGACTACCTCGCCCGCAGCGGCGACAACGCTTTTGTTGAATCGCTGCTGCCGGCGCTTGAGGCGGCCATGGCCTGGATCCAGCAGGCCGAAGCAGGCAGCTTCGATGGCTTTCTGCGTTATCAATGCGCGGCTCAGGGCGGCTTGCGCAATCAGGGCTGGAAAGATTCCGATGATGCGGTGCATCACAGCGACGGACGCTTGGCTGAAGGTTCGATCGCCCTGTGTGAGGTGCAGGCCTATAGCTACGGCGCCCACCGGGCCATGGCGGCAATCTTGCGCCATTTTGGCCGTGCTGAGGCGGCCGAACCGTTGCTGCAGCAGGCTGATCGCCTGCGCCAGCGCTTTCATGCGGCGTTCTGGTGCGAGGCGATCGGCACCTACGCCATGGCGATCGATGGCGAGGGCAAACCTTGTGCGGTGCGCAGCTCCAACGCCGGCCATTGCCTCTGGAGTGGCATTGCAATGCCGGAGGCCGCAGCCTCGATTGCGCGTCAGTTGCTGGCCCCCAGCAGTTTCAACGGTTGGGGGGTGCGCACCCTCGATGAGCGCGAAGAGCGCTACAACCCGATGAGCTACCACAACGGCTCGATCTGGCCCCACGACAACGCGCTGATTGCGTTGGGTCTGGCGCGCTACGGCTACCGGCAGGAGGCGATGCGCATCCTGACCGGACTGTTTGACACGGCTCGGGCGATGCCGATGCTGCGTTTGCCTGAGCTGTTCTGCGGTTTTGCGCGTCGTGAAGACGAAGGCCCAACCCATTACCCGGTGGCCTGCAGCCCCCAGGCCTGGGCCAGTGGCTCGGTGTTTGCCTTGCTTGAGGCGGTGACGGGCATGGCGATCGGCAAGGACGACACCACCGGCCGGGTGCAGGTGCGGTTGCGCCACCCGGTGCTGCCCCGGCGCATCAACGTGCTGGAGATCAGCGGGTTGCGCCTGGGCGATGAGGAGATCGATCTGCAGTTGCACCGCGGTGAGCACGATGTCGGCGTGCTGGTGCGCCGCCGCACCAGCGGCGTAGATGTACTGATCAGCAAGTAAGCGAGCCGCTTGCCCGCTGCTCAACACTGCGGTCGCCCCAGCGACTGGAGAAGGGACAAGGCGTTCGCAAATCCAGTTGTTCTTGAGAATCGCTTGCAAAAGGGCGGGAGTCTTGTTTAGGTTGCGAGTCATTCGCAATAAGCCCTGGCGGCGTCATGGTTGTTTCTCTGCTCAAGCCCCCCAGCGTTCAGCGCGGCGAGCGCCGCTCGGCGGTGCGCTTGCCCCTGGGCCAGTCAGTGCTGCTCAGTGCTGGTGTGCGCCCCGAGGGCTCGTGTCTTGAGGTGCTTGAAGGAGTGGCACGGGTCTATTGCCCTTGCGAAGAAACCGAGGGCATGACCCTGGCTTTTTTGCAGCCTGGCGATCAGCTGCGCACCGATCGCCTCTGCAGCGAAGGGGTCTGCGTCGAGGCGCTGACGCCCTTGGTGTTTTGCAGCGATGCCGAACCCCGAGCCAAAGAGGGCTTCGATCCAGTCAATGAGTGGACCCTGCAACTGCTGCGCATTCGCCATTTGGGTCAGGCGGAGCAACGCCTGCATGCCCTGTTGGCCCTGTTGGTCAACCGCTTGGGCCGCCGCTGCGGAGGCTGGTGCGATCTGCCGTTTCGCCTCACCCATGAGCGCATCGGCGAGCTGATCGGCACCACCCGGGTCACCACCACACGCATGATGTCGCGCTTCCGCCAGGCCCAGTGGCTGGAGGTGCCCAGCGGCGAGCCCGGTTTGAGGTTGGCTCCACTGTGGGTCGAGAACGCCCCGCTGGCGGCGGCCTGAGATGGCCGTTGCCGATGCCCTGCTGAGCAGCCTGTGCCGCGAAAGCTGCTGGCTGCGCACACGGCTTGGCCGTTTGAGTGCCGATCTACGCGGCACGCAGCACCCAGCTCTGGCCGGCCGCTTGTTGCGTGAGCGCGAAACGCTGCTGGCGCGCCGTCAGGAATTGCAGCGTCTTTGCCAGCAGTTGCGCGCTCGCAGCTCAGCTAACGAGTCGCTGGCTTTGGCCCTGCTGCAGGAGTTGACCTGCAGGCCCATCGCCTGCAGCTGAGCTCAGCCGGCCAGCGACGCTGGTTGGCTGTTGCCGGCACTCAGCTCGCCGTCGATTACCAGCAGTGCGGTGGCATCGCCGCGGCCCAGCCGCACCCGCCCGAGCAGGTGGGCGGCGTGATGTTCGGCATCGATCTGGCCCTGAATGATCGGATCGAGAAACACCGTTGTGCGCACATCGGCGGCCCGTTCGGCCAGGGCATAGAGCTGCTGCAGCGAGGTGGTCACCTCTGCTTCCATCTGAAAGACCGCAGCCAGAATCTCTTCAACGCTGCTCCACTGCTGGCGCGGGGCCGGCAGGGCTTCAAGGGTCACGCTCTGGGCCCTGGAGACCAGATAGTCGGCAAACAGCGAGGCGTGTTGCTGCTCGTCGGCTGCCTCCTGCTTGAAATGCTGCACGAAGCCGCGCAGTTCGCGCTCAGCGCACCACAGGGCCATGGCTGTGTAAGCGATCTGCGCCTGACGCTCCATGCTCAGGTGTTGCTGCAGGGCGTCCAGCAAGTCGGGCTCCATTGCCTGGGCCATGGCGCGGCCACTGGGGCCGGTGCTCATCGGGCCCGTGCTCATGGGGCCGCTGCTGGTGCCGGCAATGCCGCTTTGAACCATGGCTGGGGCGAAGGCAGAGCTCCTTAAAGGTAGCGATGGTCTGCCTTTGGCGCCTCTTGGCTTGGCGTGATCGATGGCACACGCCCCTGTGACCAAAGGTTGCCGCGCCGTCGCTCGGGCGCAAAGGAGAATCGTTTGCAATTAGGCTGGTTGCAGCTTTTTAATCACGCCTGAGCCATGGCCCAGCCCCTCGGTCACTCCCTCGAGAGCAGCGGCCTTGGGCGGGTGTTGGGGCGCTTGCTGGCCTTGAAGAGCAAGGGCTGCAAGAAGAAAAAATGCTCCAACTGGAAGGGCGGCAAATGCCGCTGCGGCCGCGATTGACTTGGGCCAGCAGTCCGTTGCCGCAGCTCAGCGGCGATCGAGAGCCGGCACCAGGGCTGCCGCGGCGATCAGCCCGAACAGCATGATCAACAGCGCCGGTGCCATCGCCGCACCAACGCGCTCGTCGCTGGCGTACTGAAACACCCGCACCGCCAGCGTGTCGAAATCAAAGGGCCGCAGCGCCAGGGTCAAGGGCAACTCCTTGACCACATCGACAAACACCATCAGTGCGCCCACCAGCAGTGGGCCGCGCAGCAGCGGCAAATGCACGCGCCGCAGCACATCGCTCCAGGCGCTGCCCAGGCTGATCGCAGCCTCGTCGACGCTGGGGGGAATGCGCTCAAAGGCAGCATCGAGGCCTTGTTTGCTGACCGCCATGAAGCGGTCCCCATAGCCCCACAGCAGCAGCAGCAAAGGGCTCAGGGCCAGCGGCCCGCCCAGCACGATCAACCCCAAGGCCAGCACGCTGCCCGGCACCGCATAGCCCAAACCGGCCACAAAGCTGAGTTGCCTGACGCTGAGCTGGGGGCTCCAGCGGCGCACGATCGCCAGTAGCAGCGCGGCCATCACGGTGACGCCAGCGGCAGCCAGCGCCAATGACAGGCTGCGCAGGGCCAGGGGCAGCAGCTCACTCCAGGCCTGGGCGTTGAGGTTTTGCCAGCCATCCGCCATCCATACAAGGGGAATCAACAAAGCCACAACAGGCGGCAGGGCGCACACCACCGCTGCCAGCGCTGCCCGCCAACCCTGCAGCTGCCAGAGGGGTTGATCCGATGGAGGGCCGCTGAGGTTCCAGCGGCGGCTGCGCCGCCGCAACTGCCGCTCGCCGGCGATCAGCACCCCCACGATCGCCAGGGCTACCAGTGACAGCAGGGCAGCTCCTTTGGGGTCACCATCAACCTGCCAGCGATCAAGAATGCCCGCTGAGAGGCTCGGCACGCCCAGCAGGCGCACGGCACCCAGCTCGTTGACCACCTCCATGGCGCTCAGGGCAACGCCGGCTCCGATTGCAGGCAAGGCGATCGGCAGGGCCACCCTGAAAAAACAGCGCCAGGGCCCCACACCCAGGCTGCGGCTGGCCTCCATGAGGCGCCGTCCACTGACGGCAAAGCTTTCGGTGCTCAGCAGGAACACATAGCCGTAATTGGCCAGGCTCAGCAGGGCAATGGCCCAGCCCAGCCCATGGATGCGCAGCCCGCGGTAGCTGGCCCAATCGATCAGGCTGGCCGCCAGCAGATAGGCCGGAATCGCCATGGGCAGCAGCTGGGCGATCCGCAACAGGCGCCGGCCGGGAAAGCTGCACTCGGCCGTGAGCCAACCGGTTGCCGTTCCAAGAATGGCGCCGGCAAGCCCCTCGCCAGCGACCAGGGCCAGGGTGCCGCGCACCTGATCGGCGCCGTCGACGCCCAGTCCCATCGCGGCAGCCTCACCGCCGATGAGCGCTTCCCATAGCAGGGTGAGCAGGGGTAGCAGAGCCAGCAGGCTCACTGCCACCACCGCCACCACCAGCACCAGGCGCCGGTCTCCCTTGGGCCATGCCGAAAGCGTCAACGCTCTGCCGACTCCCTTACTGCCAGCCAGCCTGCGTCATCAGCTGCACGGCCTCGCGGTTGCGTCGACCCAGCTGCTCCATCGACACCGGCGAGGGCACAAAGGCGCCGAACCGTTTGAGGGTGGGGTTGTTGCCCCAGCCCCGCAGGGGGTACTCGTTGTTGGCAGCGGCATAGCCTTCGCCTGAGCTGGGCGAGGCCAAAAATTCGAGCAGTCGCTGTGCAGCCGCTGGGTTGCGTGCATGGCGGGTGACCCCACCAGCGGTGATGTTGATGTGGGTCGGGTTGGGCCAGACCACCCGCACGTTTTTGGCAATCTGGCGATCAGCGGCGTTCTCACCGCTGAGCAGCCGCGCCAGGTAGTACTGGTTGGCAAGGGTGACACCGCACTGACCCTGGCCCACAGCGCGCACCATGGTGGTGTCCGAGCTGTAGAAGGGTTGGCCGTTGTTGGCAACCACCCCGCGGATCCACTGGGCTGTGGCCTTGCCGCCGCGGCGCACCAGTTCATCGGCCACCAGCGACTGGTTGTAAACGCTGGCGCGGTTGCGCAGGCAGAGCTTGCCTTTGAGCTCAGGGCGGCTCAGGTCGTTGTAGGTGCGAATCAAGGCCGCATTGACCTGGGCGGGATTGACCATGACCGGCCTGGCGCGGCGCGTCAGGGCGTACCAGCGCCCGCCAGGGTCGCGCAGGTTGGTGGGTACGTCTTTGTTGAGTTCGGCCGAGCGGATCGGCCGAAACAGGTTGGCCTGTTGGGCCCGGTACAGACGGGCCGCATCGACCAGCACCAGCAGATCGGCCCTGCTGTTGCGGCCTTCACTGCGCAAGCGCTGAATCAGCTCGTCGTCTTTGCCTTCGAGCAGATTGACCTTGATGCCGGTGCGCCGGGTGAATTCGGCGTAGAGAGCCTTGTCGGTGTTGTAGTGCCGCCCGGAGAACACATTGACCTCCTGCTGCGGTCGGCTCTGCGCCATTGCCAGATTGACGCTGCCGACGGCGGCAGTGGCGAGCAGTACCCCGCCTAGGGCAAGCGTGCGAGGCAGCAATGGTGAGCAATCCATGGTCCGAGGAGATCGGCGAGCTGCAGGCCTCGATTGAGAGCGCTGCACGTGCCAATCACCCTATGGATGTGGCTGAAACCAAGCCGTGATCAATGGAAACCACGGCTGTGACATTTGCTACAGCTGCTTGTCAGCCCCTGGGGCGAACTCGCACAGGCACCAGCGCGGGCTGCATTAACCCCCCACCGCCGTTGTCGTCGTCAGAATCGGTGGTCAGCCAGAGGGCCAGGCCAAACAGGGTGACCACCGCGGCAAACACGAAGGCTTCGGCCATGGCACTCCCTGCAATGGGCGCACCATAACCAGCCTGGCCAGCTTTGGTGTAGCGGCTGTTACGCCAGCGGTGCCAGAGCCAGAACGCCTCCCGCCAGGCTCAGAGCCGCTGCCAGCACAAGGGTCCAGCGCAGGGCGAGCCGCCGCAGCGACAGGTGGGTGATCCCTACCACCAGGGCCGAAGCCAGCAGGGCGCCCAGCCACCAACCGGCGTGACCGGCCGGAGCTTCCTGGCCATGCAGCAGGGCATGCACCGCCACTGCTGCTGCAACCAGGCTGCCGATGGGCGCCAGTGCGGGACGCTGCTTCATGCGTCCCAGCTGCAGAGTTAACAAGCCCAGGGCCGATACCGACAGGGCCGCCAGCACCTCGGCTGCAGGCAGCTGGCCGCCGCTGCTGCCGGCCACGGCTCCGATCAGGGCACCGGCCAGGGCAAACAGCAGCACCGTGGCTCCCATGCTGGAGCTGAGTACGCCCACCCCGAGCAGCAGCAGCAGGTGATCGAGTCCCAGCAGCGGATGGGTGGCGCCGCTGAGCACCCCTCCATGGGCAAGGCCATGGGCGCCAGCCGGTAGGGCCGACAGCAGGCTCAGGCCCAGGCCAGCTGCAGCGGCAGGTACCAGCTGACGGGTGAGGTTCGAGGCGGTCATCGAAGGCGGTCCGGTCCGCGCCGGCAGCGAGAAGGAGGGTGGTCGGGCGAGCGTTCTGACTGAGGCGCAAGCGCCATCACAGCTGCGGGACAGTGCCGGAATTGGGCGAACCCTCACCGAACTTTCCTCGTTGCCTCTCCGGGCTGACTCCGGAGAACCCGTTACCAGTATTGCTGGCTTACGACACCTGCGCCGCAGGGCCAGACCTCTTAGGCAAATCCTTTGCCGGCATTAGGGGCTACGCAGGCCTGGAGCTGTTTGCGCAATTGGGCGTGATCGAGGTTTTTGCCGATCAGCACGATCTGGTTCTTGCGCTCGGCCGTGGGCCAGTCCGAGTCGTCGATCGAAAAGCGCTTGCCGGCCAGGTGAAACACATGGCGCCGCTCACTTTCGTTGAACCAAAGAATCCCCTTGGCGCGGAAGATGCCAGCAGGCAGCTGGTTGTCGAGAAAGTTTTGGAACTTGCGCAGGGCAAAGGGACCCTCGGCTGCAAACGAGAGCGAGGTGAAGCCTTCGATCGCCGCATGGTCGGGGTGATCGCTGTGGCTGTGGTCGTGCTCGTGAGCTCCCTTGTGTTCGTGACCATGGTCATGACCATGGTCGTTGTGGTGAGCGTGCCCGCCATGGCTGTGATCGTGGTCGTGGCTGTGTCCATGCCCATGCTCGTGTTCGCAGTGGCCATGGTCGTGGTCGCAGTGGCTGTGGTCCTGCTTGGCAACGACTTTGTCGCTCTCGAACAGCCCCACGCTCAGCAGCAGCGGCAGCGGCACCTCGCCTTTGATGGAGCGCAGGATGCGGGCATCGGTCTTGATGCTGCGCAGCTCGTCTTCCAATGACGCAAGACGGGCCTCATCCACCAGGTCGCACTTGTTGAGCAGCAGCATGTCGCTGTAGACGACCTGGGCCCGGGCTACCTCGCCTTCGAGGATCTCGGGTCCGAAGTTCTCGGCGTCGACCAGGGTGATGATCGAGTCGAGACGGGTGGCGTCGCGCAGATCACTGCCCAGAAAGGTCATCGCCACAGGCAGCGGATCGGCCAGGCCGGTTGTCTCCACCACCAGGTAGTCGACCGGTTCGGGGCGATCCAGGATCCGGTACACCGCATCGAGCAGCTCACCGTTGATCGAGCAGCAGATGCAGCCGTTGCTCAGCTCGACCATGTCTTCGCCGGTGGCCACCACCAGGTCGTTGTCGATGCCGATCTCGCCGAATTCGTTCACCAGAACGGCGGTCTTGAGCCCCTGTTGGTTGCTGAGAATGTGATTCAGCAGCGTGGTTTTGCCTGCCCCGAGAAACCCGGTCAGGATCGTGACTGGCAGGGCAGAAGGGGTGTCGATGGCGGCGTTCATCGAATCGAATCGCTGGTGCGTGGCAGTGCTTTGACCCTAGAAGCTGGTCTTAGCCCAAGGTGGATCCCTTCATGAGCCGCGCGGCCCAATCACAACTGGCTTTGCAGTTGCTGCAGCTGAGCAGAGCTCAAGACCGCCTTGCCAGGAGCTATTGCAGCTGGAAACGCTTTGAGCATGGCGTTGATGATGGGCATCTTGGCCTGTAGCTGTTGAGTTGCCGTGGGCATTGCCGCCTGAGCTTTGCTCAGGAACTGCTTGGCTTCCAGCAGAAATCCCCGCGCATCTTGGTATTCGATCACCTCCACAATGCGGCCGTCTGCTTCGGCCCCGTCGTATTCCGTGGCAGCTGCCGCAGCCAGCTGACGGACCACCGCAAGGGTGATCTGGGGGTCTTGGCGAACCTTTGCGGGCAGGGCTTCTGATGCCTTGGCGATGGCCTGTTGGGCTGCGATGAGCTTTGGCTTGATTGCTGCGGGGTTGGGGTTGAGGCGCACCTGCTGACGCAGCGCCTCCAGGCTTTCTAGAAAAGGGTCAATGCCTAACCGTTGCAGTGCCGGCGCCACTGCGCCGTAGAGCTCGTCAACGGGGTGCCCGGTATGGGGTTCTGCTGCTTTGGGGTTGCCTTGCTCGAGCAACTCCTGGGCGATGCGCAGATGGCCCTGCATCTGGGCCAGCACAACAAGAAGATCAACCTCGGAGCTGATCGCACCGACGCCGCTTTCTCCACCTTCACCGCCTTCACCACCTTCATCGTGGGCGGCAACGGGGAGGTGCTGATGCTGTGCCAGAGCTTCAGGCACCAGGCTCAGGCCGCCGCCGGCCAGAGCTGTTGTCACGCCCAGGCTCAGAAACAGCTCGACGGCCTTACGCGGCGGTGCCATGAAAACAAACGCGGTCCATCCATCGTCTGTTATCGCCGCTAGTGCGCACGAACCGATGTGACCGCCGCATGTGATCAATGCGACATCGCCAGGTCAACACGGTGCTCAGCTGGGCATCACCTCAAAGAGGCCCATGCAGCCCCGTTCTGCGATCACGTCCTGATGTGGGTGAAACATGTAGCGGCCGCTGAAGGGGTAGCGAAATTCCAGGATCTGACGCTCACCGATACCCAGGGTGAACACATCGGTGATCTCGGGGGTGCCCCTGCGCAGCACTGAAAATTCATTGCCGTGAATGTGAAAGCTCAACGGTGGATCCAGTTCGACCATGTTCAGCAGATACACCCGTACAAGAGCGTTCTGGTGGATCTGAATTGGCTGGTGCAGGTAGGCATCAGGAATGCCGTTAAAGGCATAAAGCTCGTTGTGACCATCGTTGTCGAGGTCGTAGCCCCCCATCACCAGCACCAGTTCATCGGCCGGCGGCCTGGGTGTTTGCGGCTCGACAATGAGCAGGCCAAAGAGACCCTTGCCCACGTGGCGCGCCACCGGTGCCACATGGCAGTGGTAGGGGTACAAACCTGCACGGGGCAGATCGAATTCATAGATCTGCGATTGCCCCCGTAAGACAGGCGTGACCCCGTCGACCGCGGCCGCATGCACGCCATGAAAGTGCAGGCTGTGGGAGGTGTTGTCGCTGTTGCGAAACACCACGCGGATCCGTTCGCCCTCTCGGGCCCTGAGGGTGGGTCCTGGTACCCGCCCATCAAGGCTCCAGGCCTTGAAGGTGATGCCCTCTGCCAGCGGCAGGTTGATGCTGCGGGCTTCTACCTCAAACACCCGTATTACTCGTCCTGCTTCGTTGATCAGCTGCCCCCGCTCAAACGAACGCAAGACCAGTTGGGGATCAAAGGGAAGCTCAGTTCTGATTTTTTTGCCATGGCCGCCGCCCATCTCCATGGCTCTTGCACCAGGCCGCAGCGCCAGCAGTCCGAGGCCGGCCGCGCTGAGACACCCCGTGCTCAGCAGTCGGCGCCGGCTCCATGGGCGTTCGCTTTGCCCCAAGGCTGTTGGTTGCTCTAACTGCATCCACTGTGCTGGATCGACAAGCGGCCAGACTTCAAAACAAATGGCAGAGCGATTGAGATGCGCCTCGTGCTGGATCAGCTGTTAAGTGCCGAGCAGGCGACTGCTACGCGTGAGGCTTTAGCAGCAGAGAAGGCGGGCTGGCTCGATGGAGCAGAGACAGCGGGCTGGCATGCCCGCGCCAGCAAACGAAACCAGCAACTGCAAGCCTCTTGCGACCTGCATCGACGCCTGTCCGCGCAACTGCAAGAACGTCTTTGGGCCAACGCGCTGCTGCAGTCAGCCGCTTTTCCGCGGGTGATTCATGGTTTGCTGTTCAGTCGTTTGGGCCTTGGTGATGGCTATGGCCGCCACGTTGACAACGCCTGGATGAGCGGCGGGCGCAGCGATCTTTCATTCACGGTGTTTTTGAGCGATCCCAACGACTACACAGGGGGAGCGCTGGTTCTTGAAACGCCGAGTGGTGAGGAGGCCTTTCGTCTGGAAGCGGGTCAGGCCCTGCTCTACCCAAGCACCCTGCTGCATCGGGTCGAGCCGCTCAGCTCTGGCGAGCGCTTCGTTGCGGTTGGCTGGATCGAAAGCCGCATCCGCCACAGCGATCAACGTGAGTTGTTGTTTGAACTCGACACCGCGCGCCGGGTGTTGTTTGAGCGCAGTGGCAATGATGAGGTGTTTGCCCTGATCTCGCGGAGTTACAGCAACTTGCTGCGCCGCTGGGATGGTTGAGCATGACCCCATTGTGATTGCGGCAGCCTTTGGGTCGCCGTTCAGCTCGGGCCTTCAGCCTGGCGCTGCTGGCACTCGCCGCACAGTCCAAAGAACTCGAGGGTGTGAAACAGGGGCTTGAAGCCACCCAGTTGCTCGGCATGCAGGTGCACGTCATGCACTGGGCAGATCTCCAGGGTTTCGGTGCTGCCGCAGTCGACACATGTCATGTGGTGCTCGTCGCGTTCGGCAGGGGCATAGAGCGCCTCACCGCTGGGAAGGTGACGGCAGCGCACCTGGCCCCATTGCTGCAGCTGACGCAGATGCCGGTACACCGTGGCCAGTCCCATGGGGCTGGTGCCCTTGCGCAGGCGGGCGTGCAGATCCTGGCCCGACAGCTCACCTTTGCAGCGCCTGAGCTCTTGAAGCAGTTGCTCCTGTTTGGCGGTGAGAGGCACGGCTGATCTGCGTTGCTGCTGTTTTACCTGAGGCAAGCTCTCTGGCTCCATCACCGAGCCCTTGGTGAGAAAACGCCTAAGGGGACGCGCCCGGTACTTGAGTAGTATGAGAATCGTTTTCACTGCTGCCGTTGCCGCGCTTTGGTTTGAGGCCGGGTAACGGGCGCTTTGGCGCGCTGCGAGCGGGCGCCGCGGCTTTGGTCGCGGCGATGTTGGCCGCTTGCAGCGCGCCGCGCCCGCAACCCAGCCGGGGCGCTGAGGTGGTGTCCACCGTTGTGCCGATCACCCTGTTCACCCGGGCGGTAGCCGGCGACTGCGTCACCGTTGCAGAGCTGATTCCACCGGCATTGGGCCCCCATGACTTTCAAGCCAGACCCTCTGATCTGGCCGTGTTGCGTCAGGCGCGTGTGCTGGTGAACAACGGCCTGGGGTTGGAAGGGTTTCTCAGCAGGATGATCACCGCTGCCGGCAACCCTCAGCTGCTGGTGATCGACAGCAGCCGCGGGGTTGCCCCACTGGCCGCCAGCGGCCATGACCACGACCACGGGGAGGTCAATCCCCACATTTGGCTCGATCCGTTGCGGGCGTCGGCCCAGGTTGCTGCCATTCGCGATGGCCTGATCAAGGCAGATCCGGCTTGCGCTGATGGTTACCGCCGTAATGCCCAGGCCTACATCGAGCAGCTGATGGCACTGGATCGTGAGTTTGCAGCGCAGCTCAAGCCCTACCGCGGCAAGACCTTTGTCGCCTTTCACGATGTTGCCCCTTACTTTGCCGAGCGCTACGGCCTCAAGGGGGTGTATCTGGTTGACGTGCCAGCCCGCAATCCAAGCCCCGCCGATCTGCAACGGGTGATGGCTGCAGTCAAGCGCTCACAACTCAAGGCGCTCCTCAGTGAGCCCCAGCAGGGCCAGCGCACCTTCAATGCCCTGGCCCAAGACCTTGGCGTGTCGATCAGTGTGTTTGATCCGCTGGAGCGCGCAGATCCTGCAGCCACACGTGATCCGCAGACTTATTTCAAGGTGATGCGCAGCAATGTGGCCAACCTGTTGAAGGCGCTCCAGGGCTGATCGCTGAAGCCGTTCAGGGCTTCAGCGGGGGGTGCTCGGCGCAAGGCATCCACAATCTGCCCATCGCGTGCACACCATTGCAGCCAAGTTCGCGCGCTTTTTGTAGCGCAATCTCCTTGCTGGGGTAGGCCAGCACATTGGCCGGCTGCGGGCTGCTGTGGTGGGCGTGGTGGCCTGCATTGGGCACCAGTGTCCATAGCCCCATGGTGTTGACCCCGGCGACAAGCACGCCCATGCCAACCAGGGCAGCGTTGATGACGCCCATGCCGACCACGCCAAGGCTCACCACCCCCATTGGCACCACGCCAATGCTGACCACGCCCATTGGCACGATGCCGATCGCCACGATGCCCAATGGGGCAATCCCGATGGCGAGTCGTTTTGGCCTGTCGCCGCATTGGCCCATGCTTGTTGGCTCAGTGTTGGTGTTGGCTTGTTGCGGCTCGGTGGCTGCCGCACGGCATCCACTGGTGCCCCATTTTGTGGGCACCACGGCATCCAAAGTGCCGGGCGGCTGCTTCAGCCTCGGCTTTGCTGGCATAAACAGCCGCAATGCCGCTGCTACGGGCTGAATGCGGCTGATTTGATTGCTGGGTCTGAGCCTCGGCTGGGGCTGCAAATACAGCTAGCAAAATCAATCCAGCAGCCAGTTTTAGGCAGTTCTTAACGCCAAAGACCATGGCCGCCTATGCAGGTGCACGATTGCGCTAGTCAGCGTAAGTGTTCTGCAACTCAAATGCTTCACATGGCTGCATTGTTCATCACATGGCTGCATCATCCAAACGCGGCATGTTGGGAAGTTCACTCACTGAAGGTGGGGCCATTTGCTGAGCAATAACCCAGTTGGTTGCTGCTTTTTGGGTGTGCCATGCCTGCAGCAACTGCTTGGCGATGCTGCGCAGTTCACTGGTGTCTGCGGTGGCATCAATGGCGCGGCTAAAACGCTCGATCTCGAACTGCTGGCTCACGCTCAAGTTGATGGGCGTGCTCATCGAAACCTCACCTCGACTGCGGCCAACGTATCGATCTGCATAGGGCTCGAAGTAGCGGTGGCTACCCGCGCCCCGTTCGGTCAGTGTTTCAAGTTGTCAAGGCTGTCCACTCGGGGTCGCGATTGATCAGTGTCGTCAAACAGATTGATCACAACAAGTAATCGATTCCGTGCGCTGCAGCTGGGCCGAACATGTCGAGGTTGCCAAAGTGCTGGGCTCAGCAGGCCCTGATCAGCAGGGCACGGCACTAGCTCTTATGGGTGCAGCCCTGCTGATGGCCGCGCAGGACCTGCTGCTGCAAGACAGTGCGCTGATGGTGCATTGCGAGTGAACTCGCAATGCACCTAAGGTTTGATGAAGTTGTAGCGATTGCTACTTTGAGAGGGTCGAGGCTCTCCATAGCGTGAAATCTTCTGGCCCGAGGTGGCCATGGATTCTCGCTCTGATGTTCGCTTGCAAGGTGGCTCTGGCGCGATTGGCGCAGACGCCTGAACAAGCACTGGAGCGACTTGAAGAAGCCCGCTGGCAGCCGCGCTATGCGGACGCACTTTAAGAAGTGTTACAGTGCGGCTAGTGAGCAGGTGTTTCGATGGCCGACTACAAAATTCCGTATCAGCGCACAGGCTGGGTTCCCTTTGCAGAAACCTGGAATGGCCGTCTGGCGATGCTCGGCTTTGTGATCGCCATCGCTACAGAAGCCATCACCGGCGCCGGCATCCTGGGTCAGCTGGGTCTGGGCTGAGCCCTGGGCTCATCTCGAGTCAAATCATGAAAAAGCCCCTTGCGCCTGCTGATGGCAGGTCAAGGGGCTTTGCTTTTGGAGCCTTTTAGGACTCGATCAGTGCACGTAGTGCTGGCCGCGGTAGGTCAGCTCTTTGGTGGTGCTGGTGGCTTGGGGCTCATCGTGGTGGGCGTCGACGTAGGACACGCCGCGATAGGCCTTGGCCATCAGGAACTGAGCGTCGTCAAGGCGCTGGTCCTTGACCATTTTGGTCCGGATGATGTTGAGCACGTTCATCGTGATCTCCGCAACGTCCGCGTCCCCGTTGCCTGGCGCGGATCGAACTGCGTCCATCCCGAGGGGGGATGGATCAACGTGATCTCATGATGGCATTTGGTAGCGGTTGCTACAACCCTGCGCGGTCAAAGGGTTGCGTTTTTGTAGCAATTGCGCGTCGCCGCCATGCTGATCGCGGGGCGCCTCGCTCCTTGCTGCTTGCCGTGACGCCCCATGCCGATTCAGCTGCTGCCGCCGATCGCCGGCCGAGAGGGTGAGCTACAGGCTTTGATGCGCAGCCAGGGCGAGCAGCAGGCGCTTGCTGCGCCACGCAACCTGGCTGCGATTCGCTCGGCCTTTGCCTGCGCCCTGCACATGCACCAGCCCACGATCCCGGCGGGATCGGCGGGGGAGCTGATCTCGCATCTGCAGTACATGGTTGAGCACCCTCACGAGGGCGACAACCACAACGCCGAGCCCTTTGCCCACTGCTACCGGCGCATGGAAGCGCTGATCCGTCAGTTGATCGATCAGGGCTGTGAGCCGCGCATCATGCTCGATGTTTCGGGCAATTTGCTCTGGGGCGTCGAGCAAATGGGCCGCAACGACATCGCCGCTGCGTGGCGCGAGCTGGCCTGCGATCCGCTGCTGCAGCGCCATGTCGAGTGGCTTGGCACCTTTTGGAGCCATGCGGTGGCCCCATCGACGCCCATTCCTGATCTGAAATTGCAGATTCAGGCCTGGCAGCACCACTTTGCAGCCCTTTTTGGTGATGAGGCCTTGCAGCGCGTGCGTGGCTTCTCGCTACCTGAGATGCACCTGCCCAATCACCCAGACACCCTGTTTGCCTTGGTGAGCGCGCTGCTCGAGTGCGGCTACCAGTGGCTGCTGGTGCAGGAGCACAGCGTGGAGAACCTCGATGGCTCGCCCCTGAGCCACACCCAGCGCTACCTGCCCAACCGCCTGGTGGCGCGCAGCTCAGAGGGCGACACCATCAGCATCACCGCCCTGGTCAAAACCCAGGGCTCTGACACCAAGCTGGTGGCTCAAATGCAGCCGCTCAGCGAAGCGCTGGGTCTAGATCGCCTCGAGCTAGGGGGCATCGCCGTGCCGCCGCTGGTCAGTCAGATCGCCGACGGCGAAAACGGCGGCGTGATGATGAATGAATTTCCTGCTGCCTTCATCAGCGCCTATCAACGCCTCGATGGGCAGAGCGGCACGGTCGCGCTCAACGGCAGCGAATACCTGGCTGCGACTGCAGCTGCAGGCCTCAAGTCCAGCAGCTATTCCCAGATTCAGGCGATCGGTCAGCACCGCATCTGGCAGCAGCTGGAGGGCCGCAGCGGTCCTGCCATGGCAGACCTTGCCATTGCTGAGCTGCAGGTGATCGATCCAGGTTTTGCTGCCGAGGGCGCCAGCTGGACCAACAACCTCAGCTGGGTGCAGGGCTACACCAACGTGCTCGAGCCAATGCAGCAGCTCAGTGCTCGCTTCCACCAGCGCTTTGATGATGCTGTTGCCAAGGATCCCTCGCTCACCCAAACGCCGGGGTATCAACAGGCGTTGCTGCACCTGCTGCTGCTCGAGACCAGCTGCTTTCGCTACTGGGGTCAGGGTGTTTGGACCGATTACGCCAGCGAGATCTACCGCCGCGGTGATCAGTTGCTGAACCAGCTGGGCACAGCTTCGTAGCAAGCGGCGTTCTTTTCGTTTTCGCGGGCTTCGACCTTGAAGCAGCAGCTGCGGCCGCCATCGCGCCGATGCAGCAGCGCGTTGGCCCAGTGCCACACCAGCTGGGCACTGGACTCCATGCCCACGTTGTCCATGACGCGCAGATCGAGGGCTCCTTGCTCATGCAGGCTGCGCCAGGTCGGCAGCAGCGGGTCGTCGGCGCTGGCCAAAAAGGTGTGATCAAACTGCTCGATCAGCTGGGCTTCCAGCTCCTTGAGGCTGGAGAAATCGACCACAAAACCGCAGGTATCGAGCGCGCGGGCGGTAAACCAGCAGGTGAAGCTGCGGCTGTAGCCATGCACAAACCGGCAGTGGCCGCTGTGTTGCCACTGCCGGTGGGTGCACGGGAACCCGCTGAAGGTTTTGGAGCAGCTGTAGGCGGCGGTCATGACCGGTCGCAGGCACTGGAGCGCAGGCAGGCCCCTGCGACAAGATCAGGGCAGCCGCACGAAGGCGAATGACTCCATCATTTCAGGTGCCAGGTGCCGGTGCTGCCCAGCGGCTGCTGGCGGTGCTGCGCTTTAACGACGCTGGCCTGATTCCGGCGGTGGCCCAGGACTGGCTCGATGGTGCTGTGCTCATGGTCGCCTGGATGAATGCCGAGGCGATCGAGCGCACCTTCGCCACCGGCGAGGTGCACTACTGGAGCCGCTCGCGCGGCGAGCTGTGGCACAAAGGCGCCACCAGTGGTCACACCCAGGCCCTGCGCGGCTTTCGCTACGACTGCGATGCCGACGTGCTGTTGCTCACCATTGAGCAACGCGGTGATGTGGCTTGTCACACCGGTGCCCGCAGCTGCTTCTACGACGACGGGCCTGAGCCCTCAGCGGGTGGGGCGGCCGCGGCTCCGCCTCCGGCCGATGTCTGCACCGAGCTGATGCGGGTCATCGAGGGCCGCCGCGACAACCCAGAGCCCGGCAGTTACACCAACAAGCTGCTTGAAGGCGGCGATAACCGCATCCTTAAGAAGATCGGCGAGGAGAGCGCCGAATTTGTGATGGCCTGCAAGGACGGCGCCGCCGCAGACATCGCCGGCGAGGCGGCCGACATCGTGTTTCACCTGCAGGTGGCTCTGGCGCACCACGGGGTCAGTTGGCGCGACGTGCAGCAGGTGCTGGCCTCTCGCCGGGGCGCACCACGGCGTTCCTGAGCTGGGCGTTCAGCCCTGGGCGGCGGTGCTCAGCATGGCCAGGGCGGTCCACACCACAAAGCCGGTCAGCACAAAGCCGCCGGTGGCGACAAACCAGCGCCAGGCGTTCTGCACGGCCGGGGTGGGTTGGCCTGCCAACCAGGCGGGCTGGGGCCAGCCGCCGCTGGGGGTCCAGGCGGTGCCGCGGCCAGCGGGGGCACGGCGCGCCATCGTTTCCCGCCAGTAGCCGTCGTAGCGGGGGGCCTGCTGGTTGAAGGGCATGGTGCCGGTGGCCTGGCCCGCCAGCACGCGTGAGCGCTGGTCAGGAACCAGATCGTCGCCAAAGGCTTCGATGTACTCAGTCGAATCGAGCAGGGCGTCAACAAAGCCCGGCAGCCCTTGTTGGGCGATCACGATCGACCAGGCAATGCGCTCGCTTTCATGGCTCGCAATGTCTCGCAAACTTTGCGCTGCGGCGGCTCGCTCCTAGCCTGAGGTCATGGGTGAAACGATTCTCGATGTCAGTCACCTAAGCGTTCGCCTGGGCTCTCAGCTTGTGGTGGATGACGTCAGTTTTGCGCTCACGCCCCAGAGCGATACAGCCTTGGTTGGCCCTAATGGAGCGGGTAAGAGCACGCTGGTGCAGGCGGTGCTCGGGCTGATCCCCAGGCAGCAGGGCAGCGTTCGGGTGTTGGGCCAGGAGCTGGGGCCGCAGGGCGAATTGCCCCCTGGGGTGCGTGCTCAGATTGCCTACTTGCCGCAGCAAGTTGCACCCCGCGGCCGCTTGCCCTTGACCGTTGCCGAGTTTGTGGCGCTTGGCTGGAGTGGTCCAATTGCTGCTGCTGGAAGGCGAGAGCGGCGCGAGGCGACTGCCGATGCCCTGCAGCTCTGTGGTTGTCACCACCTTTCACGGTTGCTGTTGAGCGAGCTATCAGCCGGACAGCTCAAGCGGGTGCTGCTGGCGTTTTGTGTGGTGCGCCCGCGCCAGCTGCTGCTGCTCGATGAGCCCCAGGCCGGCCTTGATGTGCAGGCCACCGAGCACTTTCACAGCCTGCTGGCCCAGCTGCGCCGCTCCCAGGGCTGGACGATCTTGCAGGTTTCCCATGACCTGGAGATGGTCCGCCGCAGCTGTGATCGGGTGCTGTGCCTCAACCGCAGCCTGCGCTGCAGCGGTGCACCTGGCCACGCCCTGGCGCCGCCCGAGCTCGAGCGCCTTTACGGCCGCGGCTACGTACCGGTGCATCACCACCATCACGGCACCAAGGAGGTGCAGCCGTGAACGCTGCCGAAGGCACATCGCTTGTGGTGCTGCTAGCGCTGCCGTTCATGCAACGGGCCTTATTGGCCGGGGTGCTCACCGGTGCCCTTGGTGGTCTGCTCGGCAGCGTGGCGGTGCTGCGTCAGTTGTCGTTTTTTAGTGATGCGCTGGGCCACTCAGCGCTGCTGGGGCTGACCCTGGGGGTGGTCCTTGGCATCAACCCCACGTTGGTGCTGATCCCCTTTGCGGTGATTTTTGCGCTGCTGGTGAGCCGCTTGATCGAGCGCAGCCGGCTCAGCGCCGATGCCCTGCTCAACATCATTTATTCGTCGTCGCTGGCCATTGCCGTGGTGGCCTTGAGCCGCATGCCAATGCCAGGCGCCAGTCTCGAGCAGTTGCTCTTTGGCGACATTTTGGCGGTGAGTTGGCTTGATTTGGCCCTGTTGGCGCTGCTGTTGGCTGTGGCGGCGCTCTATCTCGGGATGACCCGCCGCCGCCAGATCCTGCTGAGTCTCGATGAGCCTCTGGCTCGCTCGCGCGGCATCGCCGCCGAGCGCGAGCGCTTGTGGTTTGTGGTGCTGTTGGCGTTGGTGGTGGCCCTGTCGATCAAGGCAGTCGGGGTGCTGTTGATCAGTGCCTTTGTGGTGATCCCCGCCAGTGCCGCGCGGTTGGTGAGCCGCAGTTTCAACGCTTATGTGGCGTTGGCCTGCTGTCTGGGCTCTGGCGGTGCGGTGTTGGGTCTGTTGGCCTCGGGGTTGTTCAATCTGCCGTCGGGGCCGTCAGTGGTGATCGTGCAGTTGCTGGGTTTTCTGGCGGCTTTGCTGGTGTCTGCAAGCGGCCGCTCTGACGCAGCAGCCATTGCATCGTCTGACGATCGCGCTGGCTGAGGCGCAGCACCTGCTGGGCGCCTGCGTGCACGGCCATGGCATCACTGCTGTGCTCGCTGTGGCCCCACAATCCAAAGGCGTGACCCAGCTCGTGCAGGGCGGTGGCCTGCAGCGCCAAGGGTGCCTGGGTGGTGCCGATCAACACCTCCACCTGCGGCTCGGCCTGCCAGCGTTGATCCCGCTCCACCACGAGCAGCGCCAGTAAGGCCCGACCGTTGCTGGCGCGGGTGCGACCATCGCCAAGGCGTTGCAGGGGTGGCCGCCGCCGCCAGATGCGCACCTGGGCTTGATCGCTCTGGCTGACACGGGTGATGGCCAGCAGTTGCTGCCACTCGGCCAGGGCCGCTTCCATGGCCGCAAGCCACTGTTGCTCACGCAACAGTGCGGCACTGCCGGCTGCGGCTCGCGCCGGTTCAATCCACACGCACCAGTGATCGCGCACAGGCCAGCCCGCCGGCGTCGGCATCAGTTGGTCGCTATAGGTGCCCGCAGCCTGCTCTTGCGGCAGGCTTGCTGCGGTTGTGGGCAACGGTAGGGGTGTGCTGGCCGTCATAGCCGGGCAGCTGCCGGCCTGGGCGCCCTGGCCCTGGGGACTGAGCGCCAGCAGGGCCACTAAGGCCACCAACGCTTTGAGAGGTGTGCCTGCCATCAGGCCGCCGGCAGACCAACCCCCCGCGCCATCAAGGTGGCCATCAGCGGGATGGCGGCAAAGCCAGCCAGCTCAATGTTGAGGATCCAGGCCAGGCGGTTGGCCAGCGCTTCGCTGACCTGGGGCAACTCGCCTTTGCGCAGCGGAATCGCCCACAAGATGTAGGTAATCGTTGGGTACAGCGACAGTGCACCCACGCTCAGGTACAGGCCCACCTTCCACCAGAACAGAGGGTTCTCGGTGTAGAAGGCGCTGCCCTGGCCGAAATACAGCACCCGCAAAATGCCGCTCACCAGCAAGGCCAGTGCGGCCATGCCGTACACCACATCGGTGATCACCATCAAGGTGGCTTCCTGCTTGTTGGGGTTGGCCTTGATCAGTCGGCGCTCGAGCACCAGGGCGCCAAAGCAGAGCATGAAGCTCAGATAGTGCACATAGGCCACACCCGCCCGTTGCAACACGTCAGGGGCGATGGCGGCAAGCGTGGACATGGAGGCAGCAGAAGGGGGGATTAGGGCTGACCGTAGCTCGCACGTGATGGGGTCCGTCGATCACACCGAGTTGCAATCGCAAAGCAAACCTGTAGTTGGGTAGCAATTGTGAAAGTTGGAAGCTTTTCAGTTGGTTTTTTATTGGCCGAAAAATGCCCTTAGGTTCAATTCAGTTTGCAGCCTCACCATGGCTAGCTCATTGAGCGCCTATCTCGGTGAGATCGGTCGCCATCAATTGCTCTCCCCTGAGCAGGAACTCACCCTGGGCCGCAAGGTTCAGGCCATGGTTGCTCTGCACGAGCGCTGTGCCACTGCCGGCGGACAAGGGCCTGCTTGCGAGTACAACGAACTCGAGCGCCGCACCCTGCGCCTTGGCGAGCGTGCCAAGAATCACATGATCACAGCCAACCTGCGCTTGGTAGTGAATCTGGCCAAGCGCTACCAGGGCAAAGGGCTTGATCTTCTCGATCTCATTCAAGAGGGCACTTTGGGCCTCACCCGCGCGGTTGAAAAGTATGACCCCACCCGCGGCCATCGCTTCAGCACCTATGCCTACTGGTGGATCAGGCAGGGTCTCAATCGTGCCCTTTCGACCCAGAGCCGCACGATTCGCATTCCTGTCAATGTCAACGAGAAGCTCACCAAGATTCGTGCTGCCAAGGCCCGTTATCTGCAGAACCATGGTGTGCTTCCCAATGCGGCAGCCCTGGCCCATCAGCTGCGACTGAGCAAGGACGAAGTCGAAGAATTGCTCGCTTGTGAGCTGCGCAGTGTCACCGTGTCGTTGCAGGGCGTGGTGAAATCCAAATCCGATCCATCGGAGCTGGTCGATGTGTTGCCTTCAGCCGAATTGCCGCCGCTCGAGCGCGCTGAAATTGCTGAACGCATCACAGCGGTCTGGGCGCTGCTGGAGCGCGCCTGTCTGACCCCCAAGGAACGCACCGTGATCATGTTGCGCTTCGGCCTCGATGGCAGCCACGAATGGCGCACCTTGGCCGAGGTGGCTCGTCAGCTCGGCTGTAGCCGCGAGTACTGCCGCCAGGTGGTGCAACGGGCTCTGCGCAAGTTGCGCCGCGCTGGCCTTGAGAGTGGTCTGGTGGAGTGCGATTGAGCGCCTAGCCTGCTGGCTGCTCGCGATGGCGATTGCAGCTTCACGGTCATGACCACCCTGACCCCGCAGCAGCTCGATGATCTGCAGTCCTTCCTCAAGGACTGGCTGCGCCACGCCGGCCGCACCCAGGCCGATCTGCGCCGTTCACTGCGGGCGGGCTCGGTGCGCATGCCGGTGCTGGTTGATGCCCTGCATCGCACATACACCCGTGGCGGGCTCAGCGATCTGGTGGCGCAGCTGTGTGCCATTGAGGGTCAATGGCACGGCGAAGATCAGGCCGCCGTGCTGGGCCGGCTTGGTGAGGGGACCGATCAACAGCTGCCACCTGCGCTGAGCGGTTCGCTCGAGCAGCTGGATCTGTTGCTGCAGGACATTCGCAACGAGCAGCAGCACGAGCAGTCGCACTAAACGATCGCCAACAGGTTGGACCCCATTGGCGATGGCGCTCGCCATAGTGTGTCCACCTGCATGAACAGATCGATGCTGCGCTCCTGTCTGGTTGCGCCCCTGACCCTTGGCTCTGTGCTGGCAGCGGTTGCTATCGCTGTTGAACCCGCCGCGGCTCAGGTGCAGCAGTACATGCTTGGCCCTGGCAGCTCGGTCGGCAGCCAGACCAAGGTGGAGCCCAAGAACTGCGTCACTGATCCAGCCACTGGGGCGATCACCTGCGACACCCAGTTGGTGAACCCGCCCGGTGATACCCCGGCCAAGCCCAGCTACACCCCCTTCGGTAACTGAGCGCTCTGGGGCTGATGGTGTTTGACGACAATCGCTATCTGGGCCTAGTCGACGGCTCGGAGCGCCTGCTCGCCAAGGTTCTTGGCGGGGTGCTGTTGGTGGTCATGATCGTGGCCACCGTTCAGTTGATGACCCAGGTCTTTTGGGCCTTGTTCAATCCCCAGACCACCTGGATCAGCGACAAGTTGATCAAGGTCTTGGGTGATCTGCTGAACCTGTTGATTGCTGTTGAGGTGCTGCAGAACATCACCTCCTACGTGCGCCGCCACGTGGTTCAGATCGAGCTGGTGTTGATCACGGCGATGACGGCCGTGGCCCGAAAAGTCATCGTGCTGCCCCCAGGGTCAGAGAACAAGCCGCAGCTGCTGGCCGGCCTTGGGGTGGCCGTGCTGGCTCTAGCTGGTGCCTACTGGTTGGTGCGCAACGTCAACCGGCCCCGTCTGGGCTCCAAAAAAGAGCTAGCCAGATCGTTCCAGGATCGGGATCCGTAGCCACCACTCGGTGCTTCTGCCCTGCAGGAATCAGCAGTTGGTCACCGCGGCTCAGGCTGCGGGGCGCTGGTTCTCCGTCCAGTTGGACCAGGGCACTGCCTTGCAGCAGCAGCACCCATTCATGCTCGCGCTGTTCGTACCAGAACCCCTCTGGACTGGCGGCAGCATGCGAATGAATGCGCTCGAGCCGCAGTTGCTGTGTTTCAAGCAGCACGCTGATGCGTTCTTCACCCCGGGGCGGTAGCTCGCCTGTCAGCACATTGCCTGCCTTCACTGGGGCGGCATCGCCCTCGCCCCAACGGCGTCCGATCGCAAAGCCATAGCGCTGTGCCAGCTCCACCACCTCGTGGTGGCTGCTGCAGCTGACCAGGGCCTGGCGCACCGCAGGATCGCGCTCGCTCAAGGCCACAAAGTCATTGAGCGCCTGCACCTTGGCCAAAAACTGCTGCAGCTGCGCTTCGGCCATCGGGACGTGGAGAACTCAGCTCGGCAGTGATTTGATCATGCGCCAGCGCACGAAGCTCACACCGGCAAACAGCACCGTTTCTTCGGCTTCGAGCTGCCAGCCATGGCGCAGCAGCAGCGGCCGCGACAACTGGCTGGCTTCGGTGCGCAGTCGCACCACCCCTTGGCTTTGGGCATGGGCACTGAGTGCGGCCAGCAGGGCGCTGGCGCGGCCCTGGCGGCTCCACGGGCCGTCGCAGTAGAGCAGGGCCAGGCGATCGATCGGATCCAGCACGCCAAAGGCGGCAAGGCGCCCATCGCCCTGGGCCACCGGGCTCACCAGGGTGGTGCCGCGACCGATGGCCGCTGCCACGGCCTGTTGTTGCTGCGCGTAGTTGCTCCAGGCGTGCACCTGCTGCGGGCTGTAACAGGCTGCGCATTGGCTGCGCACGGCGTTGGCGTAGAGCGCAAGCAACGCAGGTAGATCACTGCACCGGTAGGGCCTCAGCGGCGGCTGGGTGCTGCTGCTGCAGCCGCTCATGGCGCGCTCGACTCGCGCGCCGGCAGATCGATGCGCAGCCCGCTCGCTTGGGCCAGATCGCCAAAATCAGCAGGGGTGCAGCTGAACACAATGATCTGCAGGCCGCGATCGATGCCGCGCTGCAGCATGCGCAGTACCCCCTCTCGGCGCAGCGGATCGGAGTTGCTGAAGGCGTCATCAAAGATCAGTGGCAGGCAGTTGTCGTAGGCCGGTTGCAGCACCTCGGCCAGGGCCAGCCGCAGGCCGCCGGCCAGTTGCTCGCGCATGCCGCCGCTCAGCTGGGTGAAGCCAAAACTCTGGTTGCCCTGCTGCAGCTGCAGCGCGCCAAAACCCTCTTGCGGGTCGTAGTGCATCTGGGCCGAACCGCTGCTGGGCAGCTCCAGAGCCTCCAGATAGCCCTGCAGCGAGCTCTGCAGCGGCAAGCAGTAACGGCTGCCGAGCTCCTGCTGGGCGCTGCGAAACAGTTGCAGCAACAGTTGCAAGGCGGCGGTGCGCTGCTCGAGCCGCTGGCGCTCGGCCGCTGCGAGCTCCCAGGCGGCCTGCAGCTGCTCGAGCGCCGCCACCGGATCGCTGGCCCCCAGGCTGCGGCAGAGCTGCTCCTGCTGGCCGCGGCGCGTCAGCAGGAGGTCTTTTTCACTCTCGAGTTGCTGCAACCGTGATTCGGCCGTGCTGCTGAGCTCTGTGGCTTGGCCCAGTTGCTGTTTGAGCGCAGTGATGCGGCCTTCGCTGGCCTCGAGGCTGAGGCGCAGCTCGTGCTCGCCTTGGGCCAGCGCGGCGGCATCGCCATGCAGCTGTTGCAGCTGCTGCAGCTGCGCTGCTGCTGCTGCCAGGGCGCCGTTGAGCCGGCCGATCTCGCTTTGGCGTTGGCTGTGCTGCTGGTTCAGAGCGTCAAGCTCGCGCTGCAAGGCACTGCGTTGCTCGAGGCTCTGGCGCAGCTGGGCTGCAAGCTGCAGGTTGTTCTGTTTGAGCGTGTCCTGGCTGGCCTCGAGTGCGGCCAGATCGGTAACGGGCGCTGCGACCGCGTCGTGGGCGGCCAGGGCATCGAGCAGCCGCTGGCGCCGCGGCGGCAGTTCGGCCAACTGGGCCTCGAGCTTGGCCCACGGAATCGTCTGCGCGGTCTTGCGCAGGTTGCTCAGTTCGCTCTCGAGCGCCAGCCGCTGTTGCGCCACGGCCTCGGCGGCATCGCTGCTGCTGTACGCCAAGCGGGTTTGCAGCTCGGCTAGCTGGGTTTCGGCCTGCTCGCGCTGCTGGCGCGCCGCATCACTGGCCTGGCCGCTGGCGGGGCTGAGCTGCAGCCGTGTGCCGCTGCCGATCTGCAGCACGGCAGGCTGCTCGATGGTCAGCTCTTGACCCTCGAGCACGGGCTGATCGTCCAGCGTCACGCTCTGGTCACGGCTCAAGAGGCTCAAGCGCGTGGCCATGCCCTGGCAGCGAGCCTGGGCCTGCGCCAGTGCCTGCTCGCATTGGCGCAGTTGCCGGACCTGCTCCGGGGTGATCACAGGCAGGTCCTGCAGCTGCTGCTTGATCGCACCGGCCTGCTGCTGCAGGGTCTCGAACTGCTGCTTGTGCTGGCGCAGTTGGTCGTGTTGGCGCTCAAGCGTTGCCAGGTCGCGCTGGATCGCCAGCACCTCTTGCTGCCGCGCCAGGTGCTGCTGCTGGTGCTCGAGCTGGCTGCACTGCTGCTGCAGCTGCTCCAAGGTCTGGGTGTGCTGCTGCTGCAGCGATTGATCGTGGCTGGCTTGCTGCTGCAGAGCGGCCAGCTGCTGGCCGTCAGCCTGCTGCTGCGCCAGCAGGGCATGCAGTTGCCGCTGGGCGTTCTGCAGTTGGGCGAGCTGCTGTTGCAGCGGTTTGGCCTCAGCGGTGAGCAGCTGCAGTTGGCTCGCCTGTTGGCGCTCCTGGAGCAGGGCGGGCCGCTCTTGCTGCTCGATGGCCATGAGCCGCTCGCCGATCTGCCGCAGCTCCTCCATCGCCGCTTCCAGTTCAGCCAGCCGCAGTTCGGCCTGGCTGAGGGCGCTGCGGGCCTCGCTTTCGCGCTGCTGCGAGGCCGCCAGGGGGGAGCCGGCGCGCACTTTGCCGGTGCTGGTGAGCTGCAGATCGAGCTGCTGCTGCAGCTGCTGCTGCACCTGCCGGTCCAGGGGCGATTCGAGCGCTGCCGCTGTTGCCCCCGCTGCCGCCTGACCGCCGCGCTGCTGCAGTTGCTGCACCAGCTGCGCCAGGTCATAGGCCTCGCCGCCGCCGGCCAAGGGGTCATCCCCCGCCTCGCCCTGCCGCACCCATAGGTGGGCCCAGCGCAGGGGCAGCTGGGCAATGCGGCGCCCCTCGATGGGGCCGCTCACCTGCAGCAGCTCGGCCAGCTTGGTTTCGGCCGTTTGCCCCAGCAGGGTGGGGCCATTCTCTGGACTCAACTGGCAGGTGCCGCCGCTGCCGGCAAAGCGTTTGCGCAGCAGCCAGGTGCTGCCCGCCGCCGCAAAGCGCAGCTCCACCTCGGGCAATCCGCCATGGGTGAGTGAGCGCAGCTCCTCAATGCCGCGCCCGGTGGCGGTGGCTTTGAGAAACAGGGCCTTGTGCAGCGCATCGACCACCGTGCTCTTGCCGGTTTCGTTGGCACCGGCGATCAAGCTGAAGCCGCGCGCAAAGCGCAGCTCCAGCAGCCTGTGCTGCCGCACCCGCTCCAGCCGCGCGCTGATCAGTTGCATGGGCTCACGGTGCTGCGGTGCAGCTCGAGTAGGGCCTCACCAAGCAGTGCCCGCTGCTCGCTCTGGCCGGCGTCCTGCAGCTGCTGCTGCAGTTGTCGCGCCACCGCCGCCACCAGGGGCGCATCGCTCAACTGGCCCAGCGCCTGCAGCTCGGCTGCCTCGGGGCTAATGCCCACCGTGCCGCGCCGCTTGAGCCGCAGCAGCTGCGCCTCAAAGCGTTGCAGCAGAGCCTCGAGGCGTTGCTGAGCGCCGATGCTGAGCGTGCCTTCCAGCTCAAGCAGCAGCAGGTCAAACCCCACCCGGCCCGCGAGCAGTTGATCGAGCTGGCGCTCGAGCTGTTGCAGATCGGCGTCGCTGCTCAAAGCCATCTGCAGCGCATGCCAGCCGGCAGTTCCTGTGCTGTGGGGCCGCACCACAGGCAGCGCGCCGCGCTGCAGGGCCACCTCGAGCACCATGCCGCTTTGGTAGTCGGCGCTGCGGGCAAAGCGGTCGGGCTCGGGGGTGCCGCTGTACCAGGCCTTGGCCTGCACCTGCTTGCAGCCATGCCAGTCGCCCAGGGCCACATAGTCGATCTGCTCGAACCAGGCAGCCTTGAGGTTGATCAGGTTGACGGGGCCGGTGGGGTTCTCGTCATCGAGGTCACTGGCGCCAAAGCCGTTCACACCGCCATGGGCCAGCACCAGGCGTGGCTTGTTGCTGGGCAGGGTGTTCCAATCGAGCTGGCCCAGCCAGCTGCAGGGGTCCTGGCTGTCATGGCGTTGCTTGAGGCCGCAGGGCAAGACCACCAGCTCCTCAAGCTCGTAGGGCGTGGGCTCTTGCAGCACCACCAGCTGCGCTGCTCGCCGGCGCCGCTCGCTTTCAAACAAAGGGCTTTGCCAAACGCTGCCGGGTCCGCCGTGGTCATGGTTGCCGGGCACCACCAGCGTCGGGCAGTCGATGCTGCCGATGGCAGCACATACTGCGCTGACCTCGCTGGCAGCTGGTGTCGGTGAATCAAACAGATCGCCGGCGATCACCACGGCACTGGCGCCGGTGCTTGCCGAGAGCGCAGCGATGCGGCTGATCGCGTCAAGGCGCAGTTGGCGCAAACGGCTGCGTTTGTCGGGATCAATGACACGGCCGTAGGGCTTGCCGATCTGCCAGTCGGCGGTGTGCAGCACCGTGACCTGTGAATGGCTCCCCGACGGCACCGATCGCCCCCCACCGACTGCATGCTCAGGCCTGTCTAGCGCCTGTGGCCCCAGACTGGAGCTCAGCGATGGGGGCTGTGATGCTTGCGTTGTGCAGACGGTTACTACAGCTGCTGGCGTTGTTGCTGGTGGTGGCTTTGGTGCTGTGGCCGCAGCCGGCCCTGGCGGTGGCTGATGGCAGTGTGCTGTTTGAGAACCACTGCGCCGGTTGCCATGTCAATGGCGGCAACATCATTCGCCGCGGCAAGACCCTCAAGCTCGCTGCTCTCGAACGCCAAGGCCTCGCTAGCCCCGAGGCCATCGCCCAGGTGGCTGCGGCCGGCATTGGTCAGATGAGCGGCTACGGAGCTGTGTTGGGTGAAGGGGGCGCTGAGGCGGTGGCGGCCTACGTGTGGGCCCAGGCCCAGGCCGGTTGGCCCCGCAGCTAGAAGGCCTGGGTCCAGGGGTGGATCGCGACGCTGGTCCAGATCCCCTCGCGCCAGTAGACGTCTGCCTTCACCAGTGCTTCAACAGCCTCAGCGCTCTCCCCTTCAAAAATGCCGAACACCAGGCTCAGATCGGTGGTTGGGCCCAGGGTGATCAAGCTGCCAGCGTCCTTGAGTTGCTGCAGCCGCGCCAGGTGCTCGTCGCGAAAAGGGGCGCGCTTGTTCAGCACGTCGTCGCAGTAGGTGCCCCACAGCACGAAGCGGCTTGCCATGCCAGCGTTTGTTAATGCGCAGTGATCCTCCCAGATCTGGGCCGCCACCGGCGCAGCGGCTCGAGCAGGTGCTGCAGCCGGTGATCCCCGAGATCAGCGGCCTGGTGCGCGCCACGCCGGGTTGCCTGTCGCTGGCCCAGGGCATGGTCCGTTGGGGGCCGCCTGCCGCGGTGGCAGAGGCAGTGGCCGCAGCGCTCTGCCAGGACGCCGCCGAGCGGCCCGATCTGCATCGCTACGGCCCGATGGCTGGCGATCCGGCGTTGCTCGAGGCCATCGCAGCTGGCTTGCGTGATCCTGAGCGCGGCGGCGGGGCGCTGGACCTTGATGGCGGCCAGCTGTTGGTCACCGCCGGTAGCAACATGGCCTTCAACGCCATCGCCCAGGTGATCACCGGTCCCGGTGATCAGGTGATTGTGCCGCTGCCCTATTACTTCAACCACGTGATGGCGGTGCAGCTGGCCGGCGGCGTGGCGGTGCCGGTCGATGCGGGCCTGGTGCTCGATGCTGAGCGGCTGGCGGCTGCGATCACGCCGCGCACCAAGGCGATCGTGACGGTTTCACCGGGCAACCCCAGCGGCGTTGTGCAGCCGCAGGCGGTGCTGGAGGCGATCAACCGGCTCTGCGCTCAGCGGGGGCTGTTTCACTTGCACGATGAGGCCTATGAGCACTTCGTGCATGGCTGCCAGGCGCACTGGAGTCCGGGCTCGTTGCCAGGCGCCGCAGCCCACACCGTCAGCCTGTTCTCGCTGTCCAAGGCCTATGGCATGGCGGGCTGGCGTGTGGGTTATGCGGTGGTGCCCGAGCAGCTCATGGCGGGGGTGGCGCAGGTTCAGGACACGGTGCTGATCGCCCCGCCGCGGCTCACCCAGGTTGCGGCTGTTGCGGCTTTGGCTGCAGGCCCCACTTGGTGCCGCCCCCATGTGGCTGGCCTTGGGGCCTTGCAGCAGCAGCTGATCGACGCGGTCGCTGCTGCCCGCAGCGCTGGCCTGCCGCTCAGGCTTCTGGCTGAGCCCGACGGCGCTTTCTATGGCCTGTTGGCCTTGGAGCCGGAGGTGTCGGCGCGCCTGACGCGCCGCGGTGTCACGGCGCGCGAGCTGATGCGGCGCCTGGCGCTTGAGCACCGGGTGGCGGTGGTCAGCGGCGATGCCTTTGGCATCGGCGGCCATGCGCTGCGGCTCAGCACCGGCATGCTCGATGGCCCTGCGCTCAGCGAAGCGCTGCAGCGCCTGTTGTCAGGTCTTGAAGCAATTCTGGCGGCGGCCTGATCACGGCGCTGCTTGACAGGCCAGTCAGCTTGATCACGATTGGCGCAAGCCGTTGTGATCGCGTGAGCCTCAAAACCAAAGCTCTGGCGGTGGGCGGTGTGGCCCTGGGCGTGCTGGCGGTGGTGCTGGGGTTGCGCTGGTTGCTGGCCCATCTGGCCTATGAGCAGCAGCTGGCCCAGTGTCAGGCGCTGCGCACCCAGCTCAGCCAAACCAAGACCCGCCTCGATGTCACCACGCGTGACATGCGCCAGGCGCGGCTCAACGCTGAACAAGCCAAGTTGCTGCGCAGCACCGATCCGGCCGCGTACATCAACTACTCCGAAAAAGTGGCCACCAAGGTGGATGCTGTTGCTGACGTCGGCGAGCAGCTGGTCAAGCTCAGCAGCGACTATCAGGCGGCCCGCTGCCTCGATGTGGTGCGTTAACGCACCAGGCCCCACTCATGGGCCGCCGCCGCTGGCGCGGTACACCAGCAGCCGGTTGTTGGCGGGCATGGCCACCTCTGCCAGGGCGCTGAGGCCAGCCAGTTGTGCCAGCTCGCCGATCCAGTCGGCATCGCGCACGCCCATGGAGCCGTCGATGCTGCGCAGGTGCGCGTCAAAAGCGGCGTTGCTGGGGGCGCTGTGCCGGCCGCCATCGCTGAAGGGCCCGTAAAGCAGCAGCAGTCCCCCTGGGCTTAGTACGGAGGCAGCGCCGGCCACCAGCTGGGGCACGGCTGAGGCCGGCATGATGTGGGCCGTGTTGGCCGTAAAGACGGCGTCAAACGGCCCTGCCGGCCAGGCGTCAGTGCTCACATCGAGGCCGATGGCGTCAGCCAGCGCGCTACCGGCTGCCAGCTGGGTGCGGCCCTCCAGCGTGAGGCGTGCCTGCAGAGCCTCAAGGTTCTCGGCTCGTTCGCTGGGCTGCCACTGCAGCTGGCCCAGGCGGCGGGTGACATGCACCGCGTGCTGACCGCTGCCTGAGCCCACCTCGAGCACGCGCGCAGGCCGCGGCAGCCAGCGCTCCAGCTCGATGGCAATGGGCTCTTTGTTGCGCTCGCAGGCCTCTGAAAACAGCACTGCCGCCAGCTTCAGGGTTGATCGAGGCCGCGGCGCAGCTCAGCGCAGAAGCCTCCCGCTGCTGCAGCCACGGGCTGTCCCTGGTTGTGGGCCTCGGCCATCACCTTGACCAGGGCGCTGCCAACAATGGCCCCATCGGCGCCCCAGTCGCGCACGCGGCGGGCCTGCTCGGGACCCGAAATGCCAAAGCCCACGGCAACAGGTGTGTCGCCCTGAGTCTTGAGCTGCTGCACCAGCGGACCCACCCGCTCCTGCAGGTTGGTGCGCACGCCGGTCACCCCGGTCACGCTCACCAAATAGGTGAAGCCGCGGCTGGCACTGTGAATGCGGGCCATGCGCTCAGGCGGGGTGGTGGGGGCCACCAGCAGCACCAGATCGAGGCCATGGGTGCTCGCAATGGCCGAGAGCTTCTCGGCTTCTTCGAGCGGCAGGTCGGGTACCACCAGGCCGGCTGCCCCTGCGGCGGCGGCATCGGCGCAGAAGGCGTCCATGCCCCGATTGAGCAGGGGGTTGCTGTAGGTGAACAGCACCACCGGACTGTTCAGTTGGCCTTTGAGGCCAGCCAGCATCGCCAGCACCTTGGCGGGGGTGGTGCCTGCAGCCAGGCCGCGACTGGCGGCGGCCTGAATCACCGGCCCGTCGGCCAACGGGTCGCTGTAGGGGATGCCCAGTTCGATCAGGTCGGCACCTTCGGCCTGCAGGGCCAGCAGGCAGGCAGCGGTGGTCTCCAGGTCGGGATCACCCGCCATCAAAAACGGCATCAAGGCACAGCGCTGCTGCTGCCGCAGGGCCTCAAAACGCTGCTGAATCGCCGTCACGCCTGCTGCTCGGATGC
>JBMSMG010000007.1:0-43115 GCA_049421025.1 Prochlorococcaceae cyanobacterium | reverse complement strand
CTCGCGGCAACGCCACCCCCGCAACAGCTGCAGATGCTGCTGACGCCAGAGCACCTGCCCCAATCCCTACCGGCTGCCGCTGCTGGCCAGAACACCCGCGTGATCAACGCTGTGCCAACCCAACCCTGGGGATTGCAGCTCTGCTCCACCGGTCGCGGGGGCTTGCAGGTGAGCATCCCCGGCCCCAGGACCCGCACCGAGCTGGTGCTGCCGCTCGTGCCCTTGGCCAAAGACGGTGGACAGCAGGTGCTTTCAGCATCGCTGTATCGCTTTGCCAGCACTGCTGCAGCCTCAAGCGCCTGGATGGCGCTGCAACAGGCGATCAAACGCTGCACCGGAACGGTGCGCTCAGACCAGGGTCTGGCCAGCACCTTGAGCCAGGGCAGCCGTCCTGCCCCCTGGGTGTTGAACGAGCAGCGCGACAACGACCCAAGTGACGCCGCTGTGCTCTACGCCGTGTTCAGACAGCAGCACCAGACGATCGTGGTGACCCGACTCAGCCGAGCCGGAGCCAGCTCCATCAGCCCGGCCGAACAACAGGGCATCCAGGAGCTCGCCGCGGGCATCAGCACCAGGCTGGAGGCCGGGGGCACCCCCTAGCTGTGCTCGCGCAAAAAGGCGATCGTGCCCTCGAGCTCGTCGGCAAAGCGATCGATCTCCTCGGGCGTGGTCGTGAAGCTGAGGCTGGCGCGGGCACTGCCGCTCAGGCCGTAGTGGCGGTGCAAGGGCTGGGTGCAGTGATGACCGCTGCGAATGCAGATACCGGCTGAATCCAGCAGCGCGGCAATGTCATTGGCGTGTAGGCCTTCAACATCAAAAGCCGCCAGGGCGCCGCGGTCGCTCTGCTGCTCGGGGGTAGGCCCGAGGATGCGCAGCCCTTCGATCGCCTGCAGGCGCGCAAACAGCTGGCGGGTGAGCTGCTGCTCCCAGGCATGGATGCGATCCAGGCCAATGCCTTGCAGGTAATCGAGCGCCGCGCCCATGCCGATCGCCTCACCGATCGCCGGGGTGCCGGCTTCAAACTTGTGGGGCAGATCGGCCCAGCTGCTGTGCTCGAGAAACACGTCTTGGATCATTTCGCCGCCGCCTAAAAACGGAGGCATCGCCTCAAGCAGTGATTCACGCGCCCACAACAAGCCCATGCCGGTGGGACCGCACAGCTTGTGGGAGCTGCCCACCAAAAAATCGCAGCCCAACTGCTGCACATCGACCGGCAGGTGGGGCAGGCTCTGGCAACCATCCACCAGCACCAAGGCACCGGCGCTGTGGGCCAATGCGGTGACCTCGGCAATCGGGTTGAGGCAGCCCAGGGTGTTGCTGACCTGCACCAGGCTCACCAGCCGCGTGCGCTCATTGAGCTTGCTGCGCAGATCGGCCAGATCCAGCTCACCGGTTTCGGTAAGCCCCACGTGGCGCAGCACGCAGCCAGTGCGGGCCGCCAGCAACTGCCAGGGCACCAGGTTGCTGTGGTGCTCCATGACCGTAAGCAGCACCTCGTCACCGGGGCGCAGAAACGCCTCACCCCAGCTGCGGGCCACCAGGTTGATGGCCTCGCTGGCATTACGGGTGAAGACGATCTCACGTGGATTGCTTGATCCCACAAACCGCGCCGTCTTCTCGCGGGCGGCCTCAAAGCCTTCGGTGGCGCGGGCGCTCAGCTGGTGGGCGCCGCGGTGCACATTGGCGTTGTCGTGGTCGTAGTAATGGCGCAGGGCATCGAGCACCTGGAGGGGCTTTTGGCTGGTGGCAGCGTGATCCAGGTAGATCAGCGGCTGCCCCAGACACGCCGTCTGCGCCAGCAGCGGAAAATCTGGCCGTGTCAGGGCCGCCAGGTTCTCACCGCCCAATGGAGCCTGTGCAGCAGCCATGCCTGCAGTCTGAAGCGCTGCAGACTCGAGCGACTGGGGCGGGCTCGCCGGGACGGCCGTCATGAGCTTGCTCCCCTGCGAAGTTGCTCAAGCAGGGGCTGCCAGCCAGCAGCGGCGGCAGGCAATTCGGCCAGCACCTCATCGCAGTAACCAGCCAGCAGCAAGCGGGCGGCCTGGTCCTCAGCGATGCCGCGGCTGCGCAAATAAAAGAGCTCCTCGCTCTGCAGCTGGCTGACGGTGGCACCGTGGGCGCACTTGACATCGTCGGCGACGATTTCGAGCTCAGGCTTGGTGTCGATGCGGGCCCGATCACTGAGCAACAGGCTGCGGCTCAGCTGAGCTGCATCGGTGCGCTGGGCTGCGCGCGGCACCTGCACGGCGCCATTGAACACGCTGCGGCCGTTGCCATCGGCCACGGTTTTGTGCACCTGATCGAGGCTGCCATCAGGACCCTCAAAGCGCACCAGCGAGTGGGTATCGGCCACTTGATCGTCATGCACCCACTGCAAGGCCCGCAAACGGGTCTGCGCACCACCATCACGCTGCACGACGCGCGGCTCCAGGCGGCTGAAGCCCCAGCCGGCAGCGGCGGTGGTGAACTGCAGGGTGCTGGTGGGGTCCTGGACCGCAGCAAGATGCGCCAGCACTGAGGCATCAAGGTGCCCGGCCGCAACAGCGGCCAGGTTCAACCGCGAGCCCGCCTGCAACACAGCCGCGATGACCACACTGCTCAACGAGCGACCTGTGGCGCGCAGTCGCAGCGTCAGATCAAGCTGCGCACCAGGCTCGAGCAGCAGCAGCAGCCGCACGGCAAGCACCTCGCCGCGGCCAGCGGCATCGAGATCGAGCACCAGCTCAGAGACTCCAGCCGAAACCTGCAGTGGCAACAGCGCCACCTGAGCGGCTGCGTTGAGACGCACCGGCCAATGCTCGTGGCAGTGGGTCTGCTCCAGGACTGCTGCCAGCTGCGGCTGGGCAGCGGCAGGATCAAGCCGCTCGACTCCAGCCGGCAGCGCTTGGTCGACCCATGGTTCAGAGCCACTCCACAGCCGCGGCTCCAGTTGGCTGAAGCCCGCCGGATCACTGAAGCGCCATTCCTCCTGACGGCGACTGGGCAGAGGTGCACCCACCAGGGCTTGCCAGGCCGCAGCAGTGGGGCTGGCCTGGGTGGTGCGAGCCAATGGGGACGCCACCATCAGGACACCCCCGCCAGAGCCAGCTCCTGATCGACCCACTCATAACCGGTGCGCTCGAGCTCCAGAGCCAACTCAGGACCACCGCTGCGCAAAATGCGACCCGCCGCCATCACATGCACGTGATCAGGCGTGATCAGATCCAGCAAACGCTGGTAATGCGTGATCAGCAGCGTGGCGTTCTCAGGACTGGCCAGTTGATTGACGCCGCCAGCCACGATGCGCAACGCATCGATGTCAAGCCCTGAATCGGTCTCATCGAGGATCGCCACCAGCGGCTCCAGCAGCGCCATCTGCAGGATTTCGTTGCGCTTTTTTTCACCTCCACTGAAGCCTTCGTTGACCGAGCGCTCCAGAAAAGCCGGATCCATCTGCACAACAGCCAGGCGCTCACGCACCAGGTCTTCAAAAGCAAAGGTGTCGAGTTCGTCGTGGCCCTGTTCGGCGCGCCGGGCGTTGGTGGCCACGCGCAGGAACTCCAGGTTGCTGACCCCAGGAATCTCGACTGGGTACTGAAAACCGAGGAACAGACCGATACGGGCGCGCTGCTCGGGCTCAAGCTCAAGCAGGTTGGCGCCGCGATACAGCACGGCGCCGTCGGTCACGGTGTAGGCAGGATGGCCTGCAAGCACCTTGGAGAGGGTGCTCTTACCGCTGCCGTTGCGGCCCATGACGGCGTGGATTTCACCAGCGCGAATCGTCAGATCCACACCATGAAGAATCGGCTGATCCTCAACCGAAGCCTTCAGGCCACGGATTTCAAGCAACACGGGGGCGTCAGAGCGAATCACGAATCAACAGGTGCAGTGAAAGACGAACAAAAAAGGTGGTGTTTCAGCGGCTGATCAGAGCGGAACAGGCGCGGCCAATGGAGTGTTCATTCAACCCACAGAGCCCTCGAGTTTGAGCGCCAAAAGTTTGTCGGCTTCAGCGGCAAACTCCATGGGCAACTGATTGAACACGTCGCGGCAAAAGCCGCTCACCATCATCGAGACCGCCTCTTCAAACGCGATTCCCCTGCTTTGCAGATAAAACAGCTGATCTGCCGATAGGCGGCAGGTGCTGGCTTCATGCTCAACCACTGCATCACTTTGCTGCGAGCGGATGTAGGGATAGGTGTTAGCCGCCGCCTGATCTCCAATCAACATGGAGTCGCACTGGCTGTAATTCTTAGCCCCACGGGCTTTGGGCCCGATCTGCACCAAACCGCGATAACTGTTGCTCGAATGACCAGCGCTGATGCCCTTGCTCACGATGGTGGAGCGGGTGCGCGGACCCACATGAATCATCTTGGTACCGGTGTCGGCTTGCTGACGATTATTCGTGAGCGCCACTGAATAGAATTCACCAACAGATTCATCGCCCTGGAGCACACAACTTGGATACTTCCAGGTGATGGAAGATCCTGTTTCGACCTGTGTCCAGCTGATCTTGCTGCGCGCCCCGCGGCACTGTCCACGCTTGGTGACGAAGTTGTAAATGCCGCCGACGCCATTTTCATCTCCGGCATACCAGTTCTGAACCGTTGAGTACTTGATCGAGGCGTCATCAAGCGCTACCAACTCCACAACAGCCGCATGGAGCTGGTTGGTATCAAACATTGGCGCCGTACAACCTTCCAGGTAACTGACCGAGGCCGCCTCTTCAGCAACAATCAACGTGCGCTCAAATTGACCGGTATCACCGGAGTTGATGCGGAAGTAAGTGGACAACTCCATCGGACATGTCACACCCTTGGGGATAAACACGAAGGAACCGTCACTGAACACGGCAGAATTCAGCGCCGCGAAGTAATTGTCGTTACTGGGAACCACAGTACCGAGGTACCGCTCGATCAATGCGGAATGGTCTTTGACCGCCTCACTGATGGAGCAAAAAATCACCCCATGTTCTGCAAGCTGCTCTTTAAAGGTGGTCGCAATAGAAACACTGTCAAATACAGCATCGACTGCCACATTTGACAGACGCTTCTGTTCGCTTAGAGGGATGCCAAGTTTGTCAAAGGTTTCAAGCAGCTTGGGGTCAACCTCATCGAGGCTGGCTTTTTTTGTTTGCTGCTTTGGCGCCGCGTAGTAAATGATGTCTTGATAATCAATCTTCGGGTAACCCAATGCAGCCCAGTCGGGCTCTTCCATTTGCAACCATTGCCTGTAGGCACGCAGGCGGAAGTCGAGCAAAAAAGAGGGTTCTTCTTTTTTGGCAGAGATCAGCCGGACAACATCCTCGCTGAGGCCCTTGGCGATCTTTTCGGTTTCTATCTCAGTGACAAAGCCGTATTTGTACGGCTGGGAGACCAGATCACCAACAGCACTCGACGTCATGGCGCACCTCAGCCTGAGACACTGGCTTTGATCTCATCCATCGTGATGGTCTGCTTGTCACAGCGGAATGGGTTGTCTTCCGTCAGGAACAACATGCAGTGGCATTCATGCCGTTCACGCATCGGCACGCAGGGACAGTTCCAGAACGCCTGAGCCACCTCAGCCTCCTTGTCTTCGTAGTGGCGGCAGGGGCACAGCGCGGCGCCAAGCTGGTCTTTGTGCCGGGCGAGACCTTCAAGCACCACCGCCGTGACACCCGTGTCACTGCAGAAATAGGTCCCCGTTCGCTGGGCGTAGGTCTCAGCAAACTTGCGGATTACCTCAAGGCTTTCGGAGCTGGGCTCGGTTGCTGCTGAATCGGCCATGGGGGTACTGATGCGAACGGAGCTCCCCAACAGGGCGGCGCCTTTGCGAAACAATGGAGTTTCGTTTTGAGGCTAAACCACCAGGCACTGCAACGGGGATGTGCCGCCATTGTGCCCCGCAACCGCCGCTTGCTGACGTTGACCCCCATTTGCCCGTCGTGCGTGGCATCGTGAGGTGACGACGGCCTGTCCCACGGTCAGCCATGTGCGCCACGATGCGCCCAACCATGCCCGCCAAAGCCCAGGTCAACTCCAAGCCAACAGAGCATGACGCTCTGCCAACCCGGGATGGCCTGCTGACCATTTTGTTGCGCGAAGGCGAGGCAACCGCCAGCGACATGGCCAGCCGTCTTGGTCTGTCGGTTCAAGTCATCCGACGTCATCTGCGCTGCCTCGAGGAGGAGGGCCTGGTTGAGGCCAGTCCATCCGCCGACGGCCCGGGTCGTCCCAGCAACCATTGGCGATTAAGCCGCCAAGGCCAGAACCAGTTCCCCAATGGCAGTGAAACGTTTGCTCTCGGCTTGCTGAGCTCGCTGGCGGGCCAGCTGCCTGACGAAACCTTTCGGGACCTCTTGGCTCAGCAGGCACGGCAGAAAGCCGATGACTACCGCAGCAAACTCGGCGCCGTGCCCCTGCCCCAACGCCTGGCCCAGCTGGTCGAGATGCGACGCGCCGAGGGCTACGTGGCCGAATGCTGCCCAGATGGCGATGGCTGGGTCCTGCGCGAGTACCACTGTTCAGTGATGCGCATCGCTGAACAGTTCCCCTGCGTCTGCGACCAAGAGCTGCAGTTGATCCAGCACACCTTTCCCGATTGCATCGTGGAGCGGGTGCACTGGCGGCTCGAATCGGGACATTCCTGTGGCTTCAGGCTGGCGCCCAAACAACCCGATTAGGCCCCTGGCTACTGAAGCCCCAGGGCCATTAGGCCCGCTGAGCGAAGCCGAGGTCATGCGGCTCGAGAGCACGCTGCTGCCAGCGCTGGAGCGGCACCATCTGCGGCTGCTGGCCCACGCGCTGCGCACCCTGCAGCAGGTGCAGCAGGCGCAGCAGGACCAGCCAGGCCGAGGGCAAGGCCTGCCTGCGCCAGAGACGATCGAGCCGTGGCTGCTGCTGCAGCCCGGCATCGGCAACGACGCGGGCTTCGCTCACCAGCTGGCCCTGCAACTGGGCCAAGCAGGCCGGCAGCTCGAGGAGCTGGCGCGCAACCTGGGCGTCGAGGCACGGGCACTTGAGCTTGAACACCTGATCAGCTGGGCGCAGCAGCAGGCTGACCAACGCCTGATCACGCCACCACACACCACACCCCAAGAACCGCCAGCAGCGCCGCCAGCGCGCCGCTGAGGCCTGGACGATCTCGATCAAGAGGGGCTAGCACTGCAGCCATGGCGGGCGCCGTGGCCAGCAGTGTTACAGCCTCTGCCGCGGGCAACTGCGCCAAGGCGGCCTGCTGCAGGCCGATCCCCAACGTCGTGCCCAGCAAGACGGCCAGCAGCACCAACGGCCAGCGCATCGGGGCTGGGCGGGGGCGCGGACGCAGCCAGGCGCGGGCGAGCAACGCTGGGGCCAGCGGCAGCTGCACCAAGGTGGCGGCCGCCAGGCGCACAGCTGCCGCCTGCCAGGGCGAGATGGCAGCAGAAGCCAACACCTGACGAGCCAATAGAGCACCGCCGCTGGCACACAGCACCGCGAGCAGTGCCACCAACACCCCAAGCCGCACTGCAGCCGGCTGAGGCGATGCCGAGTTGGCCGCAGCACGGCGCGCCACCAACAACACCGCAGCGCTAACCAGCAGCACGCCCAGCAGCTGCAGGCCGTCGGGCCATTCGGCTAACAGCCAAAGGCCTGCCAGGGTCGTGACCACCGGGGCGGCAGCCTCAATGGTGAGCGTGGAGCGGGCCCCCAGGCGGCGCAATGCCGCAAAAAACAGGCTGTCACCGGCCGCAATGCCAACGATCCCGCTGGCGGCCAGCAACAGCCAGGCCGCAACGGGCAGCGGCTGCCACAGCAGCGGCTGCCAAGGCAGCAGCAGCAGAAGTCCCAGAGCGTTCTTCAGCAGATTCAGTTCGGCAGCACCCAACGAACTGGGCAAACGCCGCCAGCAGAAGCTGGCCAGCGTCCAACACAGGGCCGCTGCCAGAGCTGCCAGAACGCCGCTGAACAACGATTCGCCTCAAGGCCCTGCGATCATCGAGCCAACACAGCCTTGACGCGGTCATGCGCATCGATGATGCGATCAGCTTTTTTCGCTTGAGCTGCGGCCGCTGGCACTCGCAGCGCAGCAGTCACCACCTGCTGCATCGCCGGGCTGAAGCAGGCGGCTCCTTGATTGTTGTCGAAGAGCTCAAGCGTGATGATCCCCGGCTGATCACCATCGCCCAACTGCATCAGCAGGATCCTGCTGCATTGGTTGGCGGCTGCTGGGTGCGCTGGAGCGGTTCGATGGCCTGGGACAAGGCCGGCGAAACCCACGAAGGCGAAAGCGTCTTTGGGCTGATCCCGACCGATGAGCGCGGCCGGGCCGGCCTGTTGCTGCGTGACCGCGGTTATGCCGAAACAGCCCCGGTGGCAGGGAACTTTGCGATGGATGAGCGCGACAACCTGCTGCTCACCACCAGCTACGAAACGATGAACAGCCTCGAACGGTTCAGTTTTGCCGGCCCCAATGTGCGCTTGCGCACCAGCACGGTGGAGGGGCTTTCCAACACCGCCTCGTTCTGCGTGGAAAGCCGCTTGCTCGAGGACCCCAGCGACACAGCTGCTGCATCCGCTCAGCAACTGCAGCCAGCGCCCAAGGCGTCAGCGGCCCTATCGGTTTTGGGCTGGTAAAGCGTCCGCAGCGAACGTTACGGACTGTGAGCCCTACCGCTGAGGGTCGAAACGGTGCCCTGGCGCACTTCTACGATCCCCAGCGACGACTGCCAGAGTTCGCGTGGCCCTGCCGCTCCTGAAGTACGCACCCACCACCCAGAACTCGCGCGTGAATGCGCTGCGGGTGGGTTCCGATGAGGATCCAAAGGCTGCCTCCATGGACAAAGCCATGGATCGCGAAGACCAGAACTTCGTGATTGAGGCTGCTTACAGGCAGATCTTCTTCCACGCCTTCAAGGTCGATCGCGACCGCACCCTCGAATCACAGCTGCGCGACGGTCAGATCACCGTGCGCGACTTCATTCGCTCGCTCTGCCTTTCGGACACCTTCACCCGCAGCTTCTACAACCTCAACAGCAACTACAAGGTTGCTCGCCACCTGGTTGAGAAGCTCCTGGGACGCACGACCCATGGCAAGTCGGAAGAGATTGCCTGGTCAGCCGTGCTGATGACCCGCGGGGTCAAAGGCATGGTCGATGACATCCTCGACAGCCAGGAGTATCTCGACGCCTTCGGCTACGACACGGTGCCCTACCACCGCAACCGCGTTGTTGGTTCCCGCGAACTGGGCGAGACCCCGTTCAACATCACCAGCCCCCGTTACGACTCCTACTACCGCGGCATCCTGGGCTTCCCCCAGGTGGTCTACACCGGAACAGCCAAGGCGATTCCCGAGCGCAGCCGCCAGCGCCGTGGTGGGTATGTCGAGGACTATCTGCCCTGGGTGCGCAACCTGCCTGCTCTGCGGACCAGTGGCGGCGCCGGTGGCAACACCTCGATGGACTACCTCTCGAAAGTTCCGTACCGCAGCATCGGCCGCTGAGGCGCAGCCAACTCATGCACTAAAAGCGTCCCAGCCGGGACGCTTTTTTGTTGGCGATGGTGGCTTCAAGCGTGTCCAATGACACGAAATGCAGTCAGTGGTTCCTGACCGCAACCGCCGGAGCCGTTCCAGAAGTGGGAAAGTCAGCAGACTGATCCCGAACGAAATCCAAAGCCGTGACGCAGTCCCTCTCCTCACTGGCGATGATGACCCTGCGGCAGCTGCGCCAGGTCGCCAGCGATCTGGGGGTGAGTCTGTACAGCCGAAAATCGAAGGAAGAACTGCTTGAGGCCATCAACCAGCGTCAGAGCCGTCGCTCTGGGCTGGGCAAGATCGAATCGGGACTGGCTCCAGCCCCCAGACCTGCAGCCGAGACCCATGTGGTGTTTCTGCCCCGTGATCCCCAATGGGCTTACGTGTTTTGGGAGATCTCCGAGGCTGATCGCAACAGCGCTCAGGTAGCCGGTGCGACGCAGTTGTGCCTGCGGGTTGCCGATGTGACCAACCTGGCTCCTGGATCAGCGCACCCGCACACCATGCAGGAGGTGGTGGTCGATAGCCATGCCACCGAGTGGTACTTGCCGGTGCCGCTTAGCGATCGCGACTACCGCGTCGAGCTCGGCTACCGCAAAGGCGGCAGCGGCGGCTGGATCTCCCTGGCCTTCTCCTCAGTGGCACGGGTTCCGGCGCTGCACCCAAGCGAGCAGATCCTCGATCAGTTCGTGCCTTTTTCGCTGGACTCTGCCCCCTCTGAAGCCACAGCCGATCTGCTTCAACCTGCCGATAGCGGTCTGCATGAGCGCCTCTATCAGAGCGCAACATCGCGCTGGCGCCGGCTCGGACGCGGCTCTGAAGCCTTTCACGAGATGGAGGAGGGCCTGTTGGGTGAAACCGGACTTAATGCCTCTGGCGCAGGGCTGTGGGCGAGTGGCCGCAATGAGTCGGGCGCGGGCCTGGTCGCACGGCAACGCTCCTTCTGGCTGGTCGCCGATGCCGAGTTGATCGTGTACGGCGCCACCGATCCGGCGGCCAAGCTGACCATTGGTGGTGAAGAAGTGCCGCTTTCAGCCGATGGCACCTTCCGGGTGCAGGTGCCCTTCCGCGATGGCGAGCAGGTCTATCCCATCGAAGCGATCGCGGCCGATGGCGAGCAGAAACGCCACATCACGCTGGCCTTCAACCGCACCACACCTGAAGACAACAGCAATCCTGCTGATCAAGCCCAGCTCGAGTGGTTCTGAGCGTCATGGGTAGCAAACGCGCCTTGATCGCCTTAACGCCTCTGGTTGGGGCCGTGACCCTGCCGCTGGTCGTGCCCTTGATGATGAGCAAGGTCAGCCTCACGGCCAGCCTGCTCACGGCGGTGGTGCTGGCATCAGCTTGGTTTGTGCTGATGCTGCGCAGCGCTGAGATGCCCGGCCACCACTAACGGCCAGCGGCGGTGGGAAGCCTCTGAGGCTCACCCGCTGCCAGAGGTTCCATGGCATCAGCCACCCGCCGTTCCCGTGGTCGCCGCGTCAGTTGGTTGAGCCTGCTCGGGGCCCTGCTGCTGAGCAGCTGTCATGCGCAGGCCCGGCTTGAAGGACAGGCCCAAGCTGCACTGCCCCAGGCCGAAGGCATCGAGGTGGTGTTCAACCACAACCCACGCACGCGCTACCGCAGCCCGATCCATGGTCAGTGGCGGCGCGGCGATGACCTCGAAGCCTTTGTTCTCGAGAGCATCGAATCAGCCCAGAGCCAGATTCTGGTGGCCGTTCAGGAGCTCTCGCTGCCGAAGGTGGCTGCCGCACTGGTGCGCAAACACCAGCAGGGGCTTGATGTGCGCGTCGTGCTCGAAAACACTTACAGCACGCCATGGAGCCTGCAACACGACGTTGATCTGAGCCCCCACATGCGCCGCCGCAATCAACAGCTCAGGCAACTGGGCTGGGGCGATGCCGTGCTGATGCTGCAGCACGGCGGCGTACCGATGCTTGATGACACCGCCGATGGCAGCGCCGGCAGCGGCCTGATGCACCACAAATTCATGGTGATCGACGCCAAGACAGTGGTCACGGGATCGGCCAATTTCACGCCCTCGTGCATCCATGGAGACCCTGATGATTCACGTACGCGCGGCAATGTGAACCATCTGCTGCGGCTCCACAGCACTGATCTCGCTGAGGTGTTTTCGGCTGAATTTGAGCGCCTGTGGGGCGACGGTCCCGGTGGTGCGCCCGACAGCCGCTTCGGCATCGCCAAAGGGGAAGGGGAGCCCCACCAGGTCATGGTGCAGGGGACCCCGGTGCAGGTGCTGTTTGCCCCGCATCGACGCAACGATCCAAACAACGGCCTGCTCTGGCTGGAAACGCTGCTTGCCGGCAGCCAGCGCCGCGTGGATCTCAATCTGTTTGTGTTTTCAGCTCAAAACCTGAGTGACACCTTGCAGCAGCTGCAGCGCCAAGGGGTCGCTCTGCGGGTGCTGGCTGATCCTGGTTTTGCCAACCGCAGCTTCAGCGAAACCCTTGATCTGATGGGCATCACCATGGCCGATCACCGCTGCCGGCTGGAAGCGGGCAACAAGCCCTGGCCGCAGGGCATCGCCCAGGTCGGCACACCCAACCTGCGCCCCGGCGACAAGTTGCATCACAAGGTGGCGATCATTGACGAGGCCCGGGTGATCACAGGCAGCTTCAACTGGAGCCCCAGCGCCGCCCATCAAAACGACGAGACCCTGCTGGTGATCGATTCACCATTGCTGGCGGCGCACTTTCGCGCCGAAATGGATCATCTCTGGCGCGGCGCCGACTTGGGTATCAGCCAGCGTCTGGAGCGCAAACTGCAGCGTCAGCAGCTGAGCTGCGGCAGCGGCACGGTTGTGGCAGATTGATTCGGCCCGTAGCCAAGGCGCTTGATGGATCCCCAAACCGCCGCCCGCAGCCATGGCCCAACACTGGATGCCATCCAGTTGATGCTGCGCGATCTTCATACGCGCCACGACGAGATTCGCCATCGAGCTGCCTTTCGCGGCTGCACCAAAGAACTGCTCGAGGTCCAGCAAGAGCTGGTCGACTATCTGCTGGCCAAGAAAAGCACACTGATGGGGCTGGAGACGGAACACGCCAGTGAACCGATCCGCGACTACAACTCCTTCCTCTGATCAGACTCTCCCGATACCGTTGACCGATTGCCCCCAGGCCATCTCTCTATGCCCCAACGCGCCTACCGTCCCGCATCGCCAACCCTGGCCTGCCTGGCCACCGGGCTCGTTGCCGTGGGCAGTCTCTTGGCATCAGAGCTCAAGGCCCAGCAAGCGGCCAAGCTTGATCTGACCACGTTCCCGCCCAACCAGCTGTTTCGGGAGATTCAGCTCAGCACCATCGCCTGCGGCCGCGACAACAGCCCAGAACCCTGCCAAAAGGCCCGCAACTTGGCGGATCCGCTGATGGATCACCCCAAGTTGCCTGCGTCCTGCAAGGACACCCTTTGGGACATCCGCGAGAAAGCGGTCGTTGCCCCCAAGAACACCTTTGAGCGGCGCGAAACCCTCAATCGCGACAGCACCGACCTGATCGCCCTTTGCAAGCCTGCCACCAAACCCGTCGGCAGCGGCGGCCAGGCCGCCAAACCAGAAGAGAAAAAGCAAGGCGGCCTCGGTGGCTTTTTGCGCGGCCTCGGCATTGGTGGCGGCGGTGGCGGTGGCGGTGGCAGCAGCACCCCGTAGAGCCAGCGACAACATCACGCAGCACAGAGATCGCCACAAAGATCAGCTTGAGCGATGCGCTGGATTCTGAGAAACCAAGGCTAATTTGGTGCCCCCCAAGGCTTCTCAGCCCCTGCCGATGGCCAGCAGCTTCAGCCCAGCGATCCGCACCGTGCGCCTCGAGAAGCCCTTCAGCGACCAGAAACCAGGCACCTCTGGTCTGCGCAAGAGCAGCAAACAATTCGAGACGCCGCACTACCTCGAGAGTTTCATCGAAGCCAGCCTGCGCGTGCTGCCTGGCGTGGCCGGCGGCAGCCTGGTGGTGGGCGGCGATGGCCGTTATGGCAACCGCCGTGCCATCGGGGTGATCGCCCGTATGGCGGCTGCCCATGGGGTGGCGCGGCTGATCACCACCACCGGGGGCATTCTCTCGACCCCTGCGGCGTCGAACCTGATCCGCAAGACCAGCGCCGTTGGCGGCGTCATTCTTTCGGCCAGCCACAACCCCGGCGGCCCTGACGGTGATTTTGGCGTGAAGATCAACGGCGCCAATGGCGGCCCCACGCCTGAATCGATCACCGATGCGATCTATGGGGTGACCCAGAGCCTCGATGGCTACCAGATCCTCGATGATGAATCTGAGCTGAATCTCGATCAGCCCGGGAGCCATCAGCTCGGTGCCATGACCGTCGAGATCGTCGATGGGGTCGACGATTACGTGGCCTTGATGCAAAAGCTGTTTGATTTCGATGCGATCAGCTCACTGCTGCGCGGTACGTTCCCCGTGGCCTTCGACGCCATGCACGCCGTCACAGGCCCCTATGCCACGCGCATCTTTGAGGTGATGCTTGGGGCGCCCAGCGGCACGGTGCGTAACGGCACACCCCTGGAGGATTTTGGCGGCGGGCACCCCGACCCCAACCTGACCTATGCCCATGAGCTGGCTGAGCTGCTGCTCAGCAGCGACACCTATCGCTTTGGCGCTGCTTGTGATGGCGATGGCGACCGCAACATGATCCTGGGCAACCGTTGCTTTGTGAACCCCAGCGACAGCCTGGCGGTGCTCACCGCCAACGCCACGCTGGTGCCCGGCTATGCCTCGGGCCTTGCCGGGGTCGCGCGCTCGATGCCAACCAGTGCTGCCGTTGATGTGGTCGCCAAAGAGCTGGGCATCGCCTGCTTTGAAACGCCCACGGGCTGGAAGTTCTTCGGCAACCTGCTCGATGCCGGCCGCATCACGCTGTGCGGCGAAGAAAGTTTCGGCACAGGCAGTAACCACATCCGCGAAAAGGACGGGCTCTGGGCGGTGCTGTTCTGGCTCAACATTTTGGCCAAGCGGCGCGAGCCATTAGCGCAGATCATGGCGGAGCACTGGAGTCGTTTCGGGAGGCACTACTACTCGCGCCACGACTATGAGGCGATCGCAAGCGATGCCGCCCATGGCCTCTACGAACGGGTCAAGGGCATGCAGCCGTCTCTTATTGGCCAAAGCTTTGCTGGGCGAACCATCGCCACTGCTGACGACTTTGCCTATAGCGATCCGGTCGATGGTTCACTCACAACCGGCCAGGGTCTGCGCCTGCTGCTGGATGACGGCAGCCGCGTGGTGCTGCGGCTCTCAGGCACCGGCACCCAGGGAGCGACACTGCGTGTCTATCTGGAGAGCTATGTGCCAGCCAGCGGTGATCTGCATCAGGACCCCCAGATCGCCCTGGCCGATCTGATTGGAGCCATCGATGCACTAGCTCAGATCAAAGAGCGAACGGGCATGAATCGCCCCACTGTCATCACGTAAACAATGCCCACTTTGAGCGCAGAGCGAGCTGAAGCCAATTCAACGAATTGGCTCTGCTGTGGTGTCTGCGTCTGACTCTGGAAACCAGCGCGCCTCTAGGTTCTTGATCGCCACGTAAAAGGGCGGCACGACGCCAAGGGAGAGCACGGTGGCGACCAGCAGACCGCCAAAAATCACAGTGCCAAGAGACTGCTGACTGTTAGCTCCTGCAGTGGTTGCCACAACGAGAGGCAAAAAGCCCGCCAACGATGCAATGGCTGTCATCAAGATGGGGCGCATTCGTGACTCGGCTGCAGCCAACGCCGCGTCAACAAAGCTCATGCCTGCTTCGACGTGCTGCTCCGCCACCTCAACGATCAAGATGCCGTTCTTGGCGGCCAGGCCAATCAGGGTGACAAGCCCAACCTGGGCGTAGATGTTGAGATCAATCGAGCGCAGAGCCAGGAAAACCAATGCACCAAGCATGGCCAAAGGCACAGTCATCAAGATGATGACTGGGGTCACATAGCTCTCATATTGAGCGGAGAGGACGAGATACACAACAAGAATTCCCAGACCAAAGACCAGCACACTGGCACTGCCGGCCGACAGCTGGAGCGCTGCAAGACCCGTGAAGGCATAGCCGATGTTGTTGAAGTCCTGCTGCTTGAAAATGGACTGGATCGCATCAAGAGCCTGACCAGAACTCTTGCCAATCGCCTCAGCACCCTGAACCAAAATCGTGCGATAAAGGTTGTAGTGGCTGATCACAGGAGGAGCACTGGAGAGCTCGCTGGAGGCAAACTCCGACACCTGAACCAGCTTGTTGTCGCGGTTGCGCACGTAGTAGCTCAGGACATTGTCTAGCGTGCTGCGGCCCTTCGCTTCCGACTGGACGTAGATGTTTCGGACCTGACCATTCTCATACGTCAAGCCCGAATAATTGCCACCTGCCAAAACAGCGATGGTCTGCATTGCCTGCTGGAAGTCAATGTTCAAAGCACCCATGATCGAGCGATCGATCTTGAGTCCAAAGGCAGGAGCACTAGGAATGAACTGGGTATAAAGGTTCGAGAACTGACCGCTTGCTGTACCAGCCGAAACCAACTGCTGGGCAAGCCCATCAAGCTGATTAAAGGTGTAGGCCCCGTTGCTGAGATCGTTGAATTGGAAATAAAAACCACCCTGTGCTGAAAAACCAGGAATCGCAGGTGGCTGGGCAGCAACTGCAAGCCCAGAGCTGAGTTTGGAGAGCTTGGCATTCAAGCGCCCAACAATCGCAGGCGCTTTTTGATCAGAGCCGCTGCGCTCAGCGAGTGGCTTGAGGCCAAAGAAGAAGACGCCTTGATCGGGGCTCGAGCCATTGAAGCCATAGCCGCTCACCACCGATGCCGCAACGATGTCAGGCTCACTCTTGAGCACCTTGGCCACTTCGAGACCAGTCTTTTGGGTCTGCGTCAAGGACGCACCGTTTTGCAGCTGAAAAATGCCCATGCCGTAACCCTGATCCTCTTCAGGGATGAAGGCTGTTGGCAGGGCAGAAAATGCAATTGCAGTCAGAACGATGCCACCGCCAAGACCAGCAAGGATGTAGCGGCGTTTGCTGATCAGGACTGCCAGCAAGCGTGCGTAGCTCGCCTCAAGCCAGCTGAAGAACTGATTGAAGCGATCAAAGATCAACGCCAGGCGGCTACCGGCAAAGCCGAACAGCAGGACCCCAAACACGTAAGACCCAATGCCAAACGATGCTGCACTGAACTTGCCAAAGGCCAACCCGACAATCACACCGCCCACGGTCCAGGCCCAACCTTTGGGCTTGGGCGGCTGCTCTGACTTCAAAATCAACGCCGACATCATCGGCGAGAAGGTGAGCGCGTTGAAGGTCGAAATAGCGATCGAGAAGGCAATCGTCAAAGCGAATTGCCTGTAGATGATGCCGATCCCACCGGGATAGAAGGCAACCGGCACAAACACCGCCATCAACACCAGTGAGGTGGCGATCAGGGCACCGATCAAGGTGCCCATGCACTCCATGGCCGCTTTACGGGGGCTCATGCCAGCCTCCAGATTCTTGGAGACGGCTTCGATCACGACGATGGCATCATCAACCACCAAGCCGGTGGCGAGCACCAGACCAAGCAGGGTGAGTTGGTTGATCGAAAAACCGAATGCCTTAATGAAGGCAAATGTGCCAACCAAAGAGATCGGAATCGCCAGGCTTGGAACAATCGTGGCGCGCCAGTTCTGCAAAAACAGGAACAGAATTACCAGCACCAGCACGATCGCCAAACCCAGTGCATCAGTCACACCATCGACAGCCGACTCGATGAACTGACCGATGTTGTAGATCTCCGTGACGGTTACGCCAGGTGGAACGGCCTGAGAGAACTGATCCATGACGGCAACAACGGCCTCAGAGACATCGAGGGCATTGCTCTCAGGAGTCTGAAAGACAGCCACAGTGATGGATGGATAACCATCGGCACTGACAGCCTGCTGCGCAAATGTATTGAAGCCATAGGTGGCTCCACCAACATCGCGAAGACGCAGCAGATTGCCTTGAGGCGACTTGCCAATGATCAGATCATTGAGCTGCTCAACGGACATCAAATTACCGTTGTCCTCAACCAAAATCGGGTACGCGAACAGCTGATCACCCCCTGCGGGCGCTCCGCCGACCAGGCCCCCAATGGCCACACTGTTTTGTGAGCGGACAGCACTGACAACCTGATCAGCCGTCAATTGGTTGGCGGTCAGCTTCTGAGGATCAACAAACAACCAGAAGGCAGGGTTGCTGCCTCCAAGCAAGTTGACCTGTGCAACCCCAGGAACCCTCTCCAGCTGATAGTAAAGATCGGCATAGATCAACCCATTGAGATAGGCCGCATCAAACTGACCCTTGGTCGAGGTGACCTGATACGCCAACAGAATCGATGGAGTGCTCTGCATGACCGACACCCCGGTAGCCGAGACCTGCTGGGGCAATTGGGGCATCGCCAGCGACACCCGGTTTTGAACATTGACCTGGTCAATGTTGATATCTGTACCTTCGTCGAAGTAAACCTGAATGATGCTTTGTCCGGTATTCGAGCTTGTCGACGAGATGTAAGCCGCCCCTGGCACCCCGTTGATCTGTTGCTCCAGCGGGTTGGTGACCGCCTGCTCGGTCACCAGCGAATTAGCCCCGCTGTAGTTCGAGGTGACCTGAATCAGCGGAGGCGCAATATTGGGCAGGTTTTCAATCGGCAATGTCGGAATCGCGATGATGCCGATCAACACGATCAAAATGCTGCAGACCGTGGTGAGAACCGGCCGCTTGATGAAATTGTCTGACAGTGACATGGGGCAGGCCTCAGTTGGCTTTGGCGATCGACACAGGCATGCCTGAGCGCAGCAAAGCGGTATTGCTGATCACAATGCGATCACCCGCCGCCAGCCCGGAGAGCAAGGGGTAGCGATTGTTCTGCAAGGGCCCCAGCTTCACAGGGGTCTGCACCACGATGGGCGTGGAAGCCGGCAGTTTTTCGAGCTTCTGCTTGGTCGCCTCGGGGATCTGATTGGAGGCCTTGATCTTGGGCAGTGCCACTGACAGCGGCACGATTCTGTAAACAAAGGGCTGCTGGGCTTGCATCATCACCGCCTGAACCGGCACCGAAAGCTGCGAGGTGGTGCTGGTGACAATGCGGTTGCGCACGAACTGACCGGTCTTGAGCTTGCCGGTGAGGTTGGGGAACTCCGCTTTGACCAGAACGGTGTTAGGCGACGACTGATCGCCACTGACCCCAAAATACGGCGAAATAAACACGACCTTGCCGGTTCCACTCACCGGCGGGTTGCCCTGGGTCTTGAGCTGAACGCTCTGCCCCAGTTGCACCATCGAGGCCTGGGTGGCCGGCACATCCATCAGCGTCCACAAGGTGCTGTTGTCGACGATCCCGGTGATGGCCTGACCCTGGCGCACGTAGTCGCCCAACTTCACCGAGTCGAGGTCGCCGATCTCGCCATTGATCGGCGCGGTGACGTACTTGTAGCCAAGCGTGGCCGCATCAGCCTTGACCTGATCGGCACTGCGTATCGCCTCAGTGACGTAGTAGTCGCGCTGACGGGCCGAGACAGCTCCCTGTTGGTTGAGGAACACATAGCGCTCAGCATTGATGCGATCGCGCTTGGCCAAGGCCTTACTGGCATTGAGTGACGCGGTCTGCTGCACGTTGTCGAGCACCAGGATCGGTTGGCCGGCTTTAACCCGCTGGCCCTGCACAGCCAAGATCTTGACCACGCGGCCGTCAACTTCAGGCCGCAAGGCCACGTTGGTTGTCGACTCGAGCCGGCTGATCACATCGATGCCGGGCGTGAACGTTGCATCGCCGACTTGCTCGATCTGCACCACCAGCGGGGCTCGGCCCTGGGGCTTGGGCCCGCATGCCGTCAGCGCTACCAAAGGCAGCAATGGGACCAGACGAAGCGCTGCTGAACGCACAACCATGGCGCATTTGCCGGCAAGTTACCCGGAAACATCAGGTCTTGATCAGCTCGCCTGTACAGGCATGCCATGCCGCAACATCAACAGCCCCGACGTGATGACCTGCTGACCTGGGCTCAAGCCGGAGAGCACCGGATAGCGATTGTTCTCCAGAGGGCCCAGCTGAACCGGCACCTGCAACGCGAAGCGGCTCTGCGCGGGCAGCCGGTTCAACCGCTTGCGATCAACACGGCCTGGGTTGCGAACCAACTCGGCTCGCGTTCCCACCACAAACACAAAGCTCTGACCAGCCAGACGGGTGACCGCGCTGGCGGGCACCGAGAGCTGTTGCCGTGTCGAGAGAACAACCTCCGCTCGTAGGCGCATGCCGCTGCGCCAGCGGCTTGAGGCCTGTCCCACCGGAGCCTGCGCCATCAGCAGCTGGGTCGCCGGATTGACCGCAGGCTCAAGGGCCGTGATGCGTGTGTTGAGCGCAGCAACATCAGGACCTGATGGATGCAAGATCACCGGCAAGCCAACGCGCACCGAGGCTGCCCGGTTGGCCGGAAGCTCGATCTCGGCATTGAGGGCCTGGTTGCTGACGAGCTGGGTGAAGGGCACACCGGCTTGCACCACATCACCGGGCTTGAGGTTGAGCTCACCAATCAGGCCAGCCTGCGGGGCTCGCACAATGCGATAAGCCAGATCAGCCTGCCGGGCAGCCAAGGCCTGCCTGGAGGCCAGAGCGGTCTGACGAAATTGATCGCGCTGAATTGCACTGGCCGCGCCTTCACGGACCAATTTTTCGTAGCGCTCGTAGTTGATTTGATCGGTACGCATCTGTGCCCGCAGGCTGGCGAGCTCGGCCTGCAGCTGGGCCTGATCGAGCACCAGGACCACATCACCGGGGCGCACCAGCTGCCCCTGACGCACCTTCAACTGGGTGACCCGCCCAGTGACCTGGCTGGCGAGTTGCACAATCTGCTCGGCATCGAGCGTTGCTATGGCTTCGATGCGGTCGGCAAAAGGCTCCAGCTCCACCGCTGCAGTGGCAACCCGCAGCGGGGGCCGGGCCGCTTCATCGCCGCTGCGGCAGCCTGCCAGCACCACGAGCAAGAGCGGCAGCAGCAGCCTGTGTGCCCGCCTTGTGATGGCGTTGTAGCGAGGTCGTTGGACTGTGATCACCTTGCGTGCAGTGAGGTCACGTTGCGTGAGCCGCCGCGCGCTCAGCCATTGGAATAAGCCTAAGTGGACAAACCCAGCCCATGATGGTGAGGCTCCAGAGCGGCCTGCACGGTGGGCGATCTGTTCCAGCACCACGCCGAAAGCATGCTCGCCGGCATGGCCCCGCTGGCCGATCGCATGCGTCCGCGTGAGCTGGACGATTTCGTCGGGCAGGAAGCGATCCTGGGCCACGGGCGGTTGCTCCGCCGCGCCATTGCCGCCGATCGGGTCGGCAACCTGATTTTGCATGGCCCCCCAGGGGTCGGCAAAACGACCCTGGCGCGCATCATTGCCGGCACCACCCGCGCTCACTTCAGCAGCCTCAATGCTGTGCTGGCCGGCGTGAAGGACCTGCGCGCCGAAGTCGATGCAGCCAAGGAGCGGCTGCAGCGCCATGGCCTGCGCAGCACCTTGTTCATCGATGAGGTGCACCGCTTCAACAGCGCCCAACAGGACGCCCTGCTGCCCTGGGTCGAAAACGGCACCGTCAACCTGATCGGCGCCACCACCGAGAACCCCTTCTTTGAGGTCAACAAGGCACTGGTCAGCCGCTCGCGGCTGTTTCGCCTGCAACCGCTTGAGCCCGAGCACCTGCGTCAACTGCTGCAGCGCGCCCTGCGCGACAAGGAGCGAGGCTATGGCGAGCGCCAGGTCGTCATCACCAGCGCTGCCATCGACCATCTGGTCGACGTGGCCGGGGGCGATGCCCGCAGCCTGCTCAACGCCCTTGAGCTGGCTGTCGAAACCACGCCCGCTGGAGCCGATGGGGCAATCGCCATTGACCTGGCGATTGCTGAAGAATCGATTCAGCAGCGTGCCGTGCTCTACGACAAGCAGGGCGATGCGCACTTCGACACGATCAGCGCCTTCATCAAATCGCTGCGAGGCAGCGACAGCGATGCGGCTCTGTTTTGGCTGGCGCGCATGGTCGAAGCCGGTGAGAACCCCCGCTTCATCTTCAGGCGCATGCTGATCGCCGCCGGTGAAGACATCGGCCTGGCCGATCCCCAGGCGATCGTCGTGGTCGAAGCCTGTGCTGCTGCATTCGAGCGCGTAGGCCTGCCAGAAGGGCTCTACCCCTTAGCCCAGGCGGCGCTCTATCTGGCCAACGCCGAAAAAAGCAACAGCGTTCTGGGTTTCTTTGACGCGCTCAAGGCGGTGCGCGCCAGCAGCAGGCAACAAGTGCCTGCTCACCTGCGCGATGCCAACCGCGACGGCGCCGCCTTCGGCGATGGCGTGGGTTACCGCTACCCCCATGCCTACGCCGAGCACTGGGTGGCCCAGCAATACTTGCCGGCCAGCCTGCAAGGGCAGCTGTTCTGGCAACCCGGTAGCCAGGGCTGGGAAGCGGGCCTGCGGCTGCGGCTGCAGCAACGCCGGGCCGCCCAACTGGCCGCCGCGGCCGAAACTGCCGCCGAGCAGAGCGAGGTGCTGAGCGTCAGCCCCGACGAACCGGAACTGCAGCGCTGGCTGGCCCGCTCGGCTGTCGCCGAGGGCGAACGGCTCGACCAGTTGCGTGAGCGGTTTTGGGCCGATGCCCGCTGGCAGCGCCACGAACGGACGCTGATCCTCAATGCCCGCTCCCTGCTCTGGGCGCTCGATGCGCTGGAGCACACCCCCGAGGGGCAGGTGGTGATTTGCGCTGCCAGCTCAGGTGATCAACAACGACTGCAAGCGCAACTGCAGGTTCTTGATCAGTTGCGCCAACCCGAGGTTGTGGTTGATCTTGCTGAGCTGCAAGGTCCCTTTGAACGCATCGCCGCACGGCAGGTGCTGCTCCCACGCCAAGCCAAAGCGCGCCGCCGCTGGCTTGAAACGATGACCCAACTGGCTGCGCCCGGCACCGAGTTGCGGTTGCTTGAAAGCACACCTGAGCTAGGGCCTGTTGGAGGCCTGCTGGAGCTGTGGAGCCAAGCAGGCCGTCCCGCCTCAAGCGACGGCACGGCAGAACTCGAGCCAGATCAACTGTCGCAGCTGGCCGCCGCCGAAACAGCCTGGCTCAAGCGCAGCAGCAGCGATCCAACGGAGCTGCTTGAGGGTTCGCTTTGGCAGGGCGTCAGCAGCCAAAGCTGGGATGAGCCTTTGCAACTGCCGCTGCAGCCTGAGCTGCTTGATCGCTGGTTCAACGACGAACAGCCCTACGCGGCGTTCTTGGCCAAACACCTCAGCACTGTGGAGCAGCGCAACCGGTTGAAGCGGCTGCTTCAAGCCGAGAGCGGCAAAAACTTGCCGCAGCGGCTGCGCCACCAGCTGCTGATCGCAACGCTGCAGGCCTGATCAGCGGCCTGCAGGATTCATCGAGCCTGCCTGCAGGCAAGCCATCAAAAACGCCAGATGGGCAAGAGCCGAGCTACCGCAGTCGGCCGGGCACCCGCAAGCCGCTGCGCCCACCTGAGGAGTTTGGCCAGCCTCAACCAGCACAAAACGAACAGGCAGCTGTTGCAACACGCCCAACAGTGAAATGGAGCCATCGCGGCTATCGGCGAGCAGCGCTGATTGCAAGGCCGCCAGGCGCACCTGTGGAGCCAGATCTGCCGACCACCAGGACAGCGCTTGGCTCAACAGGGTGCGCCCCGCTGGTGATGCCAGGTAACGATCCAAGGCCACCGTGCGGATGCCATAGGCCCGCGCCACCGCAGCACGCAGCTCATGGGGCGGCCACAGCGCCCGGCCCAGATCCTGCTGCAAGCTCCGGGTGCTGATCACCCCAGTGGCCACAAAGCGCTCGATGGCTGGCCTCTCATCACCCCCCGCCGCTGCTGCCGCTGCGGCGTGCAGCGGCAGCAGGAGCACCCCAGCCGCCAGGGATGTTGCAAAGCGCCGGACCCTGGCCTTCCACTGCACCGCTGTCATCACGATTCGAACCGCCAAATTAAAGGGGCCACCTGCAGGCTCTCCAGGCTCTCGCCTGCAGCGGCCCAGCGCCACCGCTGGCACAGGCCTTCGCAAGGTTTGAGCGTCAAGGCTTCGCTGCAGTGATGCAACAAGCCGCTGGCGTGCTCAAAGCTCCAGGCCGTCAACTCCTGGGCCAGGGAACGCTGGCGCCACTTGATGGCGGCCTCCTTGGCAATCCAGCTGCGCAGCACCGCCTGGCGCAGAGGTTCTGCCGGCAACGCCTGCAGCTGGCGTTGTTCTTGCAAGGGGAAAAAGCGCTGCAATAAAGCCCGGGCATCAAAGCTGCGATCAGCAGCCTCAACATCGACCCCGATCGCAGCGGGCGACCAAGCGATCAGGGCCGCACCACGGGCATGACTGAGGCTGACAAAGCCTTGTTGTGGCGCCAGCTGAGGAGGTTTGCCTGGCGGGCTGTGCAACGGCACCTGCAACGCCGCCACATCGAGCACCCCACTGAGCAGGTGGCGCATCGCGGCGCGGCTCATCGCATAACGCCAGCGCTGCGGTGCAGGCAGACGATCAGCCCAATGCTGCTCAGACGCCGACAACGCGCTGGCGAGCGCCGCGTGCTCAGACCAGGTGTCCGAGCAGACACCAGCGTGCTCGGGCGGATCCCAGGGCACCAACCAGAGCTGCGGCGTCGGCAAAGCCCCCCCTAGGCTCTCGCCATTGTGAATCCCACCCGTCATGGCCCTGCAGGTCGGCGATGCCGCTCCCGACTTCACCCTCAACGACCAGAACGGCACGCCCGTTCAGCTAAGCCAGCTGCGCGGCCAGCGTGTCGTTGTCTACTTCTATCCCAAGGACGACACGCCGGGCTGCACCAAGGAAGCCTGCAACTTCCGTGATCAGTGGAGCGTGTTCAAGCAACACGGCATCCAGGTGCTTGGCATCAGCAAGGACGGCGCCGCCAGCCACGGCAAGTTCATCGCCAAATACGACCTGCCCTTCACCCTGCTGAGCGACCCCGAGCCTTGCGGGGTCGCCGAGGCCTATGGCAGCTATGGCCTCAAGAAATTCATGGGGCGCGAATACATGGGCATGATGCGCCACACCTTTGTGATCGACGCGCAAGGCCGCATCGAAAAGGCCTACACCAAAGTCAAAGCCGAGACCATGGCCGACGACATTGTGCGGGACCTGGGACTCAGCTGAGCTCGGCAACCCGGGCCAGGCCATCGAGGCAGAGTCCAGGATCCCAGCGCCACACACCAGGCGTTTGATCGCTTGTTGAGCTGTTGAGCAGCGCTGCCAGCCGGCCCGCATCGCCGCCGGTCAACCACAGCTGCAGCCGTGGCTCCTGAAGAGCCAGCTGCCGGGCCGCGCGTTGCAGGGCGCCCGCAAGACCCTCGAGCACACCAGTGAGCAGGGCCTGAGCTGTCTGCTGCGGCCAGGGCTCAAGCGCGCCGCCGGGCACCTCAAGTGCAGCCATGTCGATGGCAGGCAAGGCTTGCGTGCCCAGGTGCAAGGCCCGCAGCTGCAAGGCAGCGCCCGCCATCAACCGGCCGCCGGCAAACCGGCCGCGTTCATCAATCCAGGTGAGGCTCAAGGCTGTGCCCGCATCGGCCACCAACACAGGGGCTTGGGCCAGGCTCCAGGCCTGAAAGCCAGCGAGAGCTCGATCAATACCCAACGCTTGTGGCATGTGCCGCAAGGGCACCTGCTCGAGCAACAGCTGGCGCGCCGGATCCAGCAGTCCATCAGGCACCGGTCCCACTGCGGCCCAGCGCTGCGGTTGCACCTCAAGCGGGTGGGCAGTGGGCACACTCCAGTAACGGCGCTGGCCCTGCTGCTCGGCTGCCCAATGCCAGCGGCTGTTGCCAACCAGCAACCAGCGGGTGTCTCCCCGCAGGCTCACCTCAGATGCCCTCACCCATGAGTCCGGGCAAATGGATGCCACATTCCTGCTTCAGTCCGCCAAAGCGGGTGGCGCGCCCACTCACGCCGCCGTCATCGGGAGCGCTGGAGTGCCAATCGCCCACGGTCGAATACCCCTGCTCGAACAGGGGGTGCTGGGGCAGCTCGTGCTCCTGCATGTAGTAGTAGACGTCGCGTTTGCTCCAACTCAGCAGGGGCCGCAGTGACCAACGCCCCCTGATCGGATCGAGGGTCTGCATGGCGCGGCGATGGTCGGTCTGTGCGCCGCGCACGCCACTGGCCCAGCAGCTCACCTGCAGGTCCTCGAGCGCCCGATCGAGGGGCTCAACTTTGCGAATGCGGTGATACAGCTGCAGATCGGCCAGTTCACCGGTCTCCCAGAGGCGGCCATGACGGGCCTCCATGTGGGCCGGACTGATGGCGCCCTGTGCGATGTGCAACTGCAGCCCCAGCCGTTCGACGAGCTGATCGGCATAGGTATAGGTCTCAGCGGGCAAATAACCGGTGTCCACCCAGATCACCTGCACCGGTTGACCGCTATGGCGGGACAGCTCACTGACCATGTGCAGCAAGACCGCGGCCTGGATGCCAAAACTGGTGGTCAGCGCAAAACGCTCGCCAAAGGTGCTTTGGGCCCAGGCCAAACGCTCCTGGGCCGAGAGAGGCTCGAGCACAGCCAAGGCCTGCTCGAGGGCCACGGGCTGGCCCTGCTGATCGGCAGGCAGGGAGGTGGCTGGAGCACTGACCATCGGAGCATCATCGCTCCCCAGCCGCGCTCGCCGTTAGGGTTCGAGGCCGCAGCCGGGGCACACCATGCCAGCGACACCTCAGTCACCGGTCGTGATCGTGGGCGGCGGATTTGGTGGGCTATTCACAGCTCTGGCATTGGCCGAGCAGCCAGCGCATCGCCCGATCCTGCTGATCGAGCCGCGGGAGCGCTTTCTGTTTCTGCCCTTGCTCTACGAGCTGCTGAGCCATGAACTGCGCAGCTGGGAGATTGCACCTCGCTACGACGCACTCTTGGCTGGCCGAGGAGTCGCCTGGCTCCAGGATCGCGTCACCCGGGTGGACACAAGCAACCATTGGATCCACACCGCTGCTGGCCGGCAGATCGCCTACGGACAGGTGGTGATCGCAAGCGGATCAAGCACAGAGACCTTTGGTGTGCCGGGGGTCACCGAACACGCACTCAGTTTTCGCAGCCTGGAGGATGTGCAGCGCCTACAGGCGCTGCTCACAACCTTGCAGCAACGCCAACGCCCGCTGCAAAGGCTGGCGGTGGTCGGTGGCGGCGCCAGTGGCGTTGAACTGGCCTGCAAGCTTGCCGATGAAGTCAAGGGCTGTGCGCTGGTCGAACTGCTGGAGCAGGGCCCCCAACTGCTGGCAGGCGCCAAAGCCTTCAACCGCGAGCAGGCGTTGCTGGCGCTGCAGCGGCGCGATGTGCGCGTGCGCACCCGCGCTGCAGTGAGCGCTGTAGGGGCCGACCATCTGCTGATCGGCCCGCAAGCCGAACGACTCGCGGTGGATGCGGTGATCTGGACCGCTGGCATCAAGGCACTGCCGCCTTGCTTGGATCCAGCTGCACCGCACGATGCCCGCGGCAGGCTGCTGTGCCATCAGGACCTGCGCGTCCAAGGCGTCAAGGACGTCTTTGCCATTGGCGATGTGGCCGCGCTTGACGATGCCGAGGGCCAGCCGCTGTCAAGCAATGCCCAGGTGGCGTTTCAACAAGCGGGCTGCCTCGCTGCCAACCTGATGGCGAGCGAACACGGTGAACCCCTCAAGGCCTTCAAGTTCCAGGACCTTGGCGAAATGATGAGCCTCGGCCGGGGGGATGCCTGCTTGACGGCTGCGGGCCTGACACTGGCTGGTCGAGCCGCCTTTGAGCTCCGCAAACTTGCCTACCTGACACGCCTGCCAGGGCGCAGCCATCGGGTCAAAGTGGCGGCAGGATGGCTGGCGCACTGGTGATGTGCCGCCGCCGTGACGATGCCCGCCCCTTCTAGCTCCGCCCCGCCGGCGCCATGGTCCAAACCCAGGGGACTCTTGCTCGATGCGATGGGCACCTTGATCGGCCTGCAGCGCCCCGTCGGCAGCAGCTATGCAGCAGTAGCCGCAGAACATGGCATCAGCCTTGAAGCCGAAGCGGCGGATGCCGCCTTTCGGCAGGTTCTGAGCCAGGCACCACCCTTGGCATTCGACAGCCTCGAGCCCGACGCGTTGCTGCGCGCTGAGCAGGATTGGTGGGGGGAGCGGATTGCCGAAACCTTCGGCCAAGCTGGGGCCCCCGAACCCGATCAAGAGCTGCGGCTGGCTCTGTTTGAGCACTTTGCACAGGGCGAGCAATGGCAGGTCTATCCCGATGTGCTGCAGCAGTTGCAGCGCTGGCATGCCGCAGGACTGAAGCTGGCGGTGGTCAGCAACTTTGATCGCCGTCTGCACGGCTTGCTCGAGCAACTGGAGCTTGATCTGTGGTTTGACGCGGTGGTGGTCTCCAGCGAAGCGGGCGCTGCCAAGCCCGACCCCAGGCCGTTTGCCCTGGCCCTCAGCGCGCTTGAACTCCGGGCCGATGAGGCCTGGCACGTGGGCGACAGCCCCGAAGACCTGGCCGGCGCCAGGGCTGCTGGACTGCGCTGCGTGCTGATCGAGCGGGGTTAACCCGTTTTCCGATCGACTATGGCAACATAAGAAGGAGATCGAACCTCCTCCCATGGCCTTGCAACTGGGCGACACCGTGCCCGATTTCACCCAGAACTCCCAGCTGGGTCCCATCAACCTCTACGACTTCGCCGGCGGAAGCTGGGTCGTGTTGTTCTCCCACCCCGCCGACTACACCCCGGTCTGCACCACCGAACTGGGCGAAGTGTCGCGCCTGCGACCCGAATGGGAGAAGCGCAACGTCAAAACCATCGCCCTGAGCGTCGATTCAGCCGAGAGCCACAAGGGCTGGATCTGCGACATCAACGAGACCCAGAAGACCACGGTTGATTACCCGATCCTGGCCGATGAAGACAAGAAGGTGAGCGATCTCTACGGGATGATCCACCCCAATTCGCTCAACAACCTGACGGTGCGCTCGGTGTTCATCATCGACCCCAACAAAAAGCTGCGCCTGCAGATCACTTATCCGGCCAGCACCGGCCGCAACTTCGATGAGATCCTGCGCGTGATCGATTCGCTGCAGCTCACCGACCACCATCAGGTCGCCACCCCGGTCAACTGGAAAGACGGCGACGACTGTGTCGTGGTGCCTTCGATTCCCACCGAAGAAGCCCGCGGCAAGTTTCCCAAGGGTGTCACTGAGATCAGGCCCTATCTGCGCATGACCCCTCAGCCCAACCGCTGATGTGGGGCCCAAAGGGAGCCAGAATCGGAGGGTCAGCCTTCTGATCTGGCTCTGCTTCGGGCTTTGGATTCATGAACCAATGGTGGCAATGGCAAGGAGAGGCGCCCGCGGCCACCGAAAGTTTTGCGGTCATCGGCGTTGGACGTTTTGGCACCGCCGTGAGCCTCGAACTGCTCAGGCTTGGTGCTGAGGTGCTGGCAATCGACGCCAACCAACGCGCCGTCGATGAGCTGCGTCAACAAGCCTCAGCCGTCGAAGCGCGGGTGGTGGACTGCACCGACGAGGAAGCGCTGCGCGCTGCCGGGGTGCTCGATGTCGCCACGGTGGTGGTCGCCATCAGCGAACCGATCGAGGCCAGCATCACCGCCACCTTGATCGTCAAAGACGGCAAAGGTTCGCGGGTGCGTCAGGTGATCGCTCGCGCCACCAGCGACCTGCACGAAAAAATGCTCAGACGCGTGGGCGCCGACAAAGTGGTGTTCCCCTCCAAGATGCAGGGCACACGACTCGGCATGGAACTGGTGCGGCCCAACCTGCTGGAGCGTCTGCGCTTAGACGATCGCAACAGCATTGAAGAGATCAAGGTGCCGCAGTCGTTTGTGGGGCAATCGCTGCGCGATCTCAACCTGCGCAAAAACTTCAACGTCAGCGTGCTGGCAGCCGGGCCCGAAAACCGCCTGGCCGTCAATCCACCGGCCTCGCACATTCTTCTTGCCGACGAATTGCTGGTGGTCATGGGCACCAGCGAAGCCCTCGAAGCGCTGCCCAGCCACTGACGTCACGATGCGCGTGCTGGGGCTGATGAGTGGCACCAGCGCCGATGGCGTTGATGCTGTTTTGGCTCGCTTCAGCGGCTCCCGGCGCCGGCCGCATTGGCAGATTCTGGCCAGCGCCAGCGTGCCCTATCCCGAGCGGCTCAGGCAGCAGCTGATCGCTGCCGGCCAGGGTGCGTGCTTGAGCACTGCCGAGCTGCTGAACCTGGCTGAAGCCATCACCGTCCAGCAGGCTGCGGCGGCCCAGCAGTGCGATCCAGGCGGGCTGGCCGACCTGGTGGGATGCCACGGCCAGACGCTGTGGCACCGGCCTCCCGCCAATGGTCAGCGGGGCGCCAGCCTGCAGCTGCTGCAAGGCCCCTTGCTGGCGGCTCTGCTGCAGCGACCGGTGGTGTTTGATTGTCGCGCGGCCGATCTGGCACTTGGCGGACAAGGGGCACCGCTGGTTCCCCCTGCCGATGCGGCCTTGCTGGGGCGCATCGCGGGCTGGCGGGCCGTGCTCAACCTGGGAGGAATCGCCAATGTGACCCTCATACCCCCAGCTCAAGGCCCTGAGCGAAACGCCGAGTTGAGCGGCTGGGACTGCGGGCCTGCCAACACCTTGATTGATCTGGCCGTTCAGCAGTTCAGCAGCGGCAAGCGCAGCTGCGACGAGGGCGGCGCCTGGGCCGCCATGGGCAATCCTGACGAAGCCTTGATCGCCAGCTGGCTGCAGCAGCCGTACCTGCAGCAGCCGCCACCCAAATCAACCGGGCGAGAGCTATTCGGTCAGGCCGACCTGCAGCAGCGCCTCGACGCCATGAGCCATCTGGGCCAAAACGATCAACTCGCCACGCTGACCGCCTTCAGCGCTGCCTGTGTGGCGCAAGATCTGCGCGAGCGCGCCCCCGTTGAGCTATTGGTCGCTGGCGGCGGCTGCCGCAACGCCACGTTGATGGAGCAACTCAGGCGCCGCTGCCGCGGCACGATCGTGCGCCCCCTGGCGGAGTTGGGCATCGCCGATCAGCAGCGCGAAGCTCTGGCCTTTGCGCTGCTGGCCTGGTGGCACCACCACAACCACCCCGGCAACGCGATCAGCGTCACCGGCGCCAGACGGCCCGCTGTGCTGGGCGTGTGTGCCAGACCGGCCTAGCTCGGGCGCTGCAGACGCACCCGGCGGGGGGCTCCTCTGAGCCGCTGGGGCTGCTGACGCTCCTGCTCTTCGAGCACAGCGCGAAAGTGATCGGTCGCAGCGGCTGGGGCCACAGAAGAAGCCGCGATAGGAGCGGCCATGGCTTCTTCAAAGCGCTCCACTCCCTGTTGGATCAGCACCTTGGCCATGTTGCTGACCGTGCGCGATTCGGCTTCGGCGAGCTCAGCTAGGCGCTGACACAGCTCTTCGGGCAGCACCACCTGGATGCGCGGTGACTTCGGCTTTCCGCTGGAGGAGCTTTGCCGCGTGGCCACTGCCGCTCGGATGCTTTGGGTTAGTCCAAAGTGTACAGAGATGCGCAAGGGTAGTATCCATGACTATGCTTGACGCATCTGTTTCGCCACGGGGGTGATGCCCCCGAATCCCTATGGCCACTCTCTCCAGGCAATCCACACGGCCACGCCAGAGCCTCGCCGGTGCCAGCCGTGAGCAGGTCCGCAACCGCAAAGCACGCACCCCAGAGCGCAGCGACGTGCTGGTCTCAGCCGTGATCAGCACCTATCTGCTCACCCACCTGCACCACGTGCTGCAACGGGCCGAATTTGGCGCCCAGCAAGACGGCAACCAGCCCTTGGCTCACAACTACGCCCAATTGCGCAAAGTGCTTTGCCTCGATGCGCGCAGCATGGAAGATGCTTCTGCCAGCGGTGAACTCGACGCCAGCCAACCCCAAGCAGCCTGACGCCTCTGCCACAAAGCACGACCGCAGACTGCCAAATCGGCCGATCACCCATAAGGTCGGGGTCTGAGCCTCTCCGAACGACCGGCCTCCCATGTCTGAGAGCAGCCAAGGCCATGCCGCCGCGCTGTATGCGCTGATCCAAGCCAACCCTGAGCTAACCCAGGCGCTGTTCCGCCAGGCCCTTCAAGACCCCAGTGGCGCCTTGGCGCGCATCGTCGCCCTCGGCGAAGAGCACAACCTGCCGGTCAGCGCCGAAGAGGTGCGGGCCCACATTGCCTCGCTCGATGATCCCGCCAGCAAGCAGTGGCTGCTCAAAGCCCGCGGGGGCCTCTGAACGTCGCTGGCGTTGACCGGCACCGCCACCCTGGGCCCAGCTGAAAAACAGCCAATAACTGACGATCGCCAGACCAGCGGCAACGACAAGGGCGGCCACCTGTTCGAGGCGTTTGATCATCGGAGCGTGGCAGGGCGCACTGCAGCTCAGTCTGGCCGAGCGGGATGATGGGGACCTTGCCGCGCCTTGGCGGCAGCCCCGTGGATGCCGTTGCCGTGCTGCGCCTTGAGTCGATCAGCAAGATCTATCCCACAGGCGAGGTGCTGCGCAATGTGACCTGGGAGGTCAAAAGCGGGGATCGCATCGGCCTGGTCGGCGTCAACGGAGCAGGCAAATCGACCCAGCTGCGCCTCATTGCCGGCCTCGAGGAGCCCAGCAGCGGCCAGATCGTGCGCCAGGGCAACCCGCGCATCGCCTATCTGCAGCAAGAGTTTGACGTCGACCCGCAGCGCACCGTGCGCGCCGAGCTGTTTCAGGCCTTCGGCGAGGCTGCCACGGTGCTCAACCGCACCCGCGCCGTCGAACAGGAGATGGCCAGCGACAAGGCGGCCACAGATCCCGATCACCTCGAGGAGCTGATCCACGAGCTGGGTCACCTGCACGAGCGCTTTGAGGCGCTGCATGGCTACGAGCTCGACGCCCGCATCGACAAACTGCTGCCCACAATCGGGTTCACCCCAGAGGGCGCTGAGCAGCTGGTGGCCGACTACTCAGGCGGCTGGCAGATGCGCATCGCCCTGGGCAAGATCCTGCTGCAGGAGCCCGATCTGCTGCTACTCGACGAGCCCACCAACCACCTGGACGTGGAGACGATTCAGTGGCTGGAGGGTTATCTGCTGCAGCAGAGCGCCGCTCTTGTGGTGATCAGCCACGACCGCACCTTTCTAGATCGGGTCTGCAACCAGATCGTCGAGACCGAGCGCGGCATTTCGCGCACCTACCTGGGCAACTACAGCCAGCACCTGGAGCAAAAGGCCCTCGAGCGCGAAGCCACCCAGGCCGCCTTTGAGCGTCAGCAAAAAGAACTGGCCGAACAGCAGGCCTACATCGACCGCTTCAGGGCCAGCGCCACCCGCTCCACCCAGGCCAAGAGCCGCGAAAAGCTGCTCGAGAAGGTCGAGCGCATCGACGCCCCGATCGAAACCGTAGGAGGCCCGCGCTTCAGCTTTCCGGAGCCGCCGCGCTCCGGCCGGCTTGTAGCCGAGATCAAGGACCTCAGCCACAGCTATGGCGAGCAAATTCTGTTTTTGGGGGCCGAGCTCGAGATCGAGCGGGGCGACCGCATCGCCTTTGTCGGCCCCAACGGCGCCGGCAAATCGACCCTGCTGAGGCTGATCATGGGCACAGAAACCCCTGACGAAGGGGTGGCCCGCCTGGGCGAGCACAACGTGATCGCCGGGTATTTCGAGCAGAACCAGGCCGAAGCCCTGGATCTCTCCAAGACCGTGATCGACACGATCTTTGAGGCGGTCCCCGATTGGACCCAAACCCAGGTGCGCAGCCTGCTGGGCAACTTCTGCTTTTCCAATGAGAGCGTCTTCAAAGAGGCCGGCAAGCTCTCGGGTGGTGAAAAAGCGCGGCTGGCCTTGGCGCTGATGCTGCTCTCGCCCTGCAACCTGCTGGTGCTCGATGAGCCCACCAACCACCTCGACATCCCCGCCAAACAAATGCTTGAGGACGCCCTGATCGCGTACGAAGGCGCGGCGCTACTGGTGAGCCACGACCGTTACTTCATTTCACGGGTGGCCAACACCATCGTGGAGCTCAGAGACGGCGAGCTGGTGCGCTACCGGGGTGATTACGCCTACTACCTGCAGAAAAAAGAAGAAGAAGCCGACGCTGCACGCGCCGCCTCAGAGGAGCAGGCCAGGGCTGCCAAACGGGCCGCCAACCGCGAGAAGCAACGCGAGAAGTCTCGCAAGAAACAGCCAGCTCAAGCCTGAGAAGTAGCGCCACCACTGGGACTTAAAGACAGCAACACGAAACTTCATCAAGGCCTAGGCATTGAGACTCATTTTCCTGGTGTCAAGAGTTTTGTCTGCATAAGCTGACTTCATACGCATCGCATCCAACGAGCCATGGCCGAGTTCAACGGACCGCAACCGATCAACGGCGGCTCGATGCAACAGGGCGACGCCGCAAGCCAGACCTGGGATGCCATGGAAAGTTATTTCGAATGCATCACAACCTGCTCACTGGATGACGGGGAGTGCGTCACCCAGTGCGTCGAACAGTTGCGCGAACGGGCTTAACGCCGATTCAGGGTGCTCAGATCCACAGGAACCACCTGGATCTTGAGTTCATTGCCCTGACGCAACACGTTCAGGGGCAGGCTGTTGCCAACGCCCGTGCGCTCAACCGCGCCAACCAACTGCCCCGGCTGGCGCACAGGCTGTCCGGCTGCGGCCACGATCACATCGCCAGGTCTTAACCCGGCTGACGCCGCCGGCCCCCCGGGCACAACCGCAACAACCCTGATACCACTGACGGCATCTGAACCCGCTGTTGGCTGCACGGGCTCAAGGCTCACCCCGATCATGGGGTGACTGGCACGGCCTTTACTCACCAGCTGGGAAGCGATGTCGCGGGCCCGATTGATGGGAATGGCAAAGCCCAAACCAGCCCCAGGTCCTGAGCGAACCAAGGTGTTGATGCCGATCACCTCACCATCGGCATTGAGCAGCGGGCCGCCTGAATTGCCGGGGTTGATCGCCGCATCGGTCTGAATCAGATCGAGACGCTTATCGGTAATCCCAAGCTTGCTGGCATTGCGATTGAGGTTGCTGATGATGCCCAGGGTCACCGTGTTGTCGAGGCCAAAAGGGTTGCCCACGGCGATGGCCCAATCGCCCACCTGCAACTGATCCGAGTTGCCCAAAGGCGCCAGCGGCCACGGACCAGCGCCGCTCAAACGCACCACCGCCAGATCGGTCAGGGGATCCAGCCCAACCACGGTGCCCTCGAGGCGGCGACCATCCTGCAGACCGACGATGACCTTGTCGGTCTTGTCGACCACATGGGCATTGGTCAGGATCAAGCCACTGGCATCAACGATGAAGCCGCTGCCCTGACCTCGCTCGGTGCGCTGCGAAGGCGGCACCATGAACTGGGGCAGACCGAAGAACTGCCGAAAAAATGGGTCATTGAGCAGCGGGGCTGGTAATCCCGGGGCACCACCGCGAACGGTCACCGTTCGCTCGGTGTCGATGGTGACGATCGAAGGGCCAGCGCGGCGCACAGCCGCCGCCACAAACGACTGACGCGACAACGACGCCGGCGGAGCGGCCGTTGCGGGCGATTGCGGTGACGGGGAGCCGCCCTGCGCCAGAGCCGTGGCTGCCCCTTGCAACGCAAGCAACGACCCAGCGAGCGCAACAGCGGTGGAACGCACAGACCCCATAGCAAGTTCCTTGGCTTGGGGCACAAGGCTAGGAACTCACTGCGGCAGCGAGGAACCAAGCCAGCGGCCGCTCGCTAAGATTTGTAAACAGCCTGAACGCCATGGGCACCGCTTCGCTGTTGCTGGCCTTTCTCGCCTTTGGTGCAGCTTGCGCCACCCTGTGGGCGTGGATGCTGGCAACCACGGGGGAGCAAGCAGGCAGGCGGGAGCCATGATGGGATCAGCCCCTCACCTGCTGCAGCTGATGCTCCCGCTGCTGTACGGAACCTGCTTTGTTGTTCTGCTTTGGCAGGCCTTCAGGGTGATGGCGCGCGGTTATGGCGCCGCCAACACAGGGGGGCGATCCGCCTCAGACGCGGCCAACCAGCCTGTTGACCGAACCGGACGGCTCACCATCCACCCGGAATTGCTCGATTCCGATGGTGAATTGACCCGCGAAGATCTGCTGACCGTGCGCTTCGAAGACGAGCCCCGACCCTCCACTGAATAGGCTCACAGGGCAGAACCTGTCTTCAAGCGGAGAGTGCCGGTGGATCAAAGGACCAGAATCGTCGGTGCCGTGTTGCGCAATCTCAAGTTGCCGCCCCGGTTTCGGCTGAAGCTGATCAAGGAGGATCCGGTGCGTCTCGAGCTCAGCCTCACGCCCGCCTACGGCAAGGAACCGATCCTGGTCGGCCTCGTCGAATCACAGGATCTGGTGGCCCGCCGCGACCGCGAAGGCCGCATTCCCCGTGACCTGCAAGGCACCTGGGACTGGACCGTGCGGCACGGCAAGGTCAGCACCGGCGGCTGGAATCCCTACCTCAAAGAAGCGCTGCAGACCATGTTTGAAACCGGACTGCCAGCCATCGTTTACGAAGAGACCACCGGCGAGCCCTATCACCCGGTCGATGGAGCTCGCCACGTGCGCTGAGTCGCAGCAGCACGCCCTACCGATTGATGGCCTAATCCCGGCCATCACAGCCGCTCTGGCAGCGCCGGGGGCAACTCTGTTGCTGCAAGCACCGCCTGGGGCAGGCAAGACAACCCGCGTGCCCCTGGCCCTGCTTGGCGAAACTCCAGGAGCAGGCAAGATCTGGATGCTTGAGCCCAGACGCTTGGCGGCCAAGGCTGCGGCCCAGCGACTGGCGGGCGAGCTGGGTGAACCTGTGGGTCAGCGCGTCGGCTACAGCGTCAGGCTGGAGTCGCGCACATCGGCTGCCACCCGGCTTGAGGTGCTCACCAGCGGCCTGTTTTTACGCCGGCTGCAGGCTGAGCCTGAGCTGGCCGGGGTCACTGCCGTGATCCTCGATGAGTTCCATGAACGCGGGGCTGAGACCGAACTGGCGCTTGTGCTGCTGCGTCAGGCCCGCGAGTTGCTCAACCCTGAACTGCGGCTGCTGGTTATGTCGGCCACCCTGCAGATCGAGGCCCTGGCCCAGCATTGGCCCCAGGCCCAGGTCCTGCGCAGCGACGGCCGCGAGCATCCGGTGCAGATCAGCTATCAGCGGCCCAAACAGGACGAACCGCTTGCCCACCAGGTGGTGCGGGCGCTCTCGGCCCACTGGCGAGACGCACCCCGCGCGGGCAGCACGGCGCTGGTGTTCCTACCGGGCCTTGCCGACATCGGGCGAACCCAACGGGCCCTTGAGGCAACCAGCTGGAGCGCCGACTGTGAGCTCACCGTGCTGCACGGCAACCTGACGCTGGCTCAGCAGAGCCAGGCCATCTGTGCTGCGCGCACCGCCCAAGGCAAGGTGGTTCTGACCACGAGCATCGCCGAAAGCTCGCTGACGATTGACGGCGTGGAGCTGGTGATCGACAGCGGCCTGAGCCGCCGCAGCCGCTTTGATCCGCGCAGTGGCATGGATGGCCTGGTCACCGTGAGCGCGAGCCAGGCCAGCGCCGAACAACGCAAGGGCCGCGCCGGACGCCTAGGCCCCGGTCGCTGCGTTCGCCTGTGGTCTGAGCTCGAGCAACAAAGGCGGCCAGCCTTTGACACCCCAGAACTGCTCGAGTGCGACCCGGTGCCGCTGGCCTTGCAGTTGGCGCTCTGGGGGGAGCCCCTCGGCACAGGGCTCCCCTGGCTGGTGGCGCCGCCCAGTGCAAGCCTGCAGGAAGCACGCGTCTTGCTGGAGCAACTGGGCGCGCTCGACAACGAGGGGCGGCTCAGCGCCCATGGCCGTGCCATGGGTCAACTGGGCGTGCATCCGCGGCTGGCCCACATGCTGCTGCGGGCCTGTGAGCGGGGCTGGCAGCCCATGGCCGCCTCACTGGCGGTGCTGCTGAGCGAACGCGATCCCCTCGATCGCAGCAGCACAGGGAGTGACCTGGGAGCACGGCTGAACTGGCTAGCCCACCCGCAGCCCCGCAACCCGCAGTGGCAGCGCCTGCAGCAACAGCGTCAGGCGCTGCTGGCTCAGCTGCCGGCCCCGCAGAAGCCAACCGGCGAAACGCCCACCGAAGCAGCGGCCCTGCTGCTCAGCTGGGCCTATCCGGAGCGGATCGCTCTGGCACGGGCTCATCAACCCGGGCGGTTTTTACTGCGCAATGGCAGGGGCGCGGCGCTGCCGCCCCATGACCCGCTGGCCGCGCAGGCCGCTCTGGCTGTGGCCAGCGTTGATGGTCAGCACAACGATGCCCGCATCCAGCTGGCCCTGCCGCTGCCGCTTGAGACCCTGCTGCAGCAGGCCAGGGGCAGCGGCACGGTGCAGCCCTGCATCAGCTGGGACAGCCAGGCTGAGCGGGTGCGCTGCGAACAGCAACTCAGGCTGGGAGCCCTGGTGCTCGAGCGCCGGCCCCTGGATGATGCCGATCACCAGGCCATCGGCGAGCTGCTGCTCGAGCAGATTCGTAGCCGCGGTCTGGCATTGCTGCCCTGGAGCGAGGGAGACCGCCAGTTGCAACAGCGGCTGGAGATTGCCCATCAGTGGCTCGGCGATCCATGGCCATCGCGCAGCGACAGCACCCTGCTGAACGATCTGGCGAGCTGGCTGGGGCCGCAGCTGCTGGGCCTGCGCAGCCTTGAGGACCTGCAACGCCTCGATCTGCAGGCGTGCTTGTGGGGCGAGCTGGCCTGGGAGTACAGGCAGCAGCTCGAGGCCCTGTTGCCCAGCACCCTGGCGATCGCCTCAGGTCGCCAGGCCCGACTCGACTACCGCGAGGGCAGACCGGTGCTGGCCGTCAAACTGCAGGAGCTGTTTGGCACTGCGGCCCACCCCAGCGTGATGCAGGGCCGCCTACCGGTTCGGCTGGAACTGCTGAGCCCTGCAGGCAGACCCGCAGCCGTCAGCGAAGACCTACCGCATTTCTGGCGGCACACCTACGCCGAGGTGCGGCGCGAATTGCGCGGCCGCTATCCCAAACACCCCTGGCCCGAGGATCCGACCACGGCTGTTGCAACAGCAGGCACCAAACGGCACCAGCAGCAACAGCGCTCATAACCCCGTCAACAGATCGCCAAAGCCAAAGTGGCGCAAGCCCTCGACAATGCCTTCACAGCCATGGGCCCTGGCCGTGTACGTCTGGGGCAGACGCGGTGCATGCTCCAGCAAAGCAGGCTCGGCATTGCCCACCATCACCCCGGCCAAGCCCGTTTCAAACATCGCCAGATCGTTGAGGGTGTCACCGGCGGTCACCACCCGGGCACGGTCCACCTCAAGCAACGCCAGCAGCTCGAGCAGCGTGCTGCCCTTGTTGACTCCCGCTGGCAGCAGATCCAGATAGCGGTTGTCGGAGAACAGGCAATCGACGCCGTGGGCCTCGAGTACCGGCACCAGCTCAGGCGCAAAAGTATCGGGGTCGTAGTAGTAGGCCAGACGCCGATCAGCACTCAGAGGCTGGGGTGAGAGGCCTGGCACACCAGCCAGCAGCGGCAGCAATCGCTCAGGCTTGCCCTGCCAACGGGCTTCGATGGGCTCGACGGCCAGAGGCAATGGCTCCAGGCTCTGACCGCAAGCCACCGTGCAGCCCACATCACCAATCACCAAGTGCGGTGCGACCAGCCCATGGGCGGCGTCCTCGTTGAGCAGACGGGCAATCGACGAGAGATCGCGGCCTGTGCAGAACACGTGCAGCACCTGCTCACGGCTGCGCTCCAACCAGCTGTAGACGCGCTGGCGCCAGCTGCGTGAGCCCCCAAGCAAGGTGCCGTCCAGATCGGTCACCAGCACCAGAGCTGGATTTTTGGGGAGCGTCACTGCCAATTGCTGCTCCAACAGCTGCCGCCGTCGCACCATGGAGCCAAGACGCTTCTAGGCGGGACCTTAAATGGTCAACAAAGCCCCCTGGCAGCCTGGCCAGTGCCACTGTGGCCCGCTTCTATGTCAACAACCGGCGCGACGGTGCACGTCTACTGAGTAGTGCACTGGTGATCGCCGGAATCGGCCTGGTCCGCATCGACCACCCCGCCGGCCAAGGGGTGTTTGCTGCGGCCAGCCTGCTCAGCCTGTACTGGTGGCATTGCTATCGCCAGCTCAAAGGGTGACTCCAAAGCCGTGAGCAGCACCGGACTTCCGCGCTACAGCGTGGCTGAATTGAACCGGGCCATCGGCAACCTGCTGGAGCGAGGTTTTGCCCCGCGGTTCGTGCTCGACGCCACGGTGATCAAACCCCAGCTCAAGAAGGGACATCTCTGGATGACCCTGGCTGATGGGGATGCATCGATTCCTGCTGTGGCCTGGGCCTCTCAACTACCGCGGCTCAGCCACCAACCCGCCGATGGCGAGGGTGTTGTGGTGGTGGGCAAACTCAACTTCTGGGCTGGCCGCGCCAGCTTGTCGGTGCAGGTGCTCGATCTGCGGCCAAGCCTGAGCACCGTGCTGCGCCAGTTCGAGCGGGTCAGCAGCTTGCTTGAGCGCGAAGGTCTGCTCGCAACCGAGCGCAAACGTGCCTTGCCCAAGCTGCCCCAACGGATTGCCGTACTCACCAGTGTGCCCAGCTCGGCCCTGGCCGACCTGTTGCGTACGGCCGCTGAGCGCTGGCCTGCGGCCCGCCTTCTGCTGGTACCAATCCCTGTGCAGGGCGCTGTTGAAGCAGAGATCTGTCAGGCACTGCAAGTGCTGGCCGATCAGGCCACGAGCCTCGGCATCGACGCAGCCGTGCTGGCCCGCGGCGGCGGTAGCCGCGAAGACCTGGCCGTCTTTGATGGAGAGCAACTCGCCAGAACCGTCGCCAACTTTCCCGTGCCGGTGGTGAGCGGGGTCGGCCATGAAGATGACACCACGGTGGTGGATCTGGTGGCAGACCTGCGCTGCGCCACCCCCACCGCCGCCATGGTGGCCTTACTGCCCGATCGGCTGGCTGTGGCACAGGGACTGCAGCGCCTGCGCCAACAGGCCACCGAGCAGTTGCGTTGGCGGCTCGAGCGGCAGCACCAGACGCTGGCTCAATGGCGAGCGCGGCTTGGCGAGCTGCATCCCCGCAGGCTGCTGGAAACCAGACGACACCTGCTGGCTCAGCAGCGGCAACTGCTCGAGCTGCTCTCGCCGCAGCATTGGCTGCAACGCGGTTTTGTGCTGATGCGCGACCAACGCGGCGCCCTGATCAGCCGCATCAACCAGATCAACGCTGGTGATCAAGTCACTCTGCAGTTGGTCGATGGCATGCTGCAAGCCCAGATCACCGGCCTGCATACGCACAGCCAGGCTCAAGCAGAGACCATGGGCGAGCGGCACGAAGGAAGCAACTGAAATGGCACCAACAAGCAACACCGCATCAAGCCGCGGCGGGCGCGGGCGCAGCCAGGGCTCAGACAACAAGAGCGGGGAGCGCCAGAGCAGCAGCAAAGAGTCGCAAGCGAACAGCCCATCGCCCTCGATCGCAGCCGATCTGAGCTACAGCGAGGCGCAAAGCGCGCTGGAGCTGGCGCTAGCCCAGCTGCAGGCTCCCGACCTACCAGTCGAGGAGATGAGCGGGCTGTATCAGCGTGCTCAGGCCTACGCCCTGCGCTGCGAGCAACTGCTGGAGAGCATCGAGCAAACCGTTGAACTGTGGGATCCTCAAAACGGCACGACAACGCCGTTCAACAACGCCTGAGCCCCGTGGCCATCAGTCAATCGACCCTGCAGACTCTGTATCTAGCCCTGGCATTGGCTGGAGGCGTGCTGCCATGGCTGGCCAACCTCGATTTCATGCAGGCCTATGGGGCCAGTTTTGATCTCGGCCTGTTTGTGCGATTGGCCAATGCCAATCCGGCTGCAGCTTCGCTCTCAAGGGACTTGGCCATCGGAGCCACGGCGGTCACGATCTGGATGGTCAGCGAAGCACGTCGCCTGAACATGCGCGGGCTGGGCTGGGTGCTGCTGAGCTGCGTCACCATCGCCTTCGCCTTTGGATGCCCGCTGTTCCTCTACCTGAGAGAGCGACGCCTCGACGAGCTGAAGGCCAATACCAGCAGCACTGGCAACGCAACCCAAGCCAACAGCGCCTGATCAGCAGGAATGGCAGCCCGGAGGCGACTCAAATCCGACTGAATGTCGACTCATGCATCCTGCTTGCCTGAAGCATCCTTATCGACATCAGTCGCGGTGACATCAATGGTGAGGTCACGTGCATCAAAGCTGGTGTCACTGACCTGGCCAGCGGATGGGGAGCCCTGAGCTCCGACAACGCTGAACACGGTGCCGCAAGCCGGGCAGACGTCACTGCCCACACTGCGGAAGCCGCAAGCGGCGCAGGTACGCAGGCGGCGCTGCAAGAGAAACCAAGCCAACAGACCCACCCCGCCAAGAGCAACGGGCAGAGCAACAATGAGCAGGGTCACACCACCGACAACGTCAAACAGCAGGCGACTGGCAGGACCTGGCGCTAACAGCAGCAGGGCAAGCGCGACGATCCACCACCAGGACAAGCGATTGGCCATTGAGGAAGAACGTGCCTAAGGCACCACGGTGCCCCGCCATCCTGGCGTGCTCAGCTGAAAGCTGAAACCATCAAGGCAACGCAGAGGCGGAAGAGCGCAACCTCAGATGATTCAGCCGAGAACCGTAGACAACACTAAAACATTGCGCGTAATAAACAATTACACCAACAAGCCAAACCCATAAGGTCAATATCAGTACACCGCCGACAACGCCATAGGTCGAAAAACGAAGGCCAAGAGTCAACAAAACACGCCCTAGAAGAAGGTTGAGCCCTGTCAAGGCAACCGAGCAGAGCGCAGCGCCGGGAAGAAGTCTTCTCCAAGCGACAGGATGCGAGGGCAGCCACCAAAGGAACAACTGGGCCCCTACAAATGTGATCGCAAGCGAACTTAATAGGTCAAGTCCAAGACCGACAGGACGCTGCCAATGCAGAGAGAGCGGCAGCCAATTAACGATGACAGTCCTCAAATCAAGCGAGCCGAGGACCCGCTGATTGCTGATCAACTGATCAAGGGCAATAAATAAACCCATCAACAACAACAGGCCAAAACCTTTGAAGCGAAGCTTGAGATAGCGGCGAAACAACTGGGCAAATGTTTGACGACGATGACCAGATGGCCGTCGCCACCAGATGCGATCAGCCCCGCGTTGCAGAGTCAGATAGGCATTGCTGGAGGTCAAAAAAAGCAGGATGACACCGAACAATCCGGCCCCAAAACCCTGCCGAAGAAAACGCTCGATCACGAGCTCAAAATAGGCCAATGCAGCAGGTGGCATCCACCGCGATCCTGACTGCAGAAGATCATCAACTAAGCCATCATCATTCCCCAAAATCCGCGCCGCTACAGACAATGCAATCAACAGCGCAGGCAAAACAGACTGCAGGCTGTGATAGGCAAAAGCCGCACTCAGATCGACGCAGTCATGGCGCAGCCATAGACGGCCCGCAAGATAGAACAAGCGCACATAGCGACGAATCATGGTCGCGGGCCTAAGCATGCCTGCAAGGCTTGCATCGAAGCACAGGCATCATGCCTTCTGGAATCAAGACCCTTAAACAGCAGCAAACCGCAAACCAACAAGCAGCAGTCAATCAGAGATGCCAAGCGACCATGCTGATGCCAAAACAGCAAAAAGACACAAAAAAGCCACCCCAATGGGGTGGCTTTTCGTCTGTTCTGCCGCGTCAG